>JAIESI010000324.1 GCA_019746135.1 Xanthobacteraceae bacterium
CAGGGCAACCAGCAGGCCGCCGACATGCTCAAGCGCGGCGAGCGGCTGATCGCGGTCGGCGCGCTCGACTCCTACGCGGCGGAGGACCGTGCCGCCGGGCATCCGATGAAGACGCTCTATCCGAGCGACGGCGTGTTCGTCATCCCCTCACCCACCTCGGTGGTGAAGGGAAGCCCCAATCCGAACGCGGCAAAGCTGTTCGCCGAGTACAACGTCGGCGACGAGGTGCAGAAGATCTTTCCGGCGGACGGCGGCTTCGCCGCGCGGGGCGATATCGCCGCGCCGGCCGGCTCGCCGCCGCTGTCGAGCCTGAAGATCCTTGCGGTCGACTACGACTACATCGAAAAGGAGACGCCGCGGATCAAGCGGCGCTTCAACGAAATCTTCCAGTAGCACCGGATGCAGTAGGGTGGGCAAAGCCGCGCAGCGGCGTGCCCACGTCATTGAGCCGCGCAAGAATGCGTGGGCCCGGCGCTGCGCGCCTTGGCCCACCCTACCTCGTGTTGCACCAGCTAAGCTAGCTCGCCTTGGGCAGACCCGTCGGTTCCTCCGCCGGGGGGAAGTACAGGCCCGACATCGGATCGATCCAGGCGAGGTGATCCTTCACGCCTTTGACGCCAGGAACATTCTCGGCGGCGACGATCAATGCCTGGCGGGTGCGCTCGTCGGTGATGGTGCCCCAAAGGTCCACCACGCCATCGCGCACGATGATGTCGAGACCGCCGGCCGGCGCCCACCGTTCCCGGCCGAGGTCCGCCATCAGGCGATCGCGAATGGTCTTGTCGTCGCCGCCGGCCGGCCTTGCTTCGCCGGCAATACGCGCCAGCGCATGCAGCAGGTTGGCGCGGCTGACAATGCCTATGACCTTGCCGTCGCGAACCACGGGAACGCGCTTGATACGCCGCTTTTCCATCAGCATGACCACGTCCTCGAGCGGTACCTCCTCGGTCACGCTGACCGGATCGCGCGTCATCACCTCGCCGACCTTGCGGCCGTGAGCCTGCACGTATTCCTCGGCGAGATGCCCCGGGCCCGCGAAGAATTCCATCCAGCGCGGCCGCCGGCGCTCCGTCGCGGTCTCCGCCCGGCGCAGCAGATCGCCTTCGGTGATCATGCCGACCAGCGTTCCGTTCGCATCGAGCACCGGCAGCCCGCTGATGTCGTTCTGCAGCATGGTGCGCACGGCGCGCGCGACCGTATCGTCGGGGCTGGCGGAAATGACGTATTGCGTCATGACGTCCTGGGCTTTCATGGCATCCTCCTTCCGGATGGCTGACGATGGCCCGGTTCGCGCCCCGGCAACTTGAGGAATGTCAAAGGACGCGACAAGCGACACGGGTCGCCATCGAGCAATATCCGAAAGGGATTTGATGCAGGTCAAAGCCCGATTCAACGGGTCGCGCGAAAATACGGCTTAGACTGCCGAACCATGCGGATTTCGCGACGAATGCCGACAGAAGCCTGGAAGCCGATCGTCAACGCCCCGTTCGACTGCGACCTTCAGCTCGCGGTCCTCGAGGGCGAAGACGTGCATGTGCTGGTGGCCTGCTGCCGGCGGGCGAGGCAGGGCTGGATCAACGCCGCGACGGGCAAGCCGATCGACGTGCATCCGACCCACTGGCGTGAATGGACGAACAATCAATAAGCGCGCCGGGCGGGATCATCTGAGCGCGGCTGCCGAAAGCTGCGTTCGGGCCCGGGCCAGGGTCTCGGCCGCGGTTCCCGACGCATCGACGCGCGCCCAGGTGATATCGCCGGTTGCGAAATCCTCCTGCATGCGGGCCACGGCTGCATCGGCGTCGGAGGCGTCGGGGCCGCGGCCGCCGATGCGCCCGACGCGCGTGGCCAGATCCGCCGTGAGAAAGAGCCCATGGAACCGGGCTCCAGCGGCACGGGCGGCATCATCGATCGCCTGCCGCTCGGCGGCCTTGACGAAGACGGCGTCGACGATGACGGAAAATCCGGCACGGGCGATCCGGTGGGCCTTGCCGTACAAGGCTGCATAGAGGCGCTCCGACACCTCCGCGCGATAGGCGTCCGGCGGCAGCCGGCTGGTTTCAGCCATGCCGTACATGGCCTTTCGTTCCGCGTCGGAACGCAGCACGATCGCTCCGGGCGCAGGCAACAGACAGGGCGCAAGGGACCGGGCCAGCACCGACTTGCCGGTGCCGGAGAGGCCCGCCGTGCAGACGACGGTCGCCGGTCGTGGCGCGAGCAGCGATTGCGCGATCTCGAAATATCGCGCCGCCGACCGCTCGATATTGCGGCGGGCGCTCTCGGCGGCCTGATCGATCCGTGCCGCGGTGACCTTCGCGCGAATGGCCGCGCGCAGCGACATGAACAGCGGCAATGCGGCAAGGCCGTCATAGTCCGCATCGTCGCGCGTCCCCGCGAAGTAGCCATTCAGGACGATGTTCGCCGCGCCGTGCAGACCGCGCTCGATCAGGTCCATGAGCAGAAAGGCGAGGTCATAGAGAACGTCGCCGGAGGCAACCAGCGGATCGAATTCGATGGCATCGAAAGCAACCGGCTCGCCGTCGAGCACCGCGATGTTGCCCAGGTGAAGATCGCCGTGGCCGCGGCGGACGAAGCCCGCCTCACCCCGCATGCGGAGAAGCGGCGCGAGCCGCACCAGCATCGCGCGCGAATTGCGATCGAGGGCGGCGGCCCGTTCCGCCGGAAACAGCGCCGCACGCTCGCGAAATGCGGCCGTGTTGTGCCCGACATAATCTTCGAGCGCCGCAAGCCAGGGCGCTGCGGCGACCCGCGCCGAACGTGCATGCATGGCCGCAACCGCCACAGCGAGCTTCGCGGACAGGACCGCGTCGAGACCACCACGATCCGCGATGTGGTCCAGCGTCTGGTCCTCGTCGAAGCGGACCATCTCGACGGCCCACTCGACAGGGCTGCCGGACCCGCCGACGGCGAATTGCCCATCGGCTTCGCGGGTGATCGGCACGATCCCCCGGTAAATGTCCGGAGCGAATGGCCGGTTCACTTCGATCTCGGCGGCGCAGGCGGCCTTGCGTTTGTCCAGCGTGGAATAGTCGAGAAAGGGAAAGCGCACCGCCCGCTTCACCTTGAGCGCGCGGTCACCAGCGAGAAAAACCGCAGCGGCGTGGGTATCGAGGCGCCGCACCGTGTCGCCGCCATGGGTCTTGGGATCCTCGAGAAACGCGAAGACTGCGGCTTGTTCCTCGGATCGATTCGATTCTGTCGTCATGGTGCGGATTGGCCTGGGAGCAGGACGAAACATCGCAGACCGGAAAACGGTTCCGGCCTTTGATCAGCCTCAACCGATGGACGGCGAATATTGCGCATCCTGCAACGGCAAAACCAAGGAGGCTTCGGTGCTCATCGCATCGCCGTCGGAGAAGATCTGACGCTGCGCGACGAGAAGACCGATCACACCTTCAAGGTCGTAGCCGTCGAGACCGCGGCTAGACCGATTTCCAGTTGGCTTTGTCCACCATCTCCGCCGTCATGCCCGCGCTTGTCGCGGGCATCCCGCCTAGGGGAGCACCTTGCCGACCTGATCGAGATGGCCCGGGACAAAGGCGAGCGAAGCGACGCCGTCCTTCGGACGGCTATGCCCGGCCATGACGTGGATAGGCTGGCGCAAACCAACCGCGAGAAGCGGCGGCGAGGATCACCTCGCCGCCGCTCTGCCGTGAAACTGTTTGCGGGCCGCCGACTCAGGCGGCAATCTTCAGATCATCCGCGAACTGAGCCTTCTGCTGTTCCGGCACGTTCCAGCCTGCCCGAAGGCCACGGGTCTGATAATCGCCCCAGGCCAGGACGACCGCGAACGCGCCGAAGGCAGCGACGATTCCGGCGAGAACGATGATGTGAACGAGCGTCATGATTGACTCCTTTCATTCCAAGCTGTTGGACGATCGAGGTTCGCCGGCTAGTGGGACATCAGCACCGGGACCGTCATCGACTGGAGCATCCCGCGGGTTGCGCCGCCGAGGATGAACTCGCGCAAACGCGAATGGCCGTAGCCGCCCATCACGATCAGATCAGCGTCATTATCCGCCGCATGGGAGAGGATGACATTGGCCACTTCCGCATCGGGCGCGACCAGCGGCTTCAGCTCGACCGGAAGCTTGTGGCGGGCAAGATGCTCGGCGATCTGGGCGCCCTTCAGCTCGTTACGCCGCTCGGCCTGCTCGACCGTAACGACGTCGACACGCGTGGCCATCCGAAGAAACGGGAGCGCGTCTCCGACCGCCCGCGCCGCGTTGCGGCTGCCGTCCCAGCAGACCATTACGCGATCAAGATTCAGGCCCGCCTTCTGGATGTAGGGCACGACCAGGACCGGCCGCCCGGACTCGAACAGGGCGGCTTCGATCATCAGCGTCTCCGCGACGTCGTCGTCGGGCTCGCCCTGCGCGACCACGGAGAGGTCGTAGTCGCGGGCCATCGCGCCAAACACCTCGGCCGCATCGACCACGGCGTGGCGCAGGATTCGCGTCGTGCAATCGATACCGGCCGACCGCGCCAGGTCGAGGGTCGCTTTCTCGGCCCGTTCGGCATAAGCCTTCTGCTCGGCGCGGTAATTGCCGATGATCTCGTGATTGACCCAGTCGGACATCGAGGTGACCGGCGGCTCATTGGCGAACGCCACCGCGGTCAGGTGCGCATCGAACATCTTGGCCACGGTCACGGCGAATTCGCCGACGATCTCGCGCGGCTTGCCCACCGACAGATTGGCAACGACGTCCTTGATCATGGCGGGCCCTCCGCTTGGCCGCCCATGGCGGCGATGGCGGCACCATCGCGCGTCAACGCCCAGCGTGCTTTGACGTAAATCAAGCCGGCTCGCTGCCGGCGTTCGGGCTATCCAGCCGGGCCTATGGCCCCTTGGCCGATGCTTTGCCGAGAACGCCGGCGGTCAGCGCCATGCGGACCAGCTCGGACAGGCTCGCGGCCTCCATCTTGGTCATGACATTGGCGCGATAGATCTCGATGGTCCGGGGGCTGATGCCGAGGTCGAAGGCGATGGTCTTGTTGGGATGGCCGGCGACCAGCCCGTCGAGCACCTGGCGTTCACGGGCGCTGAGAAGCTCGAGGCGCCGGACGATCGCCGCCCGAAGCGCCTGTTCCTCCTGGCTGGCCGCCTGATCGGAGAGCGCTGTTCGCACCGCGGCCAGAATCAGGTCGTCGTCGAACGGCTTTTCCAGAAAGTCGGACGCGCCGTATTTCATGGCTTCCACGGCCAGCGGCACGTCACCGTGGCCGGTGATGACGATGACCGGGATCGTGCAGTTGAGCTCGCGCAGCCGCTTCAGCAGATCGATCCCGCTCATGCCGGGCATGCGGACGTCGGTGACGACGCAGCCGCCGGTCACGCCGGGCAGCTTGTCGAGGAAGAGGCTTGCGGCCTCGTAGGTTGCGACCGGGACCTTGGCGCTCTTGAACAGAAACGCCAGCGACTCGCGCATCGCCTCGTCGTCGTCGACCACATGTACAATGCCTTCATCGGGCATCGCTGAGCTCCTCTTGCGTCACCCCGCGCAACGTGAACCGGAAGATGGTGCCCCCGGTGGGATTGGGCTCGGCCCAGATGCGACCGCCGTGGGCTTCGACGATCGTGCGGCAGATCGACAATCCGACGCCCATACCCTCGCGCTTGGTGGTCACGAACGGCTGAAACAGCTGTTTCATCATGTCGGGCGTGATGCCGCTGCCGGTGTCCGCGACGCTCACGGTCACCATGCCGTCCGCGGCCCCGGCGGAAATGGTCAGATTGCGGGTTTTCGCGTCCTGCATGGCTTCGATGGCGTTGCGCATCAAGTTCAGCAGCACCTGCTGCACCTGCACCTTGTCGGCCAGCACGAGATCACTGCCGCGATCGAAATGAAACTGGGTGCGGACGCCCTGGTCCTTGGCGCCGACCAGGGCGAGAGCGCTCGCTTCCTCGGCGATCTTCGCCACACTTTCGACGCGCCGCTCGCTCTCGCCACGGGAAACGAAGTCGCGCAGGCGGCGAATGATCTCGCCGGCGCGCAAGGCCTGCTCCGCCGATTTCTCAACGGCGTCACGAACCATGACCACGTTTTCGTCGGTATGACCGGCCAGCAGGCGCCGTGAGCCCCTCATGTAGTTGGTGATGGCGGAAAGCGGCTGGTTGAGCTCGTGAGCGAGCGTCGACGCCATCTCGCCCATCGCGGTCAGGCGCGAGATGTGCACCAGCTCGGATTGCAACTCCTGCAGGCGCGCCTCGGCGCTCTGGCGCTCGGTCAGATCGCGGATGAAACCGGTGAAGAAGCGCTGGTTGTTGGAGCGCATTTCGCCCACCGCGAGCTCCATCGGGAAGGTGGAACCATCCTTGCGCTGGCCGACGACAACCCGCCCGATGCCGATGATGCGCGCCTCATTGGTCCGCAGATAGCGGGCGACATAGCCGTCATGCTCCTCGCGATAGGGGGACGGCATCATGATCTTGATGTTCTGGCCGATCACTTCGGCCGAGGCGTAGCCGAACAACCGCTCCGCAGCGATGCTGAACGACTGGATGTGGCCGCGCTCGTCGATGACGATCATGGCCTCCGGTATGGTGTCGAGGATCGACTGCAGATGCGCCTGGCGCGCAAGCGCGGCCTGCGTGCTGGTGGCAGCCTCGCCGCGCGCGCGCCGCAGATGCTCGCCGAACCAGGCGATGCCGATTCCGACCAGGACGAAGGTGGTGGTGCGTGCGGCTTCGCCGCCGAACATCGGCCCATGGACGTCGGCCAGCGCCCGATAGTCGCCGCCGAGAAAGAGCTGCAGGGCCGTGGCATAGAGGGTCGCGAGCACGCCCGGCCAGAGGCCACCGACAATTCCCACGATCAGCACCGGCGGCACCAGAAACAGGTAAAGCGACTGGTTGCCGAGCGTCGGCGCAATCCACGCGCGCAGCAAAAAGACGAGGGTGACGAGACCCAGGGCAAGCGCATGGGTCACCAGCGGGCGCTGGCCGAACCGGGCTTGAAAATCACCTTGCCGCGAGGGGCGCTGCAGATCGGTTGCGGTATCGGCCATGAAGCTTCACTCGCCCAAGGCCGCACAGTGAGCCGCAGAGCGGGCCGCACAGTGGCCGAACGTCCTGAATTTGCACCAGAAATGCCCGGCGCGCACCTACGTAATTTCCCTTAGGGATGATATCTGAATTTTCCGGTCTCATCCCGGCCGGTACCCATGACCTCACACATCGGAGGGTCATGACATGATCTCGCAAAGCGCCATTCAGTCCCGTTCTTTCAAGCCTGACGTCCATGCAAAGTCCCCGGCGGCGCCGGGGGTGACCGCCCCCGAGGGCGACGCCATCGCCATGATGGGCGCGCCGATGACGTTCAAACGCAACGCGGAGATCTACGGCGAGAACGAGCCGGCGGACTATCTCTACAAGGTCGTCACCGGAACGGTCCGGACCTACAAGGTGCTGGCCGACGGCCGGCGTCAGATCGGCGCCTTCTATGTTGCCGGCGACGTGTTCGGGCTCGAAAGCGGGGAAACGCACGTTTTCTCCGCCGAGGCCGTGACCGACAGCAAGGTGCTGGTGGTCAAGCGCAGCGCGCTGGTGGCGCTCGCCGAACGCGACACCGCCGTCGCGCGCCAGCTCTGGAGCATCACCGCGCGCGAGCTGCAGCGCGCGCAGGACCATTTCCTGGCGCTGATCAAGACCGCCGAGGAGCGCGTGGTCGGCTTCCTGCTCGACATGGCCGCGCGGGTTTCCGGAAGCAACCAGTTCGAGCTGCCGATGTCGCGCCAGGACATCGCCGACTTCCTCGGCCTCACCATCGAGACCGTCTCGCGCACCATGTCCCAGCTGGAAAGCACGGCGGCCATCGAGCTGCCGAGCTCGCGCCGCGTGGTGCTGCGCAACCGCGCGACGCTGGGACGGCTGAACGGCTAGGCGACTGCAGACCCGGGGCAGCCGCGATGGACGGGAGCTTTCATGCGTTGAGACGCGCAATCGGAGGCTTCCTGGTCCCATGGCGGCGGCCCGTTCCGCCGCCGGAGACACGCCCCTCGGACCCCGGCGCTCCAGCCAAAAACCTCGCCGGCCGCTGGCCGGTTGCCAAAAGTCCGTTGGCGCCACGCATGCCGACCGCGTCCGAGACCGGGCCGCCCACGGCCAAACCACCGTCATTGCTGGAAATCCAGAGCCGGTCATGCGGCTTTTCCGATCCCTCAAAGCCGGTTGCGTTGCGGCTCTGATGCTCGCCGGCTTCCCGCTGGCCGACGGCCGCACCGAGACGCTGTCGCCGTCCGCGCAGCGCGGCCGCGTGTTCGTGCAGGCCAATTGCGCAAGATGCCATGCGATCGGCCGCACGGGCGACAGCCCGCTCCCGATTGCGCCGGCGTTTCGCACGCTGCACCAGCGGTACCCCGTCGTGTCCCTGCAGGAGGCCCTTGCCGAAGGCATCGTCACCGGACATCCCTCGATGCCGGAGTTCAGCCTCGCACCCGACCAGGTGGACGCAGTGATCGCCTATCTGAAATCGCTGGAGCGATAAGGCTCAGGCCGACGCAGCGGACGCGAGCTTCACGACGCGTGATATGCGGATCGTTTGCGCGGAACGATGGGCCGCCCACCGAAACAATTGCATCCGTCGTTGATGTCATTTCAGACGCTGACGCCGGCATGGCGGCCGACCACGAGGTGCAGGTTCGGGCCGGCATCAGCGCGGAAATGGAAAATTCGCCGGGGGCCGTGAACGCCAGCGATGGGTTCTGCCCTCGGCTCAGCCCCCATAACGGCAAGTAACCATATGAGGCGAGCACATCCGGCCGAACACGGCCGTATCGGCACCGTTGATCTATCGCAAAGCGGCTCATTGCGGACCGTCTATTTGTCATGTGATCGCAAATCAAAGAGGGGCTCAGATGCGCACCACCGTGTTTTTTGCAATTGTCATCAACGCCGTTTTGACGGTCGCCGGACCTTCTGCGCGTGCGCAGGGGCTCGCGACGCCAAGCGCTTGGCTTGAGCAACTGGATCGCGAGCACCACAAAATGGTGTCGCCCACCGGCCACGCGCATGCCACCGGCCAAGTTGAAGCGGTCGACGCTGGCCCCGGCACAATCACTCTTTGGACCGGAGAAGTCCAAAATCGCGAAAGAAGCATTTGGATGCCGCCGATGCGAATGACATTCCATGTCACCAACCGCCGCCTGTTGCGAGGGTTGCAGCCTGGCGATACGGTGGCATTCACGGCTGCCCGTTTGCGAAATGCCGTCATGATCACCGAAATTCGCAAAACGCGATAAGGTCCTCGCCTTTCGCATATCCAGGATCAGGTGTTCGTGAGCGGCCCGTCGAACGGGCGAGCACAGGGTGGCCCGATGCCCAACAACCTGACAGCAGTTCGCCGACGTTACGGCGGAAGGCTGCCGGGTTGTTTCCTTTTGGTGTTCGCCCTGAGCTTGGCGTCTCCCGGGCTGGCGCAGGCACCCGGCGACCATTCCGAACATCATCCTGCCGGGCCAAGCAGTCCGGCCCCGTCCCGTCCACCTGCCTCAAGCCCGGACGGCACCGGCCATCAGCCGGCCCCTCCCGGCTGCACCGGTGCAACGGGGCCCATGTGCGGAATGATGGGTCGCCCGCCGAGGGAATTCTATCCGTCGTTGATGGCGCTTCAGACGCTGACGCCGGAACAGCGCCGGACCATCGAGGCGCAGGCTCAGGCCCGCATCAGTGCGGGAATGGAAGAATTCGCTCGGGCTGAAGATGCCTTGCGTCATGCCGTCGCTGCGAGAAATATCGCAGCCGCAGAGCTTGCCGAGCGACGCCTTCGCGAAAGCCTGAATGAGGTGAGCAGCGGCATGGTGGCGCTGCGGGCCCTGGCCGATGGCAAGCCGCCACAACAGATCGCGCAGGAGTGGTTCAAGACACAGCTGAACTTGACCCAGCCTGCCGCGGCTCAAGCGGTTGAAGGCCCATTTGGCCTGTCCTGGTTTCACGCGGTCACAATGTCACTGGTGACCACCTTCGCCGCCGGCATGCTGATCATCTATCTGCTTCGGGTCCGGCGCGCGAACGCGCTCGTCGGTCGGCTCGCCGTGGCCGCTGCGGCGATGCCGACCACAGGCTTGCCCGGCGCTCCTTCCGGCACCCCACGTCCGCCGGGCAACGGCAGGGACTCGGGCAACCCGCCAGGTGCCGGCTCTGCGGACGACGCACGGAAGCTCGAGAGTCCGGCGGTCTCACCCCCTGAGAGACATGCGGCAAAACCCTCAGGGCTTTGGAAGGGCAAGCTGCAAGTTGCCGCGATTTTTCCAGAGACGCCGAACATCAAAACGTTTCGGCTGAGAGATCCGCAAGGCGGGCGAATCCCATTCAGCTTCTTGCCCGGGCAGTTTCTCACCTATGCCGCAGAGATCGACGGCAAGCTTGTCAGGCGGTCCTACACGATTGCTTCATCGCCTGCGCAAACCGCTTACGTCGAAACGACGATCAAACGCGAAGATTTCGGCGTCTTTTCCGACCATATGCACGACAAGATCAAGGTTGGCGATCTGATCGACGTGACGGCACCATCCGGAGTTTTCACGTTTCAAGGGTCGGAGGCGGAGAGCATCGTGCTGATCGGCGGCGGCGTCGGCATCACGCCCCTGATGTCGGCCATTCGCTATCTGACCGACATCGCCTGGCCCGGTGAAATCTTTCTGGTCTACGGCACTCGGTCGAGCACGGATTTTCTCTTCCGCGACGAACTCGAATACCTGCAGCGTCATCACGCCAATCTGCATATCGCGGCGACGATGGCCCATGCGGCCGGCACGTCGTGGGTCGGCCCGCAAGGGCCAATCACCACCGAATTTCTGGCGCAGGTGGTGCCCAACATCGCGCAACGCCGCGTGCACCTCTGCGGTCCGCCCGGAATGATGGCCGCCATGCGGAAGTGCCTGGCCGCGCTTGGGGTGCCCGACGGGCAAATCGAGACCGAAGCCTTTGGCCCAGCGCGAGGCGCGGTGCCGCCGCCCGGCGCGACGGTCGCCGCACCAGCTCAGCCGCCCATGCCGGGTACCGCTGGCGTATCGGCGGCACCTGGCGGTTCCGCAGCCGTCGGTCCGGCAACGGCCTCCATCCGGTTCACGAGATCGAACAAGACAGCGTCGTTGCCTCCCGACCAATCGGTCCTTGAGGTGGCGGAATCTGCCGGCGTGCCGATCGACTATGCATGCCGGTCTGGAATCTGCGGCACCTGCAGGGTGAAGCTGCTGGAGGGCAAGGTCACGATGGAGGTGGAGGACGGTCTCACCCCGGACGACAAGGCCAACAACTTCATTCTCGCGTGTCAGGCCAAGTCGGTCGGCAACCTCGTTGTCGAGGCCTGATATGAACCCAACCGAACGGCTCGCTGTCGGGGCCATCGCTACGGTTCTCTTGTTCCTGGTTCCTGCCTCCGTCCTTCACAGCGATCAGAGGTTTGCGGGCACCTTGGCGGGCTTCGCGCTGGGCGCCGCCGCCGCCACGCTGCTGCTCCTCCTACTGATCTATCCCCTGATCAAGTACAGCAGCCGTCTCAGGGCGTGGATCACAAAGGTCATTTCATTGCGCGCCCTGCTGACCTTCCATGTTTACGCAGGAGTCTTTGGCGCGTTCCTTGCCATCCTGCACACAGGCCACAAGTATCAAAGCCCGCTCGGCATCGCCCTCGTCGTCAGCATGCTGGTCGCCGTCGCCACCGGTTTTCTGGGCCGCTACTACCTGCCGCTGACGACCGCCGAACTGCGCGAGGCGCAGTCCCGTCTCGGGGCCTTCCGCTCCGCTTATGACCAACGGATGGACGCCCTCGCCACGCGGGCCGGCAGCGAAGATTTGTCCCCGACGGTCGCTTTTTCGGCCGTGCAGGGCATTCCTCTGCGGCAAATTGCCGGCAGCATCACCGACCTCGAATATGCCGTTGGCGCGCGAGAAGGCATCAAGCGTCTTTTCACGCTCTGGATCGTCGTCCACGTCGTCTCCGCGATCGTGATGTATTTGCTGCTGACGCTTCACATCGCCGGCGAGGTCTATTACGGACTGCGGTGGCTCCCGTGACGAAGCCCGGCCTCTTGTATGCTGCCCTGATCAGCGTCGCCGTTGCAGCCGCGATCACAATCATATTTGGGCTTTATCGTTCGGGCTCCACGTCCATTTCGGCGTGGCCGGGTCTTTTCAAGCCCGGCCCGCTTTCGGCAAAGCATGCGTTCCTGGGCGACAAATGCGAATCATGCCACACGCCGATGCGCGGCGTCGAAGCGACCACCTGCATTGCCTGTCACGCGACCGCCACTGCCAATCTCGCCAAGCAGTCGACCGCGTTTCATGCCGGCATCCAGGATTGCCGCGGCTGCCATGTCGAGCACGAGGCAGCCAACCGCCCGACCAGGATGGATCATGCCGCGCTGCTGCGCATCGGGGGCCATCTGACGGCAGGCTCCGCGGGCCATCCGGGCGCCTCACGTCAGATGGTGGAGGACATGATCGCCTTTCTCGGCATGCGAATGTCCCGGCCCGCCGAGAAGAGCAATCTCAACTGCGCGACCTGTCACAGTGTCCGCGATCCGCACCGGGAGCTGTTCGGGCGCGAATGCGCCGGATGTCATGAAACAACGACATGGCGCGTCGCGGGATTCCTTCACCCCTCGCCGACGTCCCGGGATTGCGCGCAATGCCATCAAGCGCCGCCGAGCCACTACATGATGCATTTCGAGATGGTGTCAAAATCGGTGGCGCGGCAGGAACATGCCGATGTGAGGCAATGCTACCTGTGCCATCAAACCAGCTCCTTCAATGAGATCAAAGGGGCCGGGTGGTACAAGCACCACTAGCCAGGAGACCGGCTCAACGAAGCCCATGCGCTGCCGGACGGCACCCCTGCGGCGACGGACAACGCGACGAATTCGCGACGACCGAGCATTTCTTTCTCCTATGCATTGCTGATCGCGGACGAAGCCCGGCATTCACGAAATGAGCTCGCCGCCGCCCGCACTCAATCGCGCCATCGGCGTCTCTGTCGATTGACCTATCTCAAAGCGCCGAACTTCAGCCGGAGATAGGGTTTGAGCGTGCTCGATCATTCGCTCGCAAGGAGACTTGAAATGCTGAAGAACGCCCTCATGGCAGCCGCTCTGCTGCCGTTCCTGGCGGCGCCCGTCGTGGCCCAGGACCGCGCCAGCGACCACCATTACCAAGGCGGCCCGAAGACCGAGGTCCCGCACCACATCGGCAAGCGGGACGCCGGAAAGACGACCCAAGGCAAGGGAACGCCGAGCCAGGCCGGCCAGCATCACTATCAGGGCGGGCCGAAGGCCGAGCCGCACCACATCGGCGACATGCCGAAAGCCAAGCACAAGAAGAAATCATCCTAGCCGATTGCGGCAAGCGAGACTCGCGCACTCCGCCGGAGCGCGCGGCTCGTCGCCGGCATCCGGTTGGTCAGGCGACTCATTTCGAAGGGAGCAGTGAGATGGCAAAGGTCCTTATCAACTCTGGTCGCATCCTGCGCGCATCAGCGATCGGCATCTCGGTGATGTCGCTTGTGACCGCGGCCCATGCCGTGGATCGCGTCGAGCCGCGCACGCAACTCGCGATGATGCATCAAATGAACCAGGGAGGGGCCACCGGCGGGGGCATGATGTCCGGCCAGAGCGGAAGCATGGACGCGATGCCGGGGGGAATGCGTCGCCCGGAGATGGGCGGCATGCGCGGAACGGGCGGTTCTTCCGGGATGGGCGAAATGGGGATGGGTGCGATGGGCGCAGCACCGGGAGCCGGGACCTCCATGGCGATGCCGTCGGCGCTGCCCGGCTTCCCAGGTGCATCGCACATATACCATGTCGGCGCGACGGGCTTCTTTCTCGACTACGCCAACAAGCTCAGCTTCACGGTCGACCAGACGACCGCACTCAACGGCATCAAGCAGCGGACGCTGGGTGAATATTCGGCCGCGCAGCGGAAGATCGATGAGTCTGAGCAGGCCCTCTGGATGATCACGGCAGCGGACCAGCCCGATGCTCAGTCGGTTGAGACGAAGTTGCGAGAGATCGAGAAACTCCGGTCTGATATTCGTCTGGCATTCATCCGTGCGGTCGGTGAAGCGGCGAAAGTCCTGACGACTGAGCAACGGAGAATGGTGCTCGGCCTGGCACCGATGCCGGGGACACCCAGCAAGCATTAGCAGGCGCTCATCCAGCCACGTGATCGTGGCATCGAATCCGCCAGGGGAACCTCGAGCTCCATCAAAGCTGGCGATGCGGGAAAGATGGCAGACAGAGGAGAACAGCCATGACGAAGCTGCCTTACCTGCGCACCATGTTTGCGACCTGCATGCTGTTTCAGACGATCTATGTGATCTGCGTTCTGCTCTGGCTCGGTTACCCCGAGTTGAAGGGGCATGCGCTGCTGACGGCGATCTTTCCGAATTTCACGCTGATCACTGTCGGCAGCTTCATCTACGGTTTGATCGCGAGCATGGTCTATGGCTGGATCGCGGCCATTATCTTTGTGTTCTTCTACAATCTCTGGCCCACCTGGAGTGCGGCGATCCTCGGCACAAAGACGGCTTCACTCTAGAGCTTTTTGGTTTGGTCGCATTTTCTGCGGCGAACCGCTTCACACTTCGCCGGAAAATGCTCTCGTCCGAGCACAGCGGCGCGGCATGCCGTCCGCCGAAGGAGGTTGCGATGCACGGATTCCTGGGCTCGAAGTTCGGCTGGGCCGTCACGCTCGCACTGGCGGCCATCGCGGCCTACCTGCTGGCCAATCATACCGGCCATGTATTCTCGGCCCTTCCCTATCTGCTGCTGCTCGCCTGCCCCATCATGCATCTGTTCGGGCATGGCCATGGGCACCGGCAAGCGCACACCGATAACAAGGACAAGACGCCGTAAGGCCTAGATCAGCCGCCGCAGCGCCTCCGCGATCGCGCCGCTCACATCGATGTCGTTGCTGTGGTGCGCGACCGTATTCGTCGACACCAGTCGTCCTGCGACGACCTGCAACTCCTTTTCTGCTTCCGCCGCAAACAGGGCATGCACCGCAACGCATGTCGGCGGGCGAAAGCCTTGATCCCTCAATTTGCGGGCAGCTTCGATCATCGTTCGCGCGGAAGAAATGATGTCGTCGACCAGCACCGGCGTGCGATCCGTCAGGCCGTGCAGATCGGGAATGATGATTTCGACCTGCCGGTCGCCAAAGCGCTGCTTCTGCAAGACCCGGTACGGCGCACCGGCGCGGCGCGCGACCTCGCTCACCCACTGCTCGCTTTCGCTGTCAGGACCGATCAGCAAGGGGGCGCTGACATTCGCCGCGATCCAGATGGCGAGCAGCGGCGCGGCATGGACGACCTCGCCCGGTATCGAATAAAGCGCACCAAGGCTTGCATAGCGATGCAAATGCGGATCAACCGTCACAAGGGCATCGAAAGCGCGTGAAACGAGCCCGGCAAAGGTCACGGAGGTCACAGCCTCGCCGGGATGGAAACGCCGGTCCTGCCGCATATAGGCAAGATAGGGCGCTGCCAAAACCAGCCTGGCCGCGCCGAGGTCACGCGCGGCGTCGGCTGCGAAGAGAAGCGGGAGCGCCTTTGGGTTGGGACGATCGAGGGTCTCGACAAGTATCACGCTTCTGCCGCGGACATCGGTTGCGAAGCGAAGGTAAGTCTCACCATCGGGGAAGGCGCGCGTCTCGATCGCGCCGCGTTCGCCCGGCAGGAGGCGGGCCAGCGCATCGGCCAGCTTTTCGTTGCCGGGCAACGGAATAATCAGCGGTGTCATGACGCGGCGATCTCGATGATGTCCGGGTTGGCCGCAACGTAGTCGAGCGCATACTGAAGCTCGCCACGGCTTTCGGCGTGCACGACGCAGAGCGGTTGCCCGGCCGCCACACGTTGGCCAAGGCCAGCCTCAAGGGCGACGCCGGCGGCTTTCACCTCCGGAGCGCCAGCGAGCTTGGCAAGGCGCGCGATCTTGCGATTGTCGATCACCGCTATTCGCCCGTCGCGGCTGGCAAGGAACGGATGGCGGTGGGAAGCCACGGGCGGCACGCGCATGCCGCCTTGCGCCTCGCAAATCGCCTGAAACTTCTTCCATGCCCGGCCGTCGGCGATGGTTGCCTGGGCGATCTCATGCCCATGGCCGCTGTCAGCCTTGCCGGCAAGCTCCAGCAGTGCGCCCGCCAGTGCGCAGGCCCTGTCCTTGAGATCACCACGCGCATCGGACCGGGCTTGAAGGACGCCAAGGACGTCATGGGCCTCGAGCGCCGGGCC
The DNA here is from genome assembly GCA_019746135.1 of Xanthobacteraceae bacterium. Lineage (GTDB taxonomy): Bacteria > Pseudomonadota > Alphaproteobacteria > Rhizobiales > Xanthobacteraceae > Z2-YC6860. The sequence continues at coordinate 16,245 of JAIESI010000324.1, forward strand.
AATCCCCCGGCCGACCGGCTGCGATCCGTCGGTAAACACCACGCGCACCTGCATGCCGAACACTGAAGCCACGTCGGCAAGTCGCGCGGCAAGGGCGTTGGCCGCTTCCGGGCTGCGGACCTTGGCTGTCGCGCCGACCGGCATATCGATCACGACGTGGTTCGAGCCCGCTGCGATTTTTTTTGAAAGCACCGAAGCCACGAGTTGACCTTCGCTATCGACATCGAGTGCACGCTCCACGCGGATCAGCACGTCATCAGCCGGGCTCAGGCGCACCGCGCCGCCCCAGACGATGCAGCCATATTCCCGCTCCACCACCCGGCGGATCGCCGGGAGGTCGAGATCGACCGGCGCGAGCGTCTCCATGGTATCGGCCGTCCCGGCCGGTGAAGTGATCGCACGCGACGAAGTCTTCGGCATCGCGAGCCCATGCGCCGCCACCACCGCCACCACGATGGGCGTGGTGCGATTGCCGGGCAGCCCCCCGACAGAATGTTTGTCGAGAATGGGCGAACCCACCCAGTTGAGCCGCTCGCCGACCTCGACCATGGCATGCGTGAGGGCCACCGTCTCGTCGCGGTCAAGCGGCAAGGCGGCGCAAGCGGTGATGAAGGAAGCCAGATGAACGTCCGAATAGCGCCCCGCGACGATGTCGCGGATGATCGGAAGAAACGCTTCGGATGCCAGGCGATTCCCGTAGACCCGCCGGCGGACGCTACCGAGCGAGTCCACCGGCCGTGGATGGCTGGCATAGACGGCATCACCTTCGCGCAGCTCAAGGCGCTGCCACGCGCTTTCGGAGAGCCCGACCTCGTCAGAACCAACGAGCCCGGACGACACGTGGTGCAGCGTGACAATTATTTCGTGGGCAGCGCTATTCAGCTGGATGCGGGAGTGCTGCGCGAGGCCCTCGGCACGGCAGACATGGCAGTCGGCACGCATGTAGGCTACGGCTTCATCATGGGTGTGAATGCCGAGCCGCCGCGCCCGCAACGGTTGGGGGGAAGGACTCATGAGAGCTCCAGCGATTCCAGGTGTTGCGGAACATGGCAGCGCCAGCCGAGGTCCGCGGCGATGCGCGCAGCCAGCGCCTCTGCGGCATGGCTTTCGCCATGGGTGATGAAGGTCCGGCGTGGCGGGGTTTTGAACTGGCGCAGCCAGCGGAGCAACTCGTCCTGGTCCGCGTGCGCAGACAGCATGGAAAGGTTCTGCACCTCGGCAGCGACCGGAATGTCCTCACCGTGAATTCGCACGGATGCGGCCCCGGCCACCATCGACGCACCGCGGGTGCCCGCGGCCTGGAAGCCTGCGAACAGGATCGTGCAGCGCGGATCTGGCGCATGGCGCTTGAGGTGATGCAGCACGCGTCCTCCTGTCGCCATGCCGCTTGCCGAAATAATGACTTTCGGCATCGGGTTCTGGGTCAACGCCTTGGACTCGTCCGTGCCCCGTACATACCTTGCCAGCGCGCAGGCGCGCTGACAGTCCGTGGCGGAAAGCCGGTGATCCTCCGCGTTGCGGCAGAAGACGTCGCTCGCATCCGCGGCCATGGGACTGTCGAGAAACACCGGCACATTCTGCAGCTCCCCGGCGCGCTTCAGCCGCTCCAGATGGAACATCAGATGCTGCGCGCGGCCGACTGCAAAGGCCGGAATGACGACTGTGCCGCCCCGGCCGACGGTGCGGCTGACGATCCGGGCCAGTTCCACCTCGGGATCGGTCTTCGCATGCAGCCGATCGCCATAAGTTGATTCCACAAGGAGATAATCGGCAGCATCGACAGTTTCGGGGTCAGGCATCATGGGGTCGCCATAGCGACCGATGTCGCCCGAGAAAACGACACGCTTGCCCTCGGCCACAAGCGCGACCGACGCTGCGCCGAGGATGTGGCCCGCGCGGCGGAACACGATGCTCGCACCGCCGCCGATGTCGTGCGGCTTGTGGAATGCAAGCGGCTGCAAACGACGCAGCGCCGCGCGTGCGTCGTCCTCCGTGTAGAGCGGCAGCGCGGGCTTATGGCGCGAATAGCTATGCCGGTTGGCAAACTCGGCATCCTTTTCCTGCAAGAAGCCCGAGTCGGGCAAAAGGATATCGCAAAGGTCCTTTGTGGAGGCCGTGGAATAGACCGGCCCTGCAAAACCCTGCCTGATGAGGAGCGGCAGGTAACCCGTATGATCGAGATGCGCATGCGTGAGCACCACGGCGTCGATCGCGGTCGCCGCCACCGGCAGCCGTTCCCAATTGCGAAGGCGCAGGTCCTTGAGGCCCTGAAACAATCCGCAATCAACAAGGATACGGCGGCCGCCGGCCTCGACGAGGAATTTGGAGCCGGTCACCGTGCCAGCCCCGCCAAGGAAAGTCAGGCGCATACAGAAACCCCCAGCTTGAAAACAGCTGACCGAGCGACCTCGCGAACTGCGGGTCCAAGGTCCTTGTACAGATCAATGCGCCATAAGGCAGCAGAGCCGGCTGTGGGCCAGCAGGTCGCGGGTGACGCCGCCAAACACCCATTCGCTCGCACGGCTGTGGCCATAGGCGCCGCAAACGATGAGATCGGCCGCATCAATCTCGGCCACCCGCATCAGCTCCGCGGCGACGGCTTGCGCGGCCACATCCTTGCGCCGGACACTGGCCTCGATGCCATGGCAGGCGAGGTACGCGCCGACATCCGCCGCGCCGCGGTCATCGGCACCGAATGTCACAACGGTCACGCCTTCGGCCGCCTTCAGGAAGGGCATGGCGTCGGCAACCGCGCGTCGGGCCTCCCGCGTGTCCTTCCACGCGATCACGATGTGTTTCGCGGCCAGGAGCTCGGTCTCGGGCGGAACGAAAAGCACCGGACGGCCCGCGGCCAATACGAGATCGCCGGCGTCCAGGCTCATCGGCTCGAGCCCGTCGTGGCGCGCCCGCGACCGGCTGGCGACGATCAGGTCCGCCGCCCGTGCCTGTTCGACGACGAAGTCGGCCGGGATGGTGTGCGCGTGCCGCCATTCGACACGGTTGCGGGTTCCAACAACCTTGCGGAAGGCGGCCTCGGCCTTGGCGATTTCCCGGGCCGCATGACGGTGTTCCAGGTCCATCGCACTCTGGACGTCCGGCAGCGCCGTCTCGAAATAGAGCGGCGGCGCAATCGGATGCGCGGCAATGCCGATGAGCCGGCTGCCGAACCGGTCGGCCAGGATTGTGGCGAGCCTCGCCCGCTGCTCGGCGTCGGGCCGCAGATCCATCGACACCATGATGCTGGCGTAGCCTGGCGGAGTTGGTGAGGAGTGCGCTGCCGTCATGATGTTCCCCCTGCTGTGAAGCCTGATGCACCATGCTGCCGGTGCCGCAGCGAAGGAACCTTGATCTGCCGCAAGCCACGGACACGAATTTCCAGATGGAGCGGCCGGCCGCCGTTCCGCGGCGCTGCGCCTCCGGTTGAGGCAGATCAAAGCCGGTCCGGGTCCCCGCTGGCACAATGCCCCCTCGTCAATCCAGGGGTTCATCATGTCACGGACCGTTTTCGGCAAGGTCACTGTCGCGGCGCTCGCGGCCCTGTTCCTTTCGGCCTGCGTCCAATCGGAGACGCCGCTGATCACCGATGCGCAGCCGCTGCTTGGACAGCAGTTCGACGTGCATCTCTACGAGGAGTTCGTCGACAACAAAGCGAGCGGCGTCCACGCCTCGACCTATCAGTGGAAGGACGGCCAGTATGTCCGCGCCAGCGGCTTGGCGCGGGACGCCAGGCGCTTCGTGGCGCAGCCGCTCGCCGGCAACGATTTCCTCATTCAGTCGAGCGACGAAAGCGGCAAGGTGTTCCTCTACTGGCTCGGCCGCCGGCTGATCCCGGGCGTCTATCAGATCTTTGGCGTCAACGAGCTGGATGCCGACGAGGCGACCCGCAAGGCGATCTGCGGCGACCGGTCGAGCGACATCTGCTGGGTCACGACCCGCGATCAGCTTCTCACCATGGCCCGTGCCACGGCGGCGAAGCCTCCGCGAAATGCCGCGATCGGCGTGGTGCTGAGCAGACCTGCCGCGCTCTAGCGACATGCGACCGCTCATGCGTTGCTGCCTGCACGGAGATACGAGCTGGATGCCTTCCGACCGAAACAGCATCACGCTGCCGTCCGTGCGCCGGCTGCTCCGGCGGTGGACGGACTGGCTCCGCCGCCGCAAGCGGCTGGCCGAGGTCGAGCGGCTCGACGCGGCAGCGGCTGCCGCGATAGCGCGAGAGGTCGGCACCGGCGCCCCCGAGCTTCGGGCGCTGGCGGGCAAGTGGCCCGACACATCGGCCGACCTGCTGGCGAGGCGACTTGGCGCCCTGAACCTCGATCCCGCGCGCCTGTCCGCTCGTCATCCGGCGGTGGCGCAGGATCTGTCGCGCCTCTGCACGCTGTGTGCGGACAAATCGCGATGCCGGCACGATCTGGCGCGGCGGCCCGAAAGCGCCACGTGGCAATCCTATTGTCCGAACACCGGCACGCTGACGGCTTTGCAGCACGAGCGGGACCAACCGATGGGACGCAAGCCATGACGACTGCATTCCGTGTGAAAGTGCTCGCGGTTGCCGTTCACCTGACGGCGTTCGGCGCGCTCGCGACCAGCCCGGCCTGGGCGCAGTCGCCGGCCGAGCAGCGGGGCCGCAGCTTCGTGCGAACCAACTGCTCGACATGTCATTCGGTCGAAAAGCACGGCGCGAGCCCGCTTGCCATCGCGCCGCCGTTTCGCAATCTGCATCTGCGCTATCCGGTCGAGAACCTCGCCGAAGCCCTGGCCGAAGGCATTCGCACCGGCCATCCCAGCATGCCCGAGTTTCAGCTCGATCCCGGGCAGATCCACGACGTCATCGCCTACCTCAAATCGCTCGAGCGCTGACGCGGGAAAACCTCGCCAGTGCGCGCCACCATCGCGCTCGCATGGCCCAGCATCGACCGGAGAGTGGAATGACAGTCCGTCGAGAGCGCATGATGGCCGTTGCATTGCTGATGCTTGCGGCTGGTTCGGCACCGGCCATGGCGGAAACGCTGCAGCAACGCGGCGAGGTCCTGGCCCGCGGCATGTGCAGCGGTTGCCACGCCATCGGCCGAACCGGAAACAGCAAGCATCCGGCCGCGCCGCGGTTTCGCAGCCTGGACAACCAGACCAACCTGGCGAAGCTGTCGGTGCGGCTTCAGGGCGGCCTGCTGACCGGCCATGAGGACATGCCGCTGTTCCGTTTCAGCCGCGACGACGCCGATGCGATGGTCGCCTACATCCGATCGATCCAGGGGCCTTGAGGACGCCGCCCGAATTGCAGCAAAGGACTGGCGCTGCAGCCGCCCCGAAATGGGTTTGTTTGTTCTGTTTACACGTAAAAGTTGCATATATCATATCACTCTCGCAATTCTATCTGTGCGGAGCGCCCGACGCTTTGCCTGGAGCGGGCGCTTTCAGATCGGCGGGCCCGCGGGGAATGCATCGCAGCAAATCCCAGATATGGCCCGGGACCTCGCGGCGCTGGTGGGCCGAGGCGCTCAGCGAAAACGCCAAGGCTCGAATGAGCTCATGCATGTAGCGCGGATCGGAAATATCGACCGGCTCGCGCTCCGGCTCGTTCTCGGATGGACCAAGCTGGGCGATCCGCGGATGGACGAACGGCAGGCAGATTTTCGCGATTTCGATCCGCTCGCGGCTGCCGATGCCCGGATCCCGCATCATGCCGAGCAGCACATCGAGCGGCGCGTCCTGCGGTCCGGCGATTTCCGCAGCAAGGGCGCGTACGCGCTCGTGAGACGATCCCGGTTTTCGTCTGGTCATGGCGCACCCGCAATGTTGGAGAACAACGCCGCCTGCCAAGCCCGGATCGCCCGTTTCCGACGCCACATGGCTTGTCGCTCATAGCGGTCGAGCGCGACCAGCTCTCGTATTTGGTCGCACAGTCCGTCCAAACGAGATTCGATGGCCGGTGCTTCCATCGGCCGCCGTGCGATCAGAGCATTGCGCGCGTGGCGCACGCGTTCGACGTCGACCTGCGCGGCGGCAACCTGAGCTGCGAGCTCTCGCCTCTGAGGGTCTGTCGAGCCATCGGCGAGCCGTTCGGCCAGCTCGACGATGTCTGGGGCCAGGGCCGGATCGGCCAAAACTGGGACGCGCAACCCATGTCGCAATGCATTCCTTGCGACCGTGAGCTTTCCCGCCGCGGTGCGCGGCCCGGTGCTCCGCCGTGCATTCCGGCGGTTGGCGGCGAGACGAGAGCTGGTCACGCCTGGGCCTCCGCCGGCAGCGGCGGCCGCGACGAGATCACCTTGAACTCAGCGTCTTCGATATCGGCGGTTGCGCGCCGCAGGTGGGCGGCAAACACCGCCCGATAATCGGCGATCTCGCGCAAGACCGCGTTGCGGCGGAGTTCGGCCGCGGCGGTGAGACGATCGATCCGCTCGACTTCATTGATCGATGCCGCGAGCGTTTGCGCCATCACCGTATCCATCGTCATGCCCGCGGCCGCGAGCGAGCTTGCCACGAGCTTGATGGCGTCCGGGTTCTTGCCGGCCCACTGCGCGGTCAGGTCCTGGCTTTCCTTCCAGCCGAGCAAGCCGTCGAGCACCTTGCGCAAGCCGCGATGCGCGCTCGAGTTCAGGAACTCGGCCTTGGTGCGCCGGAGCCTCGCCACCTCCCAGCTCAGATCGACCACGTCCTGCAGCCAGATCTCTTCGAGCACGTCGGCGGGCTTCACCACGTCCGACACCCGGCCGAGCAGGCTGTCGTAGGCGGCGGCGTCTTCACCGGCGAACAGCGGCCGATGGTCGGCCAGCGGCCGGCGCGTCGAGGTTGTTATGACGTCACGTGCAGTTGCCATGTCGAGGACTCTCCCGGTGGTGTGAACCGATCCCGCCTTCAGGCGGCAAGCATCACGCCGGGCGAGCGAATCGGTTCGTTTGTGCTGATTGTAGCAGGCGCGAAAACGAGCCCATTTTCGCGAATGGATTCAACGCCATCGGCGCCGATGCCGAGCGTCAGGCCGAAGCGAAGCGTCGCGCCGGCGAAAACAAGCGCTCGGCTGACTGGTCCGGCGGTATCCAGGCCGGCGTGATACGACCCTCGGTTCGGAGCTTGCGGCGGGAAGCAAACGTCCGACACTCACACCGCAATCAGGAGCGATCGGTGGTTCTCCATCGGTGATAACCAGCCGGTGGGGCCTGCTTCTCTCTCGCAGCTTCCTCCGTTGCCCGGCTGGCAGGCTCGTCGATTTCTGCACGCTCGCAAGTGCGACAGGCGCAGTGGATGACTAACCGATGGTCAGGCCGATCAGGAAACTTGGACAGGGTCACGCCAAAACGGTCCGGCGCACCAGCTCAGGCCTGCAGCACGTAAGTCTTGGTTTGATTGCACTGGACGCAAATATAGGTGTGCCGTTGCATGTGGGTGGCAATCGGGTGGCGGGTCACCGCAACGAGAGACATGAGAGTGCGGCACCGCGGGCACGGTGTCCGCTCTTCTGCCTGCCGATCTTTTGGCGCCAATTCCATCATCGGGGTGCCGTCCGGAAAGTGGTTGGAATTCGGTGCGGCGCGATCTCCGATAACACGAGGGTATCGTTTCAGGCTGCGA
>JAIESI010000084.1 GCA_019746135.1 Xanthobacteraceae bacterium
CGCAGACTTCTCTTGCCTCGGGAATCATCCCGATCTTGAATCACGACTCACGTTCTATGAAAAGTAGGTACTAGGCCGCTTTAGGCTGCGGAGGACCAATCAGCCCGGCGACGGCGTCGATCAGGCGGGTGCGCGCAGGCTTCCTGGGCGCCCGGATCGATCCGCGAACCCCGTCGAGGGCGCCTGCGGCCATCTCGTGGCCGAGGAGCCGGCTGCGGTCGGGGAGGCCCGGCAGCCAGAGCTTTCCGGTCTTCTCCGCCGAGAAGCCGAACCGGCCGTAGTAGGCCGGGTCGCCGACCAGCAGTATCGCAGTGTGGCCGCGTTTTCTCGCCACGCGCAGCGCATGCTGCATCAGCGCGCCGCCGATGCCGCGGTTGCGGCAGTCCGGGTGCACGGCGAGGGGGCCGAGGAGGAGGACCGAGCGGTCGGAGCCTGCCGCGACCTCCCAGAGCCGCACCGAGCCGATCACGCGGCCGTCCTCGACCGCGACGTACGACAGCCCGGGCGCGGGGGCGCGGCCGGCGCGCAGCCGCTGCGACGGCTTGGTGAAGCGGACCGGGCCATAGGCGGCATCGAGCAGCGCCTCGCGGGCGGCTGCGTCGGACGCCTTCTCCTGGCGGATTCGGGTCGCTTGAACGTGGATCTCTTGAACTTTGGTCACTTGAGCTTGGATCACGGCACTCTCCCGGTTTTCCTTGTCCCTCCGGTCACGCGGAGAGTTGGGGAGGACGCGCGCGACATCTCGATGCCAGGGCATCGGCGATCTCGCGCGCAGTTGTTGCCTCCCCCGCGAACGGGGGAGGCACAGCCCTGCTTGCGCAGTTTTCAGATGTGATAGGACTTCAGCGGAGCGAAGCCGTTGAATGCCACGGCCGCGTAGGTCGTGGTATACGCGCCGGTCCCTTCGATCAGCACCTTGTCGCCGATCTCCAGGCTCACCGGCAGCTCGTACGGCTGCTTCTCGTACAGAACGTCTGCCGAGTCGCAGGTCGGGCCGGCCAGGACGCAGGGGCCCATCGCCTCGCCGTCCCGCGGGGTGCGGATCGGGTAGCGGATGGACTCGTCCATGGTCTCGGCCAGGCCGCCGAACTTGCCCAGGTCGAGGTACACCCAGCGAACATCGTCCTCGACGCTCTTCTTGGAGACGAGAACGACCTCGGCCTCGATGATGCCGGCGTTGCCGACCATGCCGCGGCCAGGCTCGATGATGGTCTCCGGGATGCGGTTGCCGAAGTGCTTGCGAAGCGCCCGGAAGATCGCCGAACCGTAAGCCTTCACGGTCGGAATGTTCTTCAGGTACTTCGTCGGGAAGCCGCCGCCGAGGTTGACCATCGCGAGGTTGATGCCGCGCTCGCCGCACTCCTTGAACACGCCGGCCGCCGACGCCAGCGCCCGGTCCCAGGCATGCTGGTTGGTCTGCTGCGAGCCGACATGGAAGGAGATGCCGTGGGCGACGAGCCCAAGCCGGTGGGCGTGCTCCAGCACGTCCGCGGCCATTTCGGGCTCGCAGCCGAACTTGCGCGACAACGGCCACTCGGCCCCGACGCAATCCGAGAGGATGCGGCAGAACACCTTCGAGCCGGGCGCCACGCGGGCGATCTTCTCGACCTCGGCCTTGCAGTCCACGGCGTAGAGGTGGACGCCGAGCGCGTGGGCGCGCGCGATGTCACGCTCCTTCTTGATCGTGTTGCCGTAGCTGATGCGGTCGGCCGTGGCACCGGCCGCGAGCGCCATCTCGATCTCGGGGACCGAGGCGGTGTCGAAGCAGGAGCCGAGCGAGGCCAAGAGCGACAGCACCTCCGGGGCGGGGTTCGCCTTCACGGCGTAGAACACCCGGCTGTCCGGCAGTGCCTTGGCAAAGTTCTGGTAATTGGTCCGCACGACGTCGAGGTCGACGACGAGGACCGGGCCTTCGTCCAAGCCGCTCTCGCGGCGCTTCTTCAGGAATTCGCGGATGCGAGCGGTCATTGCTGCGCACTCCCCAATGGCTCAGGCGGTCGAAACCGCGCGGTGATGCGGGTTTGCGAGGCCGCCGGGTGTGCGATGGGGACACACTTCGGACGGCGACTCTCAAAACCGCTTCAGTCTGCCTTGGTTGGGATTGGGGAGACCCCGCCCCTAACTGCTGGCAAGGATGGACAAGCCTCTTCGGTTACCCGAGCCGGTGGTGGAGACCGGCAAAGACCAGAGAAGCCCGCTCCGTCGTTGCTTTAAGCCGCGTCCTCTGCGGAGAGCAGAGTGTGCTGGTTTCGCCTCCAGCTGCCGATCAGATTTCTTGAGGAGCTCTGCTCCCCAGGCGACTGGCGGGCCTCTTGTCCCGCTGCCTACCGATCGACACACGGCCACAGGCACGTGCGAAATTGGGCAAGGATCGAAATAATACAATTGCACTGAGAGTCAACACTTTTGCGCAAGGCAAGAGGTGACTCACACAAAATATCGTCGGCGAACGTTAAGAAGATTTTTGCGAACGGCTCAGCGCGCCGCGCGCGACGCGCTCAGCTCTCGGTGAACGGCTCGACGCGGCGCGCGTTGAGCACGAAGCGCGCCATCACGAACACGCCGAGCAAAAAGAACGCGGCCTGGAGGATATGCACGCCGTACTCGCCGAGCTGAAACAGGTTGGCGACGGCCCAGCCGGCGGCGAAGGCTGCACCGAACACCTCGGCACCGATCAGAATCGCCGCGCTGACGACGGTCAGCACGTTGAGCCAGATGATCCGGCGCGGCTTGTTAACGGTGGCGTCCATCGTTGGTCCTCGTCGGCGCTTGGTCGCCGCGCGGCCGTCGCCCGACGGTCCCTCGGCGGCCGCAATGTCGTCGATATGGGCGGCCGGATCAAGGCCGGCCAGGCCCAAAAACGTGCGGCAAATCGGGCGTTTCTGCGTTCTCAGGCATCCTTCATCGTCCGCCGTTCGATCTCCAGGAGCCGCTCCAGCCCGGTGACCTTGTGCGCGGCCTTCATCTCCTTCTCTGCGCCGCCCGCGCCGAGGAAGGGGTCGAGCCGGTCCTGCGCCAGGCACTCGTAGGACTGCCGCACCGCCTTCACCATCGCGGCGAACGCCGTGCCGGACGACGCCATCAGCCGGTAGCCCATCGTTGCGAGCTCGGCCTTGGTGATGGGGAAGGTCGAGAAGCCGTCCGGCGGCGCGAAGCTCATCAGCGGCGGCGGCAGCCGCTCGGCGATGAAGCGAATCTCCTCGGGCTTCCGTCCCCAGAGGAAGAGCATGTCGGCACCGGCCTGCTTCATCGCCTCGCCGCGGCGGAGCGCGTCGTCCATGCCCTCGACCCGGATGGCGTTGGTGCGGCCGACGATCACCGTGTCGGGGTTGGTGCGGGCGGCGACCGCCTCCCTGATTCGGTCGGCGGCGAGCCCGAGCGGCACCAGCTTGTCGATCCCGACGTGGTGCGCCACCCGCCGCGGCAGCAGCTGGTCCTCGATCTCGATGCACTGGACGCCGGCCGCCTCGGACATGGCGACGGTGCGGTGGATGTGCACCGGGTCGCCCCAGCCGCCGCCGGCGTCGAGCACCACCGGGATCGGCGTCACGGTGCGGATGTCCACCACGACCTGGATCATCTCGGTCAGGGAAAGCCCGGCCTCGGTGACGCCCTTGTACCAGCCGAGCGAGCCGCCCGAGAGGTAGGCTGCCTTGAAGCCCGCCAGCGCCGCCATCTGCGCCATGATCGGGTTGAGCGCGCATGGCGCGACGATGAGGTCTGGGCCTTTGATGAGCTGGCTGAGCTTTTCCACTGGCGTATCCTCCCACTCTGCTGCCGTCGCCGGGCCATAGCCGTCCGAAGGACGGCGTCGCTTTGCTCGCCTATAGCTGTCCGAAGGACGGCGTCGCTTTGCTCGCCTATAGCCGTCCGAAGGACGGCGTCGTTTCGCTCGCCTCTTGTCCCGGCGACCCCGATCAGGCAGGCACTGTGCTCTCCTAAGCGGGATGCCCGGCTCAAGGCCGGGCATGGCGCCGGAGTATGTGGCGGGAGGACGGCGTGGCCAAGCTCAAGGTGATGTGCGCGCGCTCGATGCATGTGGCGGTGGGGGCGCTGGGCCAGGCGTTCGCGCAGGCGAGCGGCCACGAGGTGGCGTTCGATTTCGGTACAGTGGGCGCGCTGCAGACCAAGCTCGACGCGGGTGAGACGGCCGACGTCGTGATCCTCTCGGTCGGGAGCATCGACAAGCTCGAGCAGGCGGGCGCGGCCGTGCCCGGCTCGCGCAAGAACGTCGCCAGGACCTTCATCGCGCTCTGCGTCCGCGAAGGTGCACTGAGGCCGGACTTCTCCACCGTCGAGGCCTTCAGGCGGCTGCTGGAGGGCGCCCGCGCCGTTGCCACCAGCGACCCCGCCGTCGGCGGGTCGGCCGGCGTGCATCTCGACAAGGCGTTCAAGGCGGCCGGCTGGGACGCGATGCTGCAGGGCAAGGCGATGCCGCAGCAGACCGGCGCGGAGGTGGCGAAGCGCGTGGTCGAGGGCAAGGCCGAGTTCGGGCTGACGCTGTCCGGCGAGGTCGCCTCGGTGCCCGGCGCGGTCATTGTCGGCCCGCTGCCGGCTCCGTTCGGCCAGGACACGGTCTATTGCGCGGCAGTGACGGCGGCGAGCACGGCGAAGGAGGCAGGCTTGGCGTTCATTGCGGCGCTGACCGCGCCCGGCACCCGCGAGACCTGGAGCAAGGCCGGCTTCGCGCTGCCGTGAGCATTTTCCGGCGAAGTGTGCAGCGGTTCGCCGTAGAAAATGCGACCAAGCAAAGAGGCTCTGACGCGCCGCCCGGTCAGGCCGCGATCGCTCCCTTGAGATCGGCGAGATAGCGGCCGACTGCGTCCGGCGGGCAGGCGCCCCGCGCCGCCAGGTGGGTGATGCAGTTGGTCGCCAGATCGTAGGACTGGTAGCAGTGGTGCGCGACCAGCGCGAGGTGCTTGAGCTGCTCGGCGTCCATCTTTCCGGCGTGCCGGAAGTCACGGACATAGACGATGTCGGCCTCCAGAAGCTGGTTCATGCCGGCATAGATGTTGTCGGAGAAGTGCAGCGGCAGGATCATCCGTTTGTTCAGCGCCGGGAACATGTGCGGGATGAAACCCTGCGACCGCAGCTCCAGGTCGATGTCGCCGAACACCGGCTGCCCGGTGTAGAGCGGCACGAACGAGACCTCGGTCTGGATCGAGGTGGCCCTGGCGAGCCGCGCTGCGCCGTTCCTGAACACGGCAAGCTCGCCGCCCTGCACGTCGATCTTCAGGTGGTCGAGATGGGTGATCTCGGAGATGCTGTCGAGCGTGCGGGTCTCGACCGGGATCTCCTTCAGCACCCGGCCGAACTCGGAAAAGCCGGGAAAGCAGCCGAGCGTCTTCGGCTCCGGGTTGAACAGGCTGCTCATGCCGGGCGCCTGGCACACCTTGAGCGTCTCGGTGCCGCCGCCGCCGACCGCGTAGGGCAGGTAGGTTTCGAGATCGCCCTTGTCCCGGTTGAGCTTCTCCCAGGCGTCCTGCTGCGGCTCGAAGCCGACCACCCGGCAGAGGCGCTTCGCCAGCATCTGCTTGTAGGGCGGGGCGCTGTCGATCGGATTGGCACCGATGTCGACCACGGCGGTGAGGCGCTCGGGACGCAGCAGGTTGAACAGCGGGTCGGACTGAGCGTTCATGGTTGAAGCCCCGGTTGGCCGGCCCAAATGGGCGCAGGGGCCTTGTTACCTGATTCGACCAAGCGAGGCCGAATATCACCGAAGCCGGCGCAGTCGCCGGTGGGCGGCTCGCTGATATTTCTCGATGAACGCCTATCGTACCGGGCAACTCTCCACAGTCGTGGAGTGGACAGGCACCCCATCTTGGGTGCGGTAGATGTACTGCATCTTTCCGCCCAATCGAATGAAGGCGCCCATGACCTGCTGTCCGCACGCCATGGTCTTCGACTGCTGGTCCATCTTGAGCTTGAGGTCGGCATCGGACATGCCGTGAGCCCTCAATGTGGCTCGAAGGTCAGCGTTGTCGATGTGCCAGATCGCTACCAGGGAGATGGCCGGCCCGATCACGGCGGCATGATTCATGGTCATGTTGGCGTTCAGTCGCATCGGCAAGGTGGCAGCAAGCACGCTGTGAATTTCCTTGGCCTTGGCGCAGATATCGTACTGGATCAGATTCGGGAAACAATCGGCACTTTGTTGTGCGCGAGCGTGCGGCACCGGCGGTGTGGTCGGCGATCTCCCAACCACGTTCGGGCTGGAGGCTTGGCTCGCTTCCGTCGTGGAATCTTCCGTCTGCGGCTTCCACTCACGGGCCAGCTTCCGCGCCCGGGCGACTTGCGATGGCGTCATCAGCTCCTCAACCATAACTAGGCCTTCTTTCGCCCATTCGTTTCCCGCTGCCACAGCGAGGTTGATCCACATGTGGGCGAGGACAAAATCGCGAGGCGCTCCCTTGCCGACGAGATACATGCCTCCGAGCCGGATCTGGGCAAAAGCGATCCCTCGATCGGCGGCGTCGAGATAAAGGTACTTGGCTCTGGAGAGATCCACCGGTACACCAAGGCCCAGCTCGTACATGTAGCCAAGCTTGGCTTTTGCCGGCCACCAGCCAAGGTCGGCGGCGCTTTGCAGTAGCTTGAGCGTCGCGGCATAGTCTTTCGGCGTGCCTTGGCCCCAGAGATACATCTCCGCGAGCATCGTTTGCGCACGGACATCGCGTTGATCGGCAAGTGGACGAAGGAGCCGCAGGGCGGTTGCGAAGTCGCGGCGTTTATGCGCCTCCGCTGCATCCTCGAACGGACCCGCAACAGCGGCCCCCGCCATGGCTGTCAGCACGACTGCTGCCAGCGTTGAATAACACCATACTGCCAGGCGCCCCATCACCAGCCTCCAACCTGAACTGATCAGCCCGGGGATGCAGAGGAACCGTACTACACTTTTAACGGGAAACGTGAAGTCTATCCACTTTGAAGGCCGCCGCATCCGGGCTTTACGCACCTCATTCGACGCCTTCCGAGCGGAACAATTGGCAGGCGGATTACCCCTGATTTTCCGGATCGAATTGGCCTTTCCCGCGTTTAATGCGGGGTAATATTGCCGGGCTGCCTGCGAGGTTGCGATGCGTGCTCTCGCTGTTGTCGGTGCCCTTGCGATCATTGTCGCCGTTGCCGCCGGCGTCTACCTGTTCGGCGGCTTCTACAATGTTGCGGCGAGCAAGGAGGGTAATCCTGTCATCGATTGGGCCCTGGTGCGGGTGCGCACGGCTTCCATCGATCGGCATGCGGGCGGCACGCCGCCGCTGAAGCTCGATGACCCTCCGGTGGTGCGCGACGGCGCCCGCGCCTTTGCCCGCCACGGCTGTGCCAACTGCCACGGCGCTCCGGGAGTCGAATGGGCCAAGTTTTCCGAAGGGCTCAATCCCGATCCGCCCGATCTGAAGGACGCCGTCGCCGGTGTCGAGCCCGACCGCATCTTCTGGGCGGTCAAGAACGGCATCCGCATGACCGGGATGCCGAGCTTCGGGAAGGCGGGCGTGAACGACAACGAAATCTGGCAGATCACAGCCTTCGTCAAAGCGCTGCCGAAGGTCTCCGAGGCGGATTACAAATCCTGGACGTCGAACAGCCAGTAGTCGTTCGATCACCCGGTGGCCAAGGCCGACCGGCCGTTTCGCTTCCGAGCCGCGTCCTGATTTAGTCCACCTGCAGGCCACCGGCCTTCACCGGTTCGGCCCACTTCTTGATCTCGCTCTCGACGTACTTCTGCAGATAGTCCGGGGTGCGTCGGGCCGGCAGCGGCGGAAGCAGCCCGATATCGTCGAGTCGCTTTTTCACGGCAGGGCTGTCCAGCGCCTTGCTGACCGCGCCGTTGAGCTTGGCCACCATCGCGGGCGTCGCGCTCTTCGGCAGGAAGATCGCGTTCCACGCGGAAATATCGAACTCCTTCAGCCCCTGCTGGTCGGCGGTCGGCACATCGGGAAATGCCGTCGAGCGCTCGACCGCCAGCGTCGCCAGCACGCGCGCCTGGCCCGCGGCCACGGCCGGCACGGCGGTCGAAACATAGTTGCAGATGAAGTCTAGACGGCCCGCGATCAGGTCCTGCAGCGCCGGTCCGCCGCCGCGGTACGGCACGTGAACGATGTTGACGCCGATGGTCTGGTTCAGGAGCACGCAGCCGATGTGCGAGGAGGTGCCGGTGCCGCCTGAGCCGAACTGCATCTTGCCGGCGTTCTGCTTGGCGTAGCTTGCGAACTCCTTGAGGTCCTTTGCCGGCAGATCCTTGCGCACCAGCAGCACGAGCGGGGCATCGGCGGTCAGGATCACCGGGTGGAACGCCGTCGCCGCGTTGTACGGCGGCCTCTTGTGCATCGACTGGCTGATCGCATGTGTGCCGATCGAGCCGAGCACGAACATGTGGCTGTCGGCCGCCGCCTGGGCCACCCGCAGCGAGCCGGTCATGCGGCCGCCGCCCGGCACATTCTCGACGATGATCTGTTGTCCGATCGCCTCGCTCACCGGCTGCTGCAGCACGCGCGCCAGCGTGTCGATCGGTCCGCCCGCCGCGAACGGCACCATCATGGTCAGCGGCCGCGACGGCCAGTCCTGCGCCACGGCGGCGTGGCAGGGGACGACGAGGGTCGCGGCGATCAGCAGCTTGCGAAGGGTCATGATGGCTCCCGGCGGTGCCTGCCGAGAGCGTCTCCCGGCGCGCCGATATTATCGGCATGGGGAGGGACGGAAAGGTAAGCGGCCATGACGAAACCACGACATAGGGTCGCGGCCGGCTGCTGTCGGCCGCCGCTTTGGGCCTCGGCCCTTCGGCTAATCCGGCTTGAGCTTCAGCTCTGCCACGAGCTTCTTCCAGCGCGGCACCTCCGCCGCCATCCGCTCGCGCAGCACGCCGGCGCCGGTGAGCTTCATCTTGATGCCGGCCGCGGCGGCACGCTCGATCATCAGCGGGTGGCTCCGCATCGCCGCAAGCTCGCGCTCGAGCCGCTGCACGATCGCAGGCGGCAGGCCGTGCGGGCCGAACAGCCCGTACCAGTTGGCCATCGCATAGCCCGGCACAAGCTCTGCGATCGACGGCACGTCCGGGAGCTCGGGCAGCCGCTCGGGCGAGCAGACGCCGAGCACGCGCAGCCGGCCGTCGCGGGCCGGCGCCAGCACCTCGGTGGTCGAAGAGAACGCCGAGTCGATGTCGCCCGCGTAGAGCGCAGCCATGCCCGGCGCCATGCCGCGGAAGGGCACATGCAGCAGGTTGATGCCGGCGAGGATCTTGAGCAATTCGCCGGACAGGTGATTGCCGGTGCCGACCCCACCGCTGCCGAAGCTGATCTTGCCCGGCTCGGCCTTGGCTTTGGCGAGGTATTCCGCGAGCGTCCGGATCGGGCTGTTGCCGCGCACCGTCAGGACGATCGGCACCTCGGCGATCAGGCTGATCGCTGTGAACTGCAACGGATCGAACGGCAGGTTCGGGTAGAGCGCCGGCGCAATCGCGATCGACGAGGTGGTGAACAGCAGCGTCTGGCCGTCGGGCGCGGCCTGCGCCACCTGCTGCGCGCCGATGCTGCCGCCCGCGCCGCCGCGGTTCTCCAGGATGAAGGTGCCTTTGGTCTGCGCCGCGAGCCGCTCGTTCATCAGCCGCGCCGGCACGTCGACCGGACCGCCGGCCGCAAACGGCACGATCACGCGCACGGCGGCCGCCGGCGGCCAGTCCTGGGCCTGAGCCTGAGCCTGGGCTGCTGCGCTGCTCGATACGGCGACAGCAAGGGTTGCGGCAAATAGCAGCCTGCGGATTTGCATGGGGCTCCCCCGCTTGCCGAGCCTGTGCCGGCGGCCCGATATTATCCGTGTCGGGAGAAACGAATAGGGTGAGGGGCCATGACGAAACCACGACGGAGGGTCGCAGCCGGCGCTTTGCTGCTGGCCGCAGCTTTGGGCTTCGGCTCATCGGCCTATGCGGCTGATCCTTATCCCACCCGCGCGGTCACCATTCTCACGCCGTTCGCTGCGGGCTCGGTGACCGACGCCGCGGCGCGCGTGCTCGCGGCGGCGTTGCAGGAGCAGCTCGGCCAGCCGTTCATCGTCGAGAACCGGCCGGGCGCGGGCGGGCTTCTGTCGGCGCAGGCGGTGGCACGCGCCAAGAACGACGGCTACACGCTCCTTCTCACCACCAACTCGACGCATTCGGCGGCGAACGGGCTGTTCAAGAACGTGCCCTACGATCCGATCAAGGACTTCACGCCGGTGGCGCGGATCGGCAGCTTCGCCTCGTTCTTCGCGGTGACGCCCGACAAGTCGTACCAGTCGATGCAGGCGATTGTCGCTTACGCCAAGGCCAATCCCGGCAAGCTCAGCTACGGCGTCGGCAACTCGACCTCGCACATCGTCGGTGAAGCGATGAAGAAGCGGACCGGGACCGACATCGTGCGCGTACCGTATCGCAGCAACCCGGCGGTGATGACCGATCTGCTCGCAAACCAGATCCAGATCATGATCGCCGACTTCAACACCGGCATACCGCAGTTGCGCGCCGGCAAGGTCAAGGCGCTGGCGGTGCTGACCCGCGACCGCAATCCGGCGCTGCCGGACGTGCCGACGCTGTCCGAGACCGTCATGCCGGGCTATCACATCCTGGCCTGGGCCGGCATGTTCGGGCCGGCCGGCCTGCCGCCCGAGGCGGTGAAGGCGCTGGCCGACGCGACCGAGAAGTCGCTGAACAAGCCGGAGGTGCGGCAGCGCTTCACCTCGTCCGGCACCGACATCTACTGGAGCGGGCCGCAGGAGTTCGACGCGTTCGTCAAAAGCGAGCTCGTGAGCTGGACCGCGATGATCAAAGAGGCCGGAATCGAGCCGGAATGAGCCTGGAACGAAACCGGCCGTTCCGCGTTGATGCCCTTGAACAGGCTGTCCGGCACCCTATCTAAGTCCCGACAGTTCCGCGGCTTCGGCCGCGGCCCACTCCCGGGGCGGCCTTACCACGGATGTACTGGAGGGTAAGCACGGGAGCGGGAAGCTGCTCAGAGAACGCGCCCGCCGAACCTCCGTCGGCGGGCCGTTTGCTTTTTTGGCCCCTGTCCGAAACGAAAGCGCCCGCCTCACGGCGGGCGCCTGTCGTTTGATCGCTGTCGTGCCTTAAGCCTTCAGCGTCTCCAGCACGCGGTCCGGCGTGAACGGCAGGTGCCGCAGCCGCTTGCCGGTGAGGCGGTGGAACGCGTTCGAGATCGCGCCGGCGATGAACGGATTGCCGATCTCGCCGAGACCTGTCGGCCGCGTGTCCACCTCGACGAACTGCACCTCCATGACCTCGGGCAGATCGGACATCCGCATCAGCTCGTAGTCGTGGAAGTTGGTCTGCTCGACCACGCCCTTCTTCATGGTGATGCGCTCGTGCAGGATGCTCGAGAGCCCGTAGATGATCGCGCTCTCGACATTGGCCTTGGCCGGGTCGGGCGTGACGATGGTGCCGCCGTCCACCGCGACCCAGACCTTGTGCACCTTGATCTTGCCGGTCTGCCGGTTGAGCGAGATTTCCACGACGCCCGCGCCGAGTGAGCCGGAGCGCTCCGTGATCGACAGGCCGAGCGCCCGGCCTTCCGGACGCGGCGCCTTCCAGTCGCACATCTGCGCGACGGTCTCGAAGCACTTGCGCGCCTTCGGGATCATCGCCATGCGCTCCCTGCGGAAGTCGATCGGGTCCATCTTGGCCTCGACCGCCATCTCGTCGACCATGCTCTCGATCGCCATGACGTTGAAGACATGGCCGACCGCGCGCCAGTGCTTGAGCCGGATGCCGTGCGAGACGCCGCGCCGCTCGATGTTCTGGTTCGGCACCTCGTAGTACGGGATCTGGATGCCGGTGTGCAGCAGCACGCCGCCCTCGCCGACCACGCAGTGCCGCCAGCCGGTCACCTTGCCGGTCGCATCCTGCGCCGCCTCGATGCACTGGAACGACTGCGGGCGGAACATGCCGTGGGCGATGTCCTCCTCGCGGGTCCAGACCAGCTTCACCGGGCGACCCACCGCCTTGGCGATGCTTGCGCATTCGGCGGCGTAGTCGCCGAGCGAGCGCCGGCCGAAGCCGCCGCCCATGTAGCACTGCGTCACCTTCACCTTGTCGGGCGCAATGCCGAGCGCCTTCGCCACCTCGTCACGGGTGGCGTCGGCGGCCTGCGTCCCCTCCCAGACCTCGGCCGACTGGCCGTCGGCCGCAACCCGCACCACAGCGTTCAGCGGCTCCATCTGCGCGTGATAGCCGTAGTCGCTGCGGTATTCGGCGCTGAATTTCTTCGCCGCGCCCGAGAACGCCGCGTCGACGTCGCCCTTCTTCGCAAGATTGGTGATCTGCGCCTTCGGGTCGTGGTGGAGCTTGGCGTAGCCGTCCAGCGCCTTGGCGGAGTCGAAGCCCGCCGCCGCACCGTCCTTCCATGTCACCTTGAGCGCTTCGCGCGCCGCCTTCGCCTGCTCGAAGTGCTCCGCGACCACGGCGACGCCGTTGGGCAGCCGCACGGTCGCAACCACGCCCGGCAGCTTCCTGATGTCGGCTTCGTTGAAGCTCTCCAGCGTGCCGGTGTGCACCGGCGCGTGCAGCGAGGTGGCATAGACCATGCCCGGCAGCTTCACGTCGATGCCGTAGATCGCCGTGCCGTTGGCCTTCGAAGGGGTGTCGCGCCGCGGCACGCCCTTGCCGATCAGCCGCCAGTCCTTGCGCGCCTTCAGCTCCTTGGGGTCGACCGCGGGAAGCGGCGAGGGGATTTTGGCGAAGGAAGCGATCTCGCCGTAGCTCAGCCTCTGGCCGTTCGCCGGATTGACCACGACGCCCGGCTCGGTCTTGAGCGAGGCTGCGTCGACGCCCCACCTCTCGGCGGCGTTCTGCATCAGCACCTTGCGCACCTGCGCGCCGGCGATCCGCAGATCGTTGAAGTAGAGCATCGTGCCGCGGCTGCCGACGATGGCCATCATCTGCTGGTTCTGGAAGGTGTAGCCGTGGAGCTTCGGATCGCCCCAGGTCATCTCGATCGCGACCTTCGACCAGTCGGCGTCCATCTCCTCGGCGACGATCATCGGCAGTGTCGTCGAGGTGCCCTGGCCCATTTCCGAGCCGGCGCTGATGATGGTCACCGTGCCGTTCGGCGCGATTCGCACCCAGTTGTTGTACTGCTGGCCGGAAGCCGGCGCGTTGGCCTGCGCCTCGCCGATCAGCTTGAGGCCGTCGGCACCGATCGCGAGGCCGAACGACAGGCCGCCAATGCCTGCACTGAGCCCCGCGAGCACGCTGCGGCGGGAGAGTTCGGGCGATTTCACGTTGATGGTCATGGCTCAGCCCTCCTTCGACGCGCGTTCGACCGCGGCGAGAATCTTGTGATAGGTGCCGCAGCGGCAGATGTTGCTGTCCATGTGCTCGACGATCTGCGAGCGGGTGGGCTTCGGATTGCTCGCCAGCAGCTCGGCCGCCTTCATGATCTGGCCGGACTGGCAGTAGCCGCATTGCGGCACCTCGAGCGCCACCCAGGCCTTCTGCAGCGGATGCGAGGAATTGGGCGACAGGCCCTCGATGGTGACGACGCGCTTGTCGGTGACGTCCGAAAGCTGCGTCTGGCAGGACTTCACCGCCTTGCCGTCGACATGCACGGTGCAGGCGCCGCACATTCCGGCCCCGCAGCCGTATTTCGTGCCGGTCAGTCCGACGTGATCGCGGACCACCCAAAGAAGCGGTGTGTTGGGGGCGGCATCGACCGACACCCGCTTGTCGTTCAGCGTGAACGAGACCATGTTTCCTCCTCGATGTTCGCTTCATTGACGCGTGGAAATTGCGAACTTGGAACGATTCTACCATGACTATGGACCCCCGGCCATCGGCCGCCGCTGACGAAAATCCCTTCTTCGAGACCTGGAATACGCCGTTCGGCGTGCCGCCCTATGGCCGCATCCGGACCGAGCACTTCCTGCCGGCCTACGAGCGGGCGTTTGCCGAGCACGACGCCGAGATCGCGAAAATCGTGTCGCAAACCGAGCCGCCGACCTTCGACAACACCGTGGTCGCGCTGGAGAACGCCGGCCGCGCCCTGGAGCGCATCGACGACGTGTTCGGCCACCTTGTCGGCACCGACTCGACCGACGAGCTGCTTGCCATCGAGCGCGACATCTCGCCGCGCAGCGCCGCGCACCAGGCAAAGATCGAGATGAACGAGGCGCTGTTCGCCCGGCTCGATGCGCTGCATCAGAAGCGCGACAGCCTGGGCCTGACCGCGGAGCAGAAGCGCGTGCTCGAGCGCCATCACACCCGGCATCGCCGCCAGGGCGCGGCGCTCACCCCGGACAAGCGCAAGCGGCTCGCCGAGATCGTCGAGCGGCTGGCGTCGCTCGGCACCGCCTTCAGCCAGAACGTGCTGGCCGACGAACAGTCCTACACGCTGGTGCTTGAAGGCGAGGCCGATCTCGCCGGCCTGCCGGACTTCGTGCGCGACGCGGCCAAGGCCGCCGCCGTTGAGCGCAAGATGCCGGGCAAGCATGTCATCACCTTGCAGCGCTCCAGCGTCGAGCCGTTCCTGCAATTCTCGTCGCGCCGCGATCTGCGCGAGAAGGCGTTCCGCGCCTGGATCGCCCGCGGCGACGGCAACAACAAGACCGACAACAAGGCGCTGATCGCCGAGATGATCGCGCTGCGTGCCGAGCGGGCGAAGCTGCTCGGCTATCCGACGTTTGCCCATTATCGCCTCGACGACGCGATGGCGAAGACGCCGGAGGCGGTGCGCAACCTGCTCGAAACCGTGTGGAAGCCGGCACGCGTGAAGGCGCTCGCCGACCGCGACGAGATGCAGGAGATCATCCGCGAGGAGGGGGGCAACTTCGCGCTCGCCGCCTGGGACTGGCGCTACTACGCCGAGAAGCTGCGAAAGCGGCGCTGCGATTTCGAGGAGTCGGAGGTCAAGCCGTACTTCCAGCTCGACCGCGTGATCGAGGCCGCGTTCTTCGGCGCGCAAAAGCTGTTCGGCATGACGTTCAAGCCGGTCGACGTGCCGGGCTGGCATCCCGACGTGCGCGCCTGGGAGGTCGCCGGCGCCGACGGCCAGCATCTCGGCCTGTTCTTCGGCGACTACTTCGCGCGGCCGAGCAAGCAGGGCGGTGCCTGGATGGGCACGCTGCGCGACCAGGAGAAGCTTTCCGGCAACGTGCGGCCGCTCGTCCTCAACGTGATGAACTTCAACAAGGGCGAGCCGACGCTGCTGTCATTCGAGGATGCGCGCACCCTGTTCCACGAGATGGGCCACGGGCTGCACGGGCTTCTCTCCAACGTCACCTATCCCACGGTGTCCTGCACCAGCGTGCTGACCGACTGGGTGGAGCTGCCGTCGCAGCTCTACGAGCACTGGTTCGAGCAGCCCGAAGTGCTGAAGAAATTTGCGCGCCATCACAAGACCGGCGCGCCGATCCCCGACGAACTGCTCGACAAGCTGATGGCGGCGAAGAACTTCGACCGCGGCTGCCAGACGCTGGAGTACATCTCCTCGGCGCTGGTCGATCTCGACCTGCATCTGCTGCAGTCCGCCGACGGCCTCGACGTCAACGCGTTCGAGAAGAAGACGCTCGATCGCATCGGCATGCCGGAGGAGATCGTCATGCGGCACCGGCCGCCGCACTTCGGTCACGTTTTCTCCGGCGGCTACTACGCCTCGGCCTACTACAGCTATATGTGGTCGGAGGTGCTCGACGCCGACGCGTTTGCGGCGTTCGAGGAGACCGGCGACATCTTCAACCCGGAGATCGCGAAAAAACTTCAGCAGAACGTGCTGTCGACCGGCGGCTCGCGCGATCCGGCGGAGCTTTACGTCGCGTTCCGCGGCCGGCTGCCGACCGCGGACGCGCTGCTCAAGAAGCGGGGATTCCTCGACGCGGCGTAGTTCTCTCCGCCGTCCTTCCGGGGCCGCATGCTCTGAGTTCTCCGCCCGGAATGACGGTGCTTCAACGCGGCTTCCGCGTCCGCGGTGCGTAGGCCTGAGAGCCCAGGTAATACCCGTTCAGACGGCAGAAGCCGCGATTGCCGGCAACAATCTCCATGCGGCACGATTCGAGATTGCGGTATTCGCATCGCTCTGAGACGCCGCCGTGGCCGGTGCTGAACACCGCGCACCACGGCGCGTCGTAGTAGGCTTGTGCCGGCTGGCCGCCGGCCAGCGCGGTGGTTGCAACTGCGACTGCAAGCAAAAGCACCTTGTTCATGGCGGCCTCCGTTCGAGCCACGCCCCCAAAAGATATTAGCACCGCAAGTGCGGTCGGATGCGTTCTCCCCGGCTTGCGGCACAACACAAAGCCGTGTTGAACATGGCCGCCATGGACCTTCACAGCGCCGGACACCGCCGCGGCGTCGTCGCAGCCCCCCATTCCGCCACCGCAGCAGCCGGCCGCGCCGTGCTGGCCGAAGGCGGCAATGCGCTCGAGGCGATGATCGCGATGGCGGCCTCCATCGCCGCTGTCTATCCGCACATGAACCACATCGGTGGCGACGGCTTCTGGCTGGTGCGCGAGCCGAAGGGCCGCGTGCGCGCCTTCATGGGCGCGGGGCCCGCGGGCTCGCGGGCGCGGCTTGAAGCTTACAGGAATCACGAAACGATCCCGGCGCGCGGGCCGGCAGCGGCGCTGACCGTGCCGGGTGCGGTCGGCGCCTGGACGCTGGCGCTCGAGGCCGCGAAATCATTCGGCGGCAAGCTGCCGCTCGACGTGCTGCTGGGGCATGCGATCCGCCAGGCGCGCGACGGCTATGTGGTGGCGAAAAGCCAGGCGCGGCTCACGGCGGAAAAGCTCGCAGAGCTGAAGGACGTGCCGGGCTTTGCCGCGGCGTTCCTGCCGGACGGCAAGCCGCCGCAGGCGGGCGCGGTCCTGAAGCAAAGCGCGCTTGCGGCGACACTCGATCACCTGGCGCATGCCGGGCTTGGCGATTTCTACCGCGGCGATGTCGGGCGGGAGGTCGCCGCCGACCTGGAACGAATCGGCAGCCCGGTCACCCGCGACGACATCCTGCGCTATCGGCCGGTGCTGGCCGAGCCGCTGTCGCTCAAGCTCGACGCCGGCACCGTGTACAACACGCCGCCGCCGACCCAGGGGCTCGCCTCGCTGATCATCCTCGGGCTCTACGAACGGCTCGGCGTCAAAGCGGCCGAGACCTTCGAATTCGCCCACGGCCTCGTCGAAGCGACCAAGCGTGCCTTCCGCATCCGCGACCGCATCGTCACCGATCCGGCGAAGCTGCCGCAGCCGCCCGAGCGCTTCCTTGATCCGGCGCTGCTCACCGTCGAGTTGCAGAAGATCGACCTGCGCAAGGCCGCGAAATGGCCGGCGCCTCCCGGCGCGGGCGACACCATCTGGATGGGCGCGGCCGACACCTCCGGCATGGCGGTGTCCTACATCCAGTCGCTCTACTGGGAGTTCGGGTCCGGTTGCGTGCTGCCGCGCACCGGCGTGCTGATGCAGAACCGCGGCGCAAGCTTCTCGCTCGATCCGAAGGCGCTCAATCGGCTGGCGCCGGGTCGACTGCCGTTCCACACGCTCAATCCGGCGCTCGCGGTGCTCAATGACGGCCGCGTCATGGCCTACGGCACCATGGGCGGCGACGGCCAGCCGCAGACCCAGGGCATGATCTTCGCCCGCCACGTCCTGCACCGGATCCCGCTTGAGAAGGCGATCGACGCGCCGCGCTGGCTGCTCGGCCGCACCTGGGGCTCGACCGTCACCAATCTGCGGATGGAGGCGCGATTCGACGGCAGTCTCATCGACCGCATGATGTCCGCGGGCCACGACGTCGAGGTGCTCGGCGACGCCTATTCCGACACCATGGGCCACGCCGGCGCGGTGGTGCTGCATCCGAACGGCACGCTCGAGGGTGCGCACGATCCGCGCGCCGACGGCGGCGCTGCGGGCCTGTGACGTCCGCTTTGTGGACAACCGGCGTGTCAAAAATCACCGGCCGGCCGCCTGTGCCGGCATGACCGGTCCTTGTCGCGGGATTTTGAGCATGATCCGCGCCTGTGCCGGCTATCGCGCCTTGGGCCTCCGGTCCCCTCGTGCTCGATTCGCAACACCCTGCCGTTTTCTGCCGGTTCGGATGGGAGCGATGATTGCGGAGCGGCGGGGGTTTGCGCTTTATGACCGGCGGGGCACGGGAAAGTTGGTCGGTCATGAAGGTTTTTAGCCGTTTCGTTGCGACGTTTGCCTGCGGCTTGGTGGCGGCCTCGATTTCCGGGAGCGCAAATGCCCAGGGAAGCCGCGCCAACGCGCCGTCGTTTTTTTCGACGCCGTTCGGCGTCATCTACAAGATCACCGCGCGCGAGACCGTGTCCTATCCGGCCAAGCACACGCCCGGAACGATCATCGTCAGCACGCGCGAGCGCTATCTCTATTACGTGCTCGGCGGCGGGCAGGCGCTCCGTTACAACATCGGCGTCGGCCGGGAAGGCCGCACCTTCTCCGGCACCAGCACGGTGTCGGCCAAGCGCGAATGGCCGGACTGGTCGCCGACGCCCAGCATCAGGAAGGAGCAGCCCAATCTGCCGAGCGTCGTGAAGGGCGGCGAGAACAATCCGATGGGGGCTCGCGCGCTCTATCTCGGCGATACGATGTTCCGCATCCACGGCACCAACGAGCCCTGGAGGCTCGGCGACGCCATCTCGCACGGCTGCATCCGCCTGTCGAACGACGACGTCATCGACCTCTACAATCGCACCAAGATCGGCGCGACCGTGATCGTGCTGCGCTGAACGCCGGCAGGGCGGGCTTAACCTATTATATTTTCTTGATTTTCGGGCGGTGCCGCAGGGTGCCGCCCGATTCCGCATTTTTGTGATGGCCGTCACATCTTGCTGGCGGAACCCGCCCTAAATATGGATCGTCCGATGGGAGGACTTCACGTCCTGGGACGAACGACAACCCACGGATCGTTACGGAGGTCCGTCATGAACAACTCCAGTTTGCGTACAGCCGACCGGCTGACCCACATCAAGATCGTGATTGTATCGCTGGTCGCGGGAATTGCAGTCATTGGAATTGGCATCGCCGCCCATCAGCCTGGGCTCGACATGAGCACGCAGCTCGAAGCCCGCGCGCCGGTGCTTAAGGCCGGCAAGCCGGTGATCTGGTCCGGCTCTGAGACTTCAGCCGTCCGCTGAACGAGTTTCGCTTTTTCACCATCGTCCTTCGCGCGCCGGCCGGCGCGCGATTTTTTTAGCGCATGTCCCCGGAAAAGTGGACACCGGTTTTCCGAAAAGGACATGCGCCACCTAAAGAATCCAGAGCACGTCCCGTTCCATTGGAACGGGACGTGCTCCGGCGTCTCGGGGCGATGCTCGATCGCGAGCCGCCGTCGCGAGATCAGGCCGTCGCCAGGTTGGCGTTGTAGTAGCGCTTCTCGCGCGTCACTTCCCTGCCGAGCCATTGCGGGCGCCCGAAGCGAGCGCGTGCTGAAGCAAGCTCGATCTCCGCGATCACCAGGCCGCGGTGGTCGCCCTCGAACACATCGATCTCAAAGCGGGCCTTGCCGGCCTTGACGATATGCCGCCGCTTCCGGATCAGGCGGCCGACCCGTAATTTCATCAGCGACTGCGCATGCTTCACGGGGATCGGATATTCGAACTCCAATCGGGTGGTGCCCGGCTGCGCGCTCTTGATGGTCACGAAGGCCTTGGTCTTGCCGACAATGCGAACGCGAATCGAGGTCGTATTGGTCAGCGCGAGGTAGGCTTGGCGGATTGCCTGGCCGCGGCCGGCCCGCTTGCGCCATTCATTTCCGGTTACGAGAAATTTGCGCTCGATTTCCTTTGGCATCGGATTTTGTGAGGTTCCCGTCCGGCGCTCAAAATCGGTAAAGTTCGGCCGGATTGTCGACCAGGATCCGCTTGCGCGTCGCCTCGTCCGCAGCCCATTCCGCGACGAGGTCGAGCAGCAACGCATCGTCCGGTTTCCCGGCCTCGGTCGGATGCGGCCAGTCGCTGCCCCACACCACGCGCTCGGGCGCTGCTGCGATATAAGCGCGCGCGACCGGCAACGCCTCGGCATAGGCGGGCGGCCCCCCGAACATGTAGGCACCCGACAGCTTCACCCAGGTGCGGCCGCCGTCGAGCATTCTCCGGATCACCGCCATGGCCGGATCGTTCACGCCGCCGGCGAGCCGCCCGAGATGGTCGAACACCACGGTGCCGGGAAGCCGCTGCAGCATCGCCGCAGCGTCGACGATCTGGTCGGAGCGCAGGTGGATTTGCACGTGCCAGCCGAGCGGCGCGACGCGCTTCGCCAGCGGCTCGATCATCTCGCGCGTGGTCGCCGCCGTGTTCGGATCGAACTGGGTGAAGCGGATGCCGCAGACGCCGCCGGCCGCCATGCGTTTCAATTCCGCATCGCCGACGCCGGGATGAACCACGGCGACGCCGCGCGCCTCATGGCCAAGCTGGGCCAGCGCGTCGAGCGTCACCGCGTTGTCGGTGACATAGGCCGCGGGCTGCACCACCACGGTCCGGGTGGTGCCGATCCGCCGTTGCAGCAGCCGGTAATCGGCGACGCTGGCATCCGGCTGCATCCGCGCACCCGGCCGGGCCGGCGGAAAGCGCGCGCCGTCATAAATATGCATGTGGCAATCGCAGGCCCCGGCTGGCGTCGGCAGCTTGGGAGCCGCGGTTCCGGATGAGTTGGGGACCTGCATGATTGGCCATCTATACGGCCTCCATTCCGCCCCAGTCCATGCTATGTTCCCAGATCATGAAACGCATTCTTTCGATGCTTTTTGCTGCCTGCGCCGGGCTTTCGCTGGCCGCGGGCCCTGCCTCCGCGCATCCCCACGTCTGGGTCGTCACCAAGTCCTCGCTCGTCTATGCGCCGGACGGCACCCTGATCGGCATCCGCTACGCCTGGGCCTTCGACGACATGTACTCGGCGTTCGCCACCCAGGGCCTCGAGCAGAAGAAGAAGGGCGAGTTCACCCGCGAGGAGCTGCAGCCGCTGGCGCAGGTCAACGTCGAGTCGCTGAAGGAATACGACTTCTTCAGCGCCGCCCGGATCGACGGCAAGAAGGCGGTGTTCACCGACCCGAAGGAGTATCACCTCGAGTTCAACCCCAAGGACACGGTGCTGACGCTGTACTTTCTTTTGCCGCTGAAGACGCCGGCGAAGATGAAGACGCTGACGCTCGAAACCTATGACCCGGCCTACTTCGTCGACTTCCAGCTTGCCGAGAAGGACGCGGTGGCGCTGGTCGATGCGCCCAAGGGCTGCGAGTTCAGCGTCGGCAAGCCGCAGGAAATGACCAAGGAGATGGCGCAGAGGCTCGCCGAGATCCCGCCGGGCGGCCAGATTCCGGCAGACACCTTCGGCGCGCAGTTCGCCAACAAGCTTTCGGTGAAATGCCCCTGAGCAGGACCACGCAAGCGCGTCTCGTCACCGCGCTGGTGCTTGCGGCCGCGGCCGCCTCGATGTGGCTGACGGCCGGGCATTTCGACCTGGCCGCCGCGCAGGCGGCCAATCCGTTCGGCGGCCCGCGTACGCCGGCCGCGCCGCCGCCGTCCGACGGCCTGTTCGGCTGGATGTTCGCCAAGCAGGCGGAGTTCTACCGCGACATGTCGCGGGTCATCCGCGCCGCCAAGACCGACGGCAGCGCGGTCTGGACGCTGCTCGGCATCGCCTTCCTCTACGGCATCTTCCACGCCGCGGGTCCCGGCCACGGCAAGGCGGTGATCTCCTCCTACGTGGTGGCCAACAACGAGACCTGGTGGCGCGGCGTCGTGCTGTCGTTTGCCTCGGCGCTGTTGCAGGCGATCGTGGCGGTGGCGCTCGTCGGCATCGCCGCGGTGGTGCTCAACCTGACCGCGGGCCAGATTTGCGGCGTCGAGCGCGTCATCGAAATCGTCAGCTACGCGCTGATCGCGCTGGTCGGCGTGCGGCTGATCTGGGTCAAGGGCAGGGGCTTCCTCAACGCCGCGCGCAACATGGGCCGGCCGTTGCAGGCGGTCGGCGCCGCGGTGACGCCGCACGATCACAAGCACGACCACGATCACAAGCACGACCATCATGGTCATGACCATCATCACCATGACCATGGTCACGCGCACCACGATCACCACCATGACCACGCACACGGGCACGGTCATGCGCAGCATCATGGCCAGCACCATCATCACGACCATGGCGACGAGCACGCTTCGGCCTGGGGCCATGCGCACGGCCCGGAGCCGGTGGAGCTGGCCGGTCCGGGCGGCTGGCAGCGCGGCCTTTCGGCGATCGTCGCAGTCGGCATCCGGCCGTGCTCGGGCGCGATTATCGTGCTGGTGTTTGCGCTGGCGCAGGGCCTGTTCTGGGCCGGGGTCGCGGCGACCTTTGTGATGGGGCTTGGCACCTTCATCACCGTCGCCGCGATCGCCACGCTCGCGGTCGCGTTCCGGTCGGCGGCGCAGCAGGTCGCTGGCTCGCGCTCCGGCTACGGCATGCTCGCGCTGCGCGGAATCGAGGTCGGCGCGGCGGTTATTGTGCTGGCCTTCGGCATCCTTCTGCTGGTCGGTTATCTCGCCGCCGAGCGCGGCGCCTGCTTCTGATCGACCGCGATGCCTGAGACGATCGCCACCCGCTGCTGCATCGCCGGCAGCGGGCCGGCCGGCATGATGCTGGGCTTTCTTCTGGCGCGCGCCGGCATCGACGTCATGGTGCTGGAGAAGCACCGGGATTTCCTGCGCGACTTCCGCGGCGACACCATCCATCCCTCGACGCTCGAGCTGATGCACGAGCTCGGCCTGCTCGCCGAATTCCTCAAGCTGCCGCATGCGCGGGCCGAGCGGCTGTCGGGCCGCTACGGCAGCCTGCCGGTGATCATTGCCGACTTCTCGCACCTGCCGACGCAGTGCAAGTTCATCGCGCTGATGCCGCAATGGGACTTCCTGAATTTTCTCGCCGATCAGGGCCGCCGCTATCCGGGCTTTCATCTGCGGATGCAGGCCGAAGCGCGCGGGCTGATCGAAGAGCGCGGCCGCGTCGTGGGCCTGCGCGCCGGGACGCCGGACGGCACCCTCGACATCCGCGCCACGCTCGTTGTCGGCTGCGACGGCCGGCATTCCGATGTGCGCGCCGCCGCCGGATTTGCGGTCGAGACGCTCGGCGCGCCGATGGACGTCCTCTGGTTCAGGCTTTCCAGCAAGCCCGGCGACAGCCAGCAGACCGGCGGCGTGTTTCTGCCCGGCCGCATCTTCGTCACGCTCAACCGCGGCGACTACTGGCAATGCGCCTATGTGATCCCGAAGGGCTCGCTGGAGGAGGTGCGTCGCCGCGGGCTCGAGGCGTTTCGCGCCGACGTCGCGCGAGCCGTGCCGGACTTCGCCGACCGGGTGAACGAAATCGCGGATTGGGATCAGGTCAAGCTGCTCACCGTCGCGGTCGATCGGTTGAACCGCTGGCACAAGCCCGGCCTCATCTGCATCGGCGACGCCGCGCACGCGATGTCGCCGATCGGCGGCGTCGGCGTCAACCTTGCGGTGCAGGACGCGGTCGCGGCGGCCAACATCCTCACCGAGCCGCTGCGCAGCGGCGCGGTGAGCGACGCGGCATTGCAGGCGGTGCAGGACCGCCGCACCTTTCCGACGCGGGCGACGCAGCGTTTGCAGCTTTTCATGCAGAACAACGTCATCAGCGCGGTGCTCTCGGACAAGGACGAGCTCGATCCGCCATTGATGCTGCGGCTGCTCGCGCGCTTTCCGATCCTGCGCCGCATTCCCGCGCGCCTGCTCGGGCTTGGTTTCCGGCCCGAGCACATCCGCACGCCCGAGCAGGTCGGATAGAGCGGCATCGGCGGCGCCCTCCCTCCCCGCGAGGCTACCGCATGCACACATCTTTTGACCGGTCGTCCGGCGCGAGGAAAAAATCGAATCTT
>JAIESI010000311.1 GCA_019746135.1 Xanthobacteraceae bacterium
GCAGCCTGAAACGATACCCTCATGTTATCGGAGATCGCGCCACGCCGAATTCCAACCACTTTTCGGACAGCACCGGGGCGAATTCCGCCCTCCCTCAGAGAAATGCCTTCAACAGGAGTCGCGAAGATGTCCCATCTTGCGCACGCCGCAAAAGGCGGTCCACAGGATTCTCATGCAGCTTTGGTACACGCGGCGAATCCGCGACGCGACTGGCCAACGGATGTCGTGGTCGCGGCTGGCCGCTACAAGTCCGCCGATCGCGAAATCAAGGCCGGCTGCGATCTTTTCCGGATAGGAGACAAGGGAGAGGCCATCTATTCCCTCGTTGACGGATGGGTCGTCCTCTACAACCTGCTCGAGGATGGTCGCAGGCAGATACTCCAGTTTGTCCCGCCCGGGGCGGTGCTGGCCTTCGTGCCCACGCGCGGAGCCGCGGTCAGCTACAGCGCCCAGGCCCTGACCGACGCGGTCGTGCATACGGTGCCACACGACAAGCTCGGTCTGCTGTTCCGCGAATTCCCGGATGCAGGCATGCAACTGGCGGGACTGATCGCGAGGGACCGCAGCCTTGCCTATGACCATCTGTCGAGCATCGGCCGGGGATCCGCGCGGAAGCGGGTGGCGCATCTGCTGCTGGAGCTTTTTGTGCGTTGCCGGATGAGGTGGCCGGGTCATCGCTGCGAGGAAATGCATCTGCCGCTGACCCAGGAGCATATCGCAGATGCGACCGGCCTGACCGGTGTGCACGTGAACCGCGTACTGCGGGATCTGCGCAGGGAAGGGATCGCCGAATTCCACTATCGACGGCTGCGCATTCTCAATCCGGTCAGGCTCGCTGATGTTGCAGGGATCGGTCCCGAGGCGGCGCTTCCGTGGATCGACACCGGCGCGCGTCCGTACGACCGGACACGGCGCGGCATGCCGGTTCGGCACAGGTTCCGCAGGCGGCGGCAGCGGATGAATCCTGGACAATGAGGTTCGCGTCAGGCGAGGCAGACTGGCAGATGGAAAATACACAGCCTGGCGCAGCGGGCGGGAAGCTTACTCCTGCGGCCATGGACACGTTGCGGCAGGTCCACAAGACGTTTCTGCAATTCCTCCGGAGCAGGCTGCGCAACCATGGCGAGGCCGAGGAGGTCATGCAGCAGTTCTACCTCAGGGTCGTCGCCCATGCCTCCCAGTTGCGGAAGGAGGAAAGCGCAGTGGCCTGGCTGCGGCGTGTGCTGCAGAGCGCGCTGAGCGATCACCGGCGGCGCAACGCGGTCCGCATGCGCGCCGAAGCCGATTTCGGCCGGAAGGAGGCGGCGGCTCCGTCCTTAACAGAGGAGATCGACGATGTCGTCTGCAAGTGCCTTGCAAGGCTTCTTCCGCTGCTCAAGCAGCAATACGCAGAGGTGCTGCGCCGCGTGGAATTGGAAGGCGAGACGCGGGAAAGCGTTGCCCGCGGATCTGGGTCTGACTCCGGGAAATCTCACCGTCCGACTCCACCGCGCCCGGCAGGCGTTGCATCGCGCGCTGACGCAGACGTGCGAGACGTGCCCCGTGCACGGGTATTTCGACTGCGGATGCGAATACACCAAGCGGCTGCGATCCGGACGCCGTCGAGCCCCGGTGCGCGTCCGGACCGGTAGAGGTGTAATCCGGACCAAGGCCCGAACGTCATAGACAAGAGGAGAGGTGTTTTCCCGTCCCGGCGGAACATCGCCGGAGCCGAACTCTCGGACGCCTTGGCGAGCCGCCTGCCACCCGCTCCCCCCGGACGAGGGCTTCGTCCGTAGTGTGCCGGGCCGTGAATGGATGGTAGTTCTTCCAAAGGGGAGGTCGGGCAGATTTCCCGTCGATTGCAATGCGTGCCGGGCAAGCATCGAAGGCATGTGCCGAGACTGCGCACCGAAGGCGCAAAGTATCATCGCGAGCTACAAATCCGGCGATCGCACCATCAAGGCAGGACAAGCGCTGTTCCGTCCGACCGAACGGTGCGATGCAATCCATCATCTCGTCGAAGGATGGGTGCTGCTTTACGATCTCGTTGACGACGGCGGGCGCCAAATTCTCAATTTCGCGCTGCCCGGCGCGCTTCTCGGATTGTCCCCGGGCCGGATGGCGCTG
The DNA here is from genome assembly GCA_019746135.1 of Xanthobacteraceae bacterium. Taxonomy (GTDB): domain Bacteria; phylum Pseudomonadota; class Alphaproteobacteria; order Rhizobiales; family Xanthobacteraceae; genus Z2-YC6860. The sequence goes on from JAIESI010000311.1 coordinate 2,110, forward strand.
TACGGCGCCGAGGCATTGACGGACGCCACTGTCTGCCTGATCCCGCACGAAAGGCTCGGGCCGCTGATCGAACACCATCCCGGTATCGGGTTGCGCCTCCTTCAGACCGTCTGGCGCGAGCGCAACCTCGCCTACGACCACCTTTCCAGCATCGGCCGCCGCCCGGCGCGCCAACGTATCGCGCGGGCGCTGCTCGAGCTGTTCGTCCGGAGCCGCATGCAGTGGCCCGCGCACCGCAGCGAGGAGATGCACCTGCCGCTGACACAGGAACATATCGGTGACATGACCGGTCTCACCGGCGTGCACGTTAACAGGATACTGCACGGCCTCCGCGCGGAAGGAATCCTGGAGTTTCACTATAGACGCCTGCGCATCCTCAACCCCGACAAGCTCGTCGACGCGGCCCGGGTCGACGCCCAGACGGTCGTCGCATGGACCGGCCGCAGTGCACCGGATTAGCCGGACGCGGGGGAGACGGATCGTTGCGTCCGCGAGGCAGCCGATCCCCGGGCCGCCAACACCCGTCCGGATTTTGATGTGAGTTAAAGATCGCCCGCCCGGCGTCGGATATCCGTGGATCGCTGACTTCGCGTCCGCAATCCGCGTTCTGAAAGCGTCGGCGTGGGAGACTTTGTCATGCGCGTATCAATCCGGCGCCGCATCGCATGCTGCGCCGCGTTCCTGCTCGGCCTCACGTTCCAGTGCGGATCACTGGCGGCGGCAACGCATCAGATCATCATCGAGCGTCGTGCCGTGAACATCACGGGGCGCGAGCGCGTCGGCATGCTGATCAACGGTCAGCTTCCGGGGCCGGTACTCCGGCTCAAGGAAGGGGAAGATGCGGTGATCCATGTCACCAACCGTCTGGACGAGAACGCCTCGATCCACTGGCACGGCCTTATCGTTCCTCCGGAGATGGACGGCGTTCCGGGCATCTCACCGGGCTATGGCGACGGCATCAGGCCCGGCGAGACATTCACCTACCGCTTCAAGGTCCGGCAGGCGGGCACCTACTGGTTCCACAGCCATTCATCAGGTGAACAGGAACAGCTCGGGATGTACGCGCCGCTCATTGTCGAGCCACTCGGGCGAGAGCCATTCGCGTACGACCGGGATTACGTGATCATGCTCTCCGACTGGACCGACGAGGATCCCACGCGGATCGTCAGGAACCTCAAGTCCGACAGCGGCTGGTACAACTTCAACCGGCGGACATTGGTCGGATTGTTCAAGGAGTTGAGCGCAGCGCCGGACGCGAAAGCTCGGCAGGCCATCATCAGCGACCGGATCACCTGGAGCCTGATGCGGATGGACCCGACCGATGTCTCGGACGTGTCGGGATACACGTTTCTCGTCAACGGACAGCCGCCCGACCGGAATTTCACCGTGCTGGCCCGGCGAGGCGAACGCGTGCGTCTCCGCTTCATCAACGCAGCGACGTCGACGTATTTCGACGTTCGCATCCCGGGGCTCCGCATGACCGTTGTGCAGGCCGACGGCAACAACGTGCATCCGGTGCAGGTGGACGAATTCCGCGTCGCGATAGCCGAGACCTACGACGTCATCGTGCAGCCCGCCGAAGACAAGGCCTACACGATCGTCGCCGAGTCCATGGATCGCACGGGCTTCGCGCGCGCCACGCTTGCGCCGAGACCCGGGATGATCGGGGAATTGCCGCCGCACCGTCCGCGCCGTCTTGTTTCGATGTCCGAGATGGCCATGAACCCGGGACCCACCGGTCTCGATCGTGGGACGCTGCGCCCGGAGCAGGACATGCCGGGGCATGTCGTGCCGCCCAGTCCGGCGGGCATGGGTGGCATGGAAGACATGCCCGGGATGGAGGGTCCGAGGAAGCCGAGCCGTCCGGCAGGTGTCATGCCGGCTCACGGCGACATGCCCGGGATGGGGCCCAGCAAGGGCAACGAGCAAGGGACAAAGAAGAAGGCGCCCGTCCCGCCGAGCATGCCCGGGATGAAGCACGGCGCCGCGGCGGGAGAGGCCATGGCGCGCGAGGAAGTGCCGCCGGCTCACGCGCCGACTGCGGCTCCGGATCACGGCAGTATGCAAGGCATGCCGCGCAGGCCCGCGGCCGCACGGCGGCAACCATCCGGCATCGGTCACGCTGGCCCCGCGGAGCACATCGCGGAACAGGGGGCCGAAGACATGCTGAGCGTCGGAGGGGGCGCCGGTCACGGGGAGATGCCGGATCCGGTCGTGCATGACACCGGGGCGCCGCCTGGCACGAGAGTGCTGTCCTACCGGGATCTCAAGCCTCTCAGGCCGTACCCGTACAAGCGCTACGACCGCATCATCGAGATCCGTCTGACCGGCAACATGCAGAGGTTCTTCTGGTCGATCAACGGACGCAAGTTCAGCGAGGCCGATCCGATCGTTCTGCGTCTCGGCGAACGTGCCCGGTTCCGCTTCATCAACGAGACGATGATGAACCATCCAATGCACATCCACGGCACCTGGATGCTTCCGGAAGTCGGGAACGGCGTGCGCAATCCCATCAAGCACACGGTCAACATCAAGCCGGGCACCACGCTCGACGTCGACATCCCGGCCGACGCGGCAGGACCGTGGGCGTTCCACTGCCATCTCCTCTACCACATGGAGACGGGCATGATGCGCCAGGTCAACGTCGTCAGGCAGACATCGGCGATGCGTCGGCCATGAAACCGAAAACCGCGTTCGCCGCTCTTGCATTCTGGTTCGCGCTTCTTTCCGTGCATGCGCCGGCTGCCGCGCAGGGCGCTTCGGCCGGCGGGGAAGAGCGCGCCGTTCCGTGGCTCCGCGGCGGGCAGCAGACGGGGTTTCCGGACCAGCAGGTCACCAGCGCCGTGCGTTTCGACAAGCTCGAGTGGAACCGGCGCGGCGGCAGCGACAGCGCCCGCTGGGACCTGGAGGCGTACGTCGGGACCGACTACGACAAGTTCTTCTTCAAGTCGGAAGGCTTCTATGACGGACGCGCAGGGAAGTTCGACGAAGCCCAGCTGCAAGCACTCTATTCGCGCATGATCACCTACTATTTCGATCTCCAGGTCGGCGTCCGCCACGACTTCTCGCCAAGGCCTTCGCGTACCTATGCCGTGATCGGCGTCGAAGGGCTCGCGCCGGGCTTCATCGAGATCGATGCGGAGGCATACGTGAGCGAGAAGGGCAAGATCTCGGGATCGTTCACGGCTTGGCACGATCTGCTGATCACGAACCGGCTGATCCTGCAGCCGCGGATCGACGTCCGCATCCAGGCGCAATCCGTCGCCGAACTCGGACTCGGTCGCGGTATCACCGATTTCGAACTGGGAGCGCGGCTCCGCTACGAGATGCTCCGTAACTTCGCGCCCTACATCGGCGTCGCGTGGGACCGGAAAGTCGGCGAGACGGCCGCAATCGCCGAGCGGGAGATGAAACAGACTTCCTCGGTCTATCTCGTCGCAGGACTCCGGCTGCTCTGGTGAAGTGATCTTTCTGGGAGAAACCGATATGGCGAAAACAGACCTCGACGCGCACCGCGTCGGATTGAAGCTACTGATCCTGCTTGCTGCCGTAGGCGGATTGTCCTCCGCGCAGGCCGCGCCCGCTCCCGGCAAGGAGCCGACGCGGCTCGCAATGATGGACGACATGGGCAAGCGTGGCGGAATGGGAAACATGTCAGGCCCTGGAACGGCCGCCGGCACCGGCACCATGAATGATCAGGGCGGCGCTGGCATGGGTGGCATGTGCTGCATGGGCGCGATGGGCAAGGCTCCCGGAGCGGGTACGACCATGACCATGACGTCCGCGCTTCCGGGCTTTCCCGGGGCCTCCCATCTCTATCACGTCGGCGCCAGCGGCTTCTTCCTCGACTATTCCGACAAACTCGGTTTCAGCGTCGAGCAGACAGCCTCGCTGAACGGCACCAAGCAGCGCGCACTGGTTGAACAGTCCGCTGCACAGCGGAAGATCGATGAGGCAGAGCAGGCGCTCTGGATGATCACGGCGGCCGATCAGCCCGATGCCGCCGCAACCGAGGCCAAGCTGCGCGAGATCGAGAAACTCAGATCCGACATGCGGCTGTCCTTCATCCGTGCCGTCGGCGAAGCAGCAAAGGTCCTGACGGCCGAACAGCGCAGGATGGTGCTCGGATTGGCCCCCATGCCGGGTCCTTCCGCCGGCACGCCGGCGAAGTAAATCCGTTCGTCGGGGACGCGCTTCCGTCTTTCCGCCGCGTGTGGCCCTCGGCGGAGGCTACCGCGCATGCGAACGGCAAGCCGTCATTTTGATCCGTCCCGATGCCGCGCCGGAACGCCTGAAGCCGAAAACTTGACCCGCGTTAAAGACCCTGGACCGCGGATCGCGTTTGCATGCGAGGGTCGGAACGGAGCAACTCGAGGAGAAAGCCAGAGCGGGGACCACCACTATCAGGGCGGTCCGTAGTCGATCCATCACATCGGAGAAATGCCGAAGGCCGCGGGCGATGCGCCGGGCACGAAAGCGAAGAAAATGAAGCGGACGAAGAAGTCGAGCTGACCGCTACTTTCCGGAGACACGCGCCTACCTGAGGATTGCGGCGGTGTGTGCGCGTCCGGATCGGACATGGCAGCCTGGCCAACCGGAGCTGGTGATGCAGCAGATGCAGACGACAATCGGATCCGCAGGACTGATCAACCAGCCGATGATCCAAGCGGTTCTTCGCGAAGTTGCAGCGAAGCTGGCAAAGCTCCTTGAAAACGGAGAAGCGGCGCGTATCGATCTCCGCCGGCTTCCGCTGCCGCCGGATGGCCTCCATGCCATCCGCAGGTTTCTGGGAAGGGGCGAGGTCGAGGCGAACGTACAAGGCGTCGGCTCGTGCTCGTTCCAGGAAACCGGTACCGCCGGGGTATGGTGGGGTACCCAGCGCAACACCGCCGGCGATCCTGTCGGCGAATTCATCGAGATCGCCCGGGTACCGGATCTACTGAAAGCAGACGATGCCGAGATGCATGATGCTGTCGATGCGCTCCGACGACGGCTGGGCCAGGCACTGGACAGTTGAACTCCCGTTCACGGAGTTCAGCAGATTCGCGGCAGTGGATCCGCTTCGAGCTCCTCGATCAACCGCTCGCCACCAAGCTCGGTTTCCAGGATGACACAGGGTTCGGCGGCATCGACGGTGCCGACGACAGCGGCCGCGGGCGATCGGCCGGGGCCCCGCATCGCCGCCAGAGCGGCGTCGGCTGAAGCCGGATCGACCACGGCGACCACGCGGCCCTCGCATGCAAGATAGAGAGGATTGTAACCGAGCATTTCGCAGACAGCGCGGACCTGTCCGCGGACCGGAATGTCCTGTTCGGAAAGCCGAATGCCCAAACCTGTATGCCGCACGATTTCGTGCGCCACGGTGGCCAATCCACCGCGCGTCGGATCGCGCATGAAGCGCAGCCCCGGCACTGTAAGCAACGCGCGGGTCACCGGAAGGACGCTGGCGCAGTCCGACAGCAGATCGCCGCTGAGACCGAACTGATGCCGCGCGAGCAGGATGGCGGTCCCGTGGTCACCGACCGGTCCGCTCGCCAGGATGCGGTCTCCGGCGACGATACGGCCCAGGCCGAGATCGACGGTGGCCTGGCGGATTCCGATGCCGGTCGTTGCGAAGTAGACACCGCCGCCTTCGCCCCTTCGGACGACCTTGGTGTCACCCGCGACCACCGACACGCCGGATTCCCGCGACGCCACCGCCATGGAGCCGATCAGGCGATCAAGAATCCCAAGATCGAAGCCTTCTTCGAGAAAGCAGTTGAGCGTCATGTACCGCGGTTCGGCGCCGGAAACCGCAAGATCGTTGACCGTGCCGTGCACGGCCAAGCTTCCGATATTGCCCCCGGGAAACTCCAGCGGATCGACGGTGAATCCGTCGGTCGTCACTACCGGCGTGACGTCTGCGGGCAATGGTGGCAACGCCGCCGCGTCCGTCCCGCAATCGAGCAGCGGATTGCCAAGATGGCGCGCGAACAATTCTTCGATCAGCCAACGCATCCTGCGTCCGCCGTTTCCATGCGCCAGCGAGACATGGCCATCCGAAACGGCGGACGAACGGCGCCGTCGTGTTTTCGTCGTCACCTTCCTGCGCTCCTTGCCGCGAACTCAACTGCCTGGCCGAAGCTGAGGCCTCCGTCATTCGGTGGCACGCGTTCGTGCAGCAGCACCTCGAAGCCGTCGCGCTCCAGTGCGAGAACTGCATGTTCCGTCAGACGCCTGTTCTGGAACACGCCGCCGGTCAGGCCGACCGACTCCGTCCCGTCGACCGCACGCCAGTGGCGCGCTTCCGCGAGGATCGTCGCAGCCAGTGCCGCATGGAAAGCCGCAGCTCGGCGGCCGACGGACGATCGTGCATCCAGCAACGACGGGACGAGCGGGCTCCAATCGACGGTCCTGATCGTGCCATCGTCATGCACCGGAAGCGGCGTACCTGCCGGCAAGGCAGAGGCTGCGCATTCGAGGAGGGCCGGAGCCTGCCCGTCGTAGCTTGCCGTTTCGGCCAGCCCGAGCAGCGCCGCCGCTGCATCGAACAGCCGCCCGACCGAACTGGTCCGTTGCGTGACGGATCCTTCCTGCCAGACTTGCCGCATGGCGGAAAACTCCGGACGATGGCTGCCCCATTCGACGGCTGTCTCCCAGCAGAAGCAGCATGCGCTGCGCCATGGCTCGAGAGCGGCGCGATCACCGCCGACGATCCGGACAGACCGAAACGTGCCCACGCGGCGCCAGCGGCCGGGACTGCCGGCAAGCGTCTCGCCACCCCACAGCGTTCCATCCGCGCCATACCCGAGCCCATCCCATGCAAAGACGAGCAGGTGCGTTGTCCTTCCGTGTTCGCCTGCGAGCGCTGAGGCATGCGCGAAGTGATGCTGCACCGATGCGGCAGGCAACGCCTGCCGTCGGGCCCAGCGCGTGCTGGTGAAATCGGGATGACCGTCGTGGATGATGCCCTGCGCGCGGATGCCGAACAACGACTGCATTCCCTCCGCCACGCTGTCGAAGACGCGGCTCGAGCGCAGGTTTCCCATATCCCCGATATGCGGGGAGACGACGACGCGGTCGTCGAACGCCAATGAAGCGGTGTTCTTGAGCTGGCCTCCGCAGGCGAGCACGGCTTCTGGAAATCGGTAGGGAATGCAGACCGCAAGCGGCGCCACCCCGCGCCCGAGCCGGAGGATTCTGGGCCTGCCGGCGATGACACGGATCACGGAGTCGTCGGCGGGCCGTTCGATCGGGCGGTCGTGATGAAGATAAGCGTCGCAGCATCCCGCGAGCCGCAGTTCGACATCCTCGGCGGTTGTCAGCACGGGCTCCCCGCTGATGTTGGCGCTGGTGGCTACGACCGGCCTTCCGAACGCGTCGAGCAGCAGTTCGTGCAGCGGGCTGTACGGCAGCATCAGGCCGACCTCGTCGAGGCCGGGGGCAACGGCGGAGGCCAGGGCGGCGCCGCGCCGTCTGCGGACGAGAACGATCGGCCGCGCGGCACTCAACAGGGCGGCTTCCTCGACACCATCGATTTCCGCCAGGCGGCCAAGCGCAAACCGGCCATCCGAAGGTCGCGGTGCCACCATCACGGCAAAGGGTTTGTGCGGGCGCCGCTTGGCGCGCCGCAGGCGCCCGACGGCGGTTTCGCTCGTCGCGTCACACATCAGATGGTAGCCGCCGATGCCCTTGACGGCCACCGTCATGCCGTTCCTCAGCGTGCCGAGGGCGGCTGCAATGGCATCGCCGGCCAATGGCGCGGAACCGCCGCTGGGGTCGACGAAGCGCAGTTGCGGCCCGCAATCAGGACACGCGATCGGTTCGGCGTGGAAGCGACGATCGAAAGGATCCGCATACTCGCGACGGCAATTCCAGCACATCGCGAAGCCGGCCATCGTGGTGCTCGCGCGATCGTAAGGCAGCGCACGGACGATGGTGTATCGCGGACCGCACTGGGTGCAGTTTGTGAACGGATAGCGGTGGCGGCGTGCGCCGGGGTCACGCATTTCCGCCAGGCATTCCTCGCAAACGGACTGATCCGGCGCGACATCCGCACCACGGAGATCGCCGCCTTGGCTGTCCAAGATGAGAAACCCGTCGGCGCCTGCTGCACCGCAAGGATCGATCTCGTGCAACCGCGGCCGCGCAAACGGCGGGGCCCGGGCAATCAGATCCGCGACGAACCGGTTGAGGCTGTCCGCATCGCCGCATGCCACGATGTGGACGGCACCGGCATGGTTGCGGACCCAGCCGGACAGACCGAGACGACATGCCAGCCGTTTGACGAACGGCCGGAAGCCGACGCCCTGGACCCGGCCGGTGACCACTATCCTGCGGCCCCGTAAGGACGCGCCCTGCCTGAGCTCAAGCATCGTGCACGCCCGCGATCGATGCCAGCCGGAGCCATTCGTCAGCCAGAGCCAGTGCCAGATCGGCGGCCGTGGGGATCGCTGCAGCGACAAGCTCGGTCGGCTCTTCCCCCCAGTCGATGCGCTGAGGCTGCACTCCGACCAGTGCGCGGCGGCCGGGCAGGTGGCCTCCGAGCCGCGCCATGTCGAGCAACTCCCTCAGTCCGACCTCATGCGCAGTGTGCCGCGCCCGGCCGAGGAACCGGTCGAAGTCGTCTCCGACGAGGCAGCGAACGGAACCAGGCAACATGTCGAAATCGGCCGCATCCACGGCGATGAGGCAGGCCGTGCTTTCGATCACCGGCAGTAGATTGAAGCTCAGCGTGCCTCCGTCGACGAGTTCGATGCCGTTGCGGGGCGGCACAAGATGCCGCAATCGGCGGATGACATGGACACCGATACCCTCGTCGCTGAGCAGCGTATTGCCGATACCGACGATGACCAGCCGAAAATCTCGCCGGGCGTTGGCCGGTACCGCTGGGGCAACAACCGAGGTCTTCACGGCGGCGCCCGGCCGGCGGCCGTCCGGTCGGCCCTGATCGCGGCGGGACGTGATCGCGTGCGGCGATGCCCCGCGCTCCACCAGACATGGCACGCGCCTTCATCCGAAACCATGCAAGGCCCGATGGCGGTGTCGGGCGTGCAGGCGCTTCCGTAAAGCCGGCAGTCGGTGGGAAGCACCTTGCCGAGGATGACCCGCGCGCAGTCGCAACCGGGCGGCATTTCTCCGCGCCGTGGCCGTGGCCCGCCTTGATCGGCAGGGAAATGCCGCCGTGCGTCATGCGCCGCATAGACGGGACGCAGCCGATAGCCGGAATCCGGAATGATCCCGATCCCGCGCCAGCCGGCTTCGACCACGTCCATGGTCTCTGCGATGCAGCGCCGTGCCGTTGGATTGCCGCCTGGCCTGACGCTCTCGCCGTAGCAATTGTCGAGAAAGCTGCACCCGTCCACGATCTGGCGGAGGGTCGAATAGGTCGCCGCCAGCAGGCTCTCCGTCGTGAAGCCGCCGATGGCGGCCGGCATGGCATGGTCGCGGACCACGAACTCCCATTCCTCTGGACCCATCACCGTCGCTACGTGGCCCGGCGCGATGAGTGCATCGAAGCCCGGCCGCTCGGACCGAAGCAGCATCGCAACGGCCGGCCAGGTCAGCCGGCCGGCCACAAGCAGCAGGAGATTGCGGGGAAGTCCCTGGCTGACCAGCGCGGCAACCGGAGCAAGCGTCGTCTCGAAGCCGGCGACAAAGAACACGACCGGCCGTTCGGGGTTGCCGCGAGCGACAGCGGCAGCCTCCATCGGGCTCGCGATCGGCCGGATATCGGCCCCGAGCGCCTTGGCCTGTTCGAGCGAACGCGGCTCTCCCTTCGGGACATTGACCGGCACGCGCAGCATGTCGCCGAAAGCGACCAGCACGACCCGCTCGTGCATTACGAGACGGATCGCCTCGAAAACGTCCTCCTCCGGACATACGCAGACCGGACATCCCGGTCCGGGGATGAGATTGACGCCGGGAGGCATCAGCTTCCGCAGCCCGGCTGCCGCCAACGTGCGCTCATGACCGCCGCACACGTTGAGGATGCTCACCGGTCGTGTGAGCGGAAGATCGCGGATGCGGTCAAGCCATGTCCGCGCTGACGATGTCACGGCTTCCGCTCCGAGGAGTGCCCCGACGCGGCATGTATGTGCACGCGCGCCCGCGCACCGTCCGCCGCCGGCCCCTGTTTCCGGCGATGATCCACGATGGTCCGGCGAAGCCATCCGATCCAATCGGACGGTCCGTCCTCCCGCTTTGTCGTGGTTTTCAGCAGCGGCCCGGTATAGCCGGAGGCCCTGAGCGAGGCCTCCACACGCGACAGGTCGAAGTCGTCGAGATGGGGAAGCAGATCGGTCTTGGTTACGACAACCAGATCGCTGCCACGGAACATGACCGGGTACTTGGCCGGCTTGTCGTCTCCTTCGGTCGCCGACAGCAAGGTCACGTTGTGGTGCTGACCGAGATCGAAGGCAGCCGGACAAACCAGATTGCCCACGTTCTCGATGAACAGGATGTCGAGTCGGCTGAGATCGAGATGATGCAGGGCGTCGTGCACCATGACGGCGTCGAGATGGCAGGCGTTGCCGGTGGTGATCTGCACTGCCGGCACGCCCTTCGCCCGTATCCTGTTGGCGTCGTTCTCGGTCTCGAGGTCCCCCTCGATGACCGCGATGCCGAGTTCGGCGCCGAGACGGTCGATCGTGGCCTCGAGTAGTGCGGTCTTGCCGGCTCCTGGCGAAGACGTCAGATTGATGGCCAGCACGCCGTAGCGGTCGAAGTGGTCCCGGTTGTGTCCGGCTTCCTTCCTGTTGGCGGAATGCAGGTCGGCAAGGACGTTCGCGACCAGTCTGCCGGTCCGGCGTGGCGGCACGTCGACGCGCGCACCATTCGTGTCATGCAGGTGATGCCGGTCCGTCGCTCCGCAGCCACAATCCCTACACATGCCGATTCTCTCCCCGCGCGGATCCGTCCGAACGGCGCTCCGCAGCATCCGCATGCAATTCCGCCGCGCTAGTGTGTCCGCCATCGGCGATGTCCATCTCGACCGCGGAGAGGACAAGTTCGTCGCCTTCGATGACACGCGTCCTAAAGCCACCGCAATGCGAACACAGCAACCGGTTCGGGACGGCTTCGCTCTCCGTCCCGCATTCCGCACACCTCACGCGCACGCGGCCGATGTCGACGACCAGCGTCGCCGTTTCCGCGAGCGTGCCGCATCGCGCCACGCCAAACGCCCGCATGAGGAGATCGGGTTCGACACCGGAAAGCGGACCGATGCGCACGGCGACCAGGCGCACCGCCCTGGCGGCCGAAGCGCGTGCGATGCGGCCAACCTCGTCAAGCAGGGACAGACAGACGGAGAGTTCATGCATCGGCGCGCTCTCCTATGGCATCCAGCGCAGCGTCGAAAACCTCCCAATAGCGGCGGGCCTCCGCGACGTCGATGATCTCGATCGCGTAACCCAGATGCACAAGCACGTGATCGCCGACCGAGACCTTCCGGTCCTGCAGCAGGAAAAGATTGACGTCGCGCGACACCCCCTTGGTGGAGCAGCGCGCTAGGAACCCGTCGATCGAGTCGATCTGCATCGGTATGGCGAGGCACATGAGTGCGGCTCCGGACGGACTCCACGTGTTCAGATCATGTTGAGCAGCGCTGTGAAATCGTCGGACAGCAGGCGCCGTTTGCATCATTGCCAAGCCAGTAATAATTCTCGCGCCGTTTGCCGGCAGCCCACTGAATTCCATAGCCCTTATCCCCGAGAGCTGGAGAAAGACCGTTCTGTGGTGGATGCACGAGCCAACCGCGATGCGGGAGGACAACGCTCAGGGAGAGCTTGCTCCAACGCGTCAAGCACCAAGACCCGCATACCCTGTTCGCGAGACGCGCCAGCCGACGACACGGCTGGCGCGGGCATCAATCACGAGGGCGACATGGACGGAGCCTGACCAGGTCGCTGCGCACATGAAGCGGAGACCCGGAGTGGATTTGGCCCAGCGCCTTGAACCGCCGAGCCTGACGTTCTTCGTGGCGGTCTGCCTTATCTCGAGTTGGTGATCGTTCGGAACTCGGGCTCCGGAATGAAGCCATCGCGATTTGGCATCTTGACCTTCGGCAGGCTCTCCTTGTCGAGCTTGCCGTCCTCCGGCAAAAGTCCGTTCAGGCTGAGGATATAGGCGGAGACGGCATAGGTCTCGTCATCGCTCAGCGATCCCGGTGCCTGGTAAGGCATGGCCCTGCGAACGTAGTCGAACAGGGTCGTCGCGTACGGCCAGTAACTCCCCACGGTCTTTATCGGGCGCGAAGATGCCAACGTGCCCTGTCCCCCGACAAGGCGGTCCTTGATACCGTCCTTGCCGTTGACCCCATGGCAAGCGGCGCAGCTTTCCTCATAGACCCTCTTGCCCTGCGCGACAGTGCCGCTACCCGCAGGCAGGCCTGCGCCGTCCGGCCGGACATCGATGTCCCAGAGCTCGATCTCCTGCGGAGTGGCTGGGCGACCGAAGTCGGCGGCGACGGCGGCCGAAACCACGAAGCCGGCAACGACTGCGCTCCCGACGAGAGCTCTAAGCGAGAACATTGCGCACCATCCCTTTCTCGTCGATGCTCCACGTTTGCTGCCCGTTGTAGTGAAACAGCGCATTCGTCCCCATTCGGTCGATAACGGCCTTGCGGTCCGGTTGGACGTGGCCCTTGTCGTCTGTCGAGCGACTAACGATCTTCGTGGGTCTGCCGTCCCAGTCCCAGTCCATCTGGAAGCGGACCTGCGCCTTGGGCAGAACAGGATGATTCAGTTGGGCCTGCTTCCAGGACTTGCCGGCGTCTGTGCTGATCTCGACGCGCTCGATTTTGCCGTAGCCGCTCCAGGCCAAGCCGGTAATGCGATTATTGCCGGGTTTGATCTGCATCATTCCGGAGGGCGCGGTGATGACCGAATTGATTTCTTGCACCAGCTGAAACTGGCGCGCCTTTCCGTTGGCCAAAAGCTGTGTGTAACGGGCGGTCTCCCAGCGGGTCATGAACGGCTGGTCGCCGAATTTCAGACGTCGGAGCCATTTGATGCTCAGATTGCCTTCCCAGCCTGGGATGAACAGGCGAAGCGGAAACCCATGCGCGGGCCTCAGGAGCTCCCCGTTCTGCCCATAGGCGAGGATGGCCTCTGCCATGACCTCGTCCGTGAGCGGGATGCTCCGCGCGACGCCAGCGGCATCGCCTCCTTCTGCGAGCATCCAGGTGGACCGGCGATTCTTGCCGACCAGGTCGAGAATGAATGACAGCGGCACTCCGGTCCACTCGTGAGTGCTGATCAGGCCATGCGTGTTCTGCACGGTCAGGTTCCCGTCCGCCGTCTTCCAGTTTTCCCAGCCATTGCCGGTGCATTCGAGGAAGGCGACGCGCGACACCGATGGCATCGCCTTGATGTCGTCCATGGTCAGGACCAGAGACTTTTCGGTCATGCCGTGAACGAGAAGGCGGTGCTTGGCCGGATCCAGGTCGGGCACGCCGGCGTGGCTGCGCTCATAGTGGAGGTCCGACGGCGTGATGGTTCCCATCAGCTTGTGCAGCGGCGCCTTCGAATTGATCGCATCGCTCGGGTCGACCTTGCGCATTCCGGGCCCAGCCTCCGGGATGCGACTGATCTCGACATGCGAGGATCGTTTGCTGCTTCCCGACAGAGGCTCGCCAACCTCGCGCGCCGGGACGTCGGCGAGCGTGTCGGCATAGGCGCGGCTTGCTACAGCAGCTCCCGCCGCGCCCGCTGTCGCGGTCAGGAACCGTCTACGGGAAACAGGCTCCCGTTCCGGAGGGTCGATGGAGATATCGCGTCGTGAGGTCATCTCACCTGTCCTTCTGTTTGGCTACGTGTCAGCGGCAAGGCGCTGTATCGGCTCAGTTCGGCGCGGCGATTGTGCTCGCAATGAGCTTTTCGGCTGGTGCCAACTTCGTCGCCATGCCACCCGGCAAGCCGTGCTTGCCTTCGAGGCTTGTCGACGGGCTTAGGGTCACAAAGGTCTTTCCCTGCCCGCTCTCGCGGACCAGCACGCGCAAAGGAAGTTCAAGGGCGAAGTCGGGGGCCGCGATCATCAGCGGCGTCCCACCCTTCGGGTTCCCGTAGATCAAGACCGTGGTCGGCGGCATGTCGAGACCTACGGACTGGGCCGCTGCACGATGATCGATGGTGGCGAAAATCGTGAAGCCGTTGCCTTCGAGCGCTGATCTCAGGCGACTGACAGTGTCCTTGAACGAATAAGCGCTTTGAAGTTTCACTGGTTCCTCAGCGGATGCTCCGTCAATCGCGAAGCCGCCTATGGTCAGACCGGTCGCCAATAGAACGGCCCGGAAAGCCTGTGAGGGACTTGAGTACGGAAGCGGGCTCATCGACAGGCTCCTTGAGATGCACGACATTCGACGTGCAAGCCGCAGGCGATGTTCAGCGTTCCGGCAGGGAACCTGTCGCGCTCGGCATGTCGAACGCGCTCCAGTCGAGCATCGGCATCGATACGTCCTTTCGTTCGAACCAGCCTTTCCATGATAGAGGCCAGTCGCTCTCGCTGCTTGACCGGACGGTTCATTCGCGTGACTGAGCGGATCAAAATTGCTAAGGAACGCAAAGGGGCTCTGGAGGACGCCGTTTGCCTTCCCGCGATGCGTTCGATGAGCTGTCTGCATTGGCCCCGTTGTTCCGGGTTCGCCCGCAGTTGGAGAGACTTTGCCAATTCGGAGCCCAATGGGCTTCACCTCACGATCAGCAGCCGATCGGTTGGATGCCGTTTCATCTCGTGGCGAAAGGGAACTGCGTTCTCGATGCTGTGGGCCACACGCCCGTTTCTCTTTCTGCCGGCGATATCGTGCTTCTGCCTCGAGGTGATCGGCACGTCATGCGGGCACCAGTCACGCCGACGGCCGCACCGTCCAGTCCGGCGGTGGTGATCCGCCCGAATGGGGCGATCGATGTCGCCTCGAATTCGGACTCGCCGGAGACGGAACTTATTTGCGGCCGGTTGGCTTTCGAGCAGGGGATGGAGAATCTCGCACAGGCGGCATTGCCCTCCATCATTCTCATACGAGCCGGCGATGATCCGTCGGTAGCCCGTCTCAGCGAGCTCCTGCGCACAATCCGGGACGAGCTCGTTCAAGCTGCTCCCGGCGCGCGTGCCGTTGGGACGAATCTGGCAAGTGCCCTGATGATCATGGTGCTGCGGATCCACTTTGATCGCAACGAAGCCAAGGAGGGCATTCTGGGACTGCTCAGCCAGCGCCATACTGCGGGTGCGGTGCTCGCCATGATCCAGGAGCCGACGAAATTGTGGAGCCTCGATGACCTGGCGCGAGCCGCGAATACGTCTCGCGCAACATTGGTGAGAAGCTTCAAGTCCCTGGTGAAAAAGGCGCCACTTGCGTTCCTGGCGGATATCAGGCTCGAACTGGCCAAATATCGGCTGGTGACATCGAACCAAGGCCTGACCGAAATCGCTCTCGATGTCGGCTATCAATCGCAAAGCGCTCTGACCCGGGCTTTCAGACGGCGCTTCGATCTCACTCCGTCCCAGTTCCGCAAGAGCAGGGCCTGACGGCAGCCGCCCCGGGTCAAGAGGGGATCAGCGTCAAAAAAACCGCGCGCGCCGGCGAACAGGATCGCCCCGACGTCGCTGAGCGCCGGCAAGCGTGGCGGAGCGCGCAAAAAGGCCTCGACGGTCGACTGATCTTCCTCGACGAGACCTGGACGACAACGGCAATGACGCGCGCCTCATCGCAGCCGCCGGCGCGCGCTTCCGGGCTTTGGCCCAGACGAAAAGATCATGGACCGTCGGTTCGCTGATTTGTGCCTGCGCCCGCAGCGCCCGAGCCGGATGGGAGGGGTTGCTTTGCCCGTGACGGCATTTCGGACCGGAACAGCGCGAAGGATGCCAGGGCAAGGCTGAGTTCGACGACCGCGAACACGGCGAGCGCCGTTCCAAAGTCGAAACGCAGGAGCCAGCCGAAGATCAGGCTCCCCAGTCCGAAGCCGACGAAGAGCGTGAAGACATTCAAGCCCATCGCTTGCCCAGCACGCTTTCCCCCGAGCGAAGTCACGATCCCTGCGAAGAGCGGCTGCGTCATGTCGTAGCCCAGGGACAGGATCGTCGCGACGACGGGGGCGAAGAATATCGGGAAGTCGAACATCAGAAGTACCGCTGCGACGGTACTGAGAATAAGCCCGATCGGAATCAGTCGTGCGCGGCCCCAGCGATCCGCTGCCCGCCCGATCGGTGGTCCCAGCAGCAAGCCGGGTACGCCGTAGCCGAGAAGCGCCAAGCCGATCCCCACCGGCCCGAGTCCGTATCGCCGCTCGAAATACACGCCGAGCCAGGTGAAGACGCCGGAATGAAACATGGAATTGACAAGGACGAAGCCGTAGGTGCGCTGCCCGCGCGGCGCGCCGAGCAGGTCTTTGTAGACGCGCAACAAATCCCCGAGCGTGCCGGACACCGGTTGAACCATCGCGGCGATCACGGAGCGATAGGGCAAGAGGACGAGAAGGAGCACTCCGCCCACCGCGCCGACAACAACGAACAGGCCTTGCCAGTCAATGTACGGCACAAGCATCGCGCCGAGCGGCGAACCGAATGCCATGCCGCCGGCCATTGCACCGAACAGCCAGCCAAGCGGCCGGCCACGCTTTTCGTAAGGATACAGTCGGCCGACCAATGCCAGTGCAAGCGGCACCACACCGCTTGCACCGATCCCGGTTGCAATTCGCCAGAGGGCAAGTTGCTCGATGGACCGCGCGGTTGCGGAGAGCACGGTGAGTGCGACGAATGCTGCAAGGGAGGTGAACATCACGCGCTGGATGCCGAGCCGATCCGCCAGCAAGCCATAGGCGAGGGTCGCGATGCCGTAGGGGATCAAATAGGCCGGTACGATCAGTCCGACCGTCTCGGCTGATGTTCCAAAGATGGCTGAGAGCGCCG
This sequence comes from Xanthobacteraceae bacterium, assembly GCA_019746135.1. Lineage (GTDB taxonomy): Bacteria > Pseudomonadota > Alphaproteobacteria > Rhizobiales > Xanthobacteraceae > Z2-YC6860. The sequence goes on from JAIESI010000311.1 coordinate 18,991, forward strand.
GTATGATAGGCGCCACCATGTAGGCCTGAAAGAAGATGATGAACGTGGCCCCCGCCATCAGCTTCAGGAGCCGCTCGCGCTCTCGATCGCTGATCACACCCTGCATCGTTGGCTGAACTCGGTCATGTCATTGTGTCGAGAGCCGCAATGCGCATCGACCACCACGACATGACCTATGACGACCACCAACTTCCGCAATGTTCCCACCATCACACTTGAGTGAGAGCAAAAGCTGCTCACGGTGAATGTTGTGCCCCGATGTCGGCGAGCGTTTCGTTCGGAATTGTTCTCAAGGTGGTTGGCGGTCCGCGCAATCAAGTTCCACGCTCGAATGGAACTGCGCTGCGCGATAGGCCAGAGGGATCATCCGTGTGAATACGTGATCGCACCTCACTATGCCTCACTATTGGCTGCCACAGTGCCGCTGCGATACGCGGAGTCGCGAGCACCGGCGGGGGCGCGTCAAACTGACGTGAATCTGTCCAGACAAATTCAAAGAATCGCGCGACCACACCTGTGAGCGGCAGGGTCAGCCGGGGCGCGGCGTCATCGACTTCAAGACGGTACCGCTGTTCATCGCGCCATTCCGTAGCGGTTCTTCGTGAAGATGAGTGCGTGGCGATCAATTGGCCTTGCGATCACGGCGCGGACTTGGCGCCGTGATCTCACGTCCTGCAGCGAGCTCATCGATGATCGGACAGCCGGGCCGGTTGTTGCCCTGACAGTGAGAGGCCAGATACCGAAGCGTAGCGACCATTTCGTCGATCTCGCGCCGCTTCGCCTCCAGCTTCTCGACGTGACCAAGCGCGAGCCTTTTGACGTCTGCACTGGCACGCGAGCGATCTTGCCAGAGGGCAAGCAGCGCGGCGATCTGCTCGACCGAGAAGCCCAGATCGCGGGCCCGCCGGATGAAGCGCAAGGTGTGGACGTCGTCCCGCGAATACACCCGATATCCGGATGTCGAGCGGTCGGCGGAGGGAATGAGGCCAACCGATTCGTAGTAGCGGATCATCTTCGCCGAAATGCCGGACGCAGTTGCCGCCTGTCCGATATTCATGCCCGAGCCTCCTCTGCCTGCTTCGGGAAACCGTCCGTGGCCTGCCGCGACATGGCCGCTCCCCGATCTCGGGGACCGGCGTCAAGTGGTCCGCGAAAACGCTTCAGCCTCAGTGCATTGGTGAGGACGAAGACACTCGACAACGCCATGGCGCCGGCGGCCAGCATGGGCGAGAGCAACGTCCCGCTCACCGGGTACAGGAGGCCTGCGGCAACCGGTACCAGCGCCGCATTATAGGCGAAGGCCCAGAACAGGTTCTGCCGGATATTGCGCATTGTCGCTTTGGACACGGCGATGGCGTTGACGACCCCGCGCAGGTCGCCGGACATCAGCACGACATCGGCGCTTTCGATGGCAATGTCGGTGCCGTTGCCGACCGCGATGCCGACATCCGCAGCGGCCAGCGCCGGGGCGTCGTTGATGCCGTCGCCGACAAAAGCGACGCGCGTGCCGCCTCGCGACAGACGCTTCACCACCTCGACCTTGCCTTCCGGCAACACCTCGGCCTCGACTTCGTCGATCCCGAGCCGCCGTGCGATCGCCGCCGCCGTACGCCGGTTGTCGCCGCTGACCATGGCCACCTTCACACCAAGCTCGTGCAGCGCCGCGATCGCTGCGGGCGTTGTCGGCTTGACAGGATCGGCGACGGCGAGGACCGCCGCCAGTGTGCTGTCGACGGCGACGTAGATCGGGGACTTGCCCTCCTCGCCGAGACGGGCCGCCTGGTCCGCGAATGCGGCCGGATCGACCCCTTCGCGGAGCATGTAGCGGTCCGCGCCGACCGCGATGCGCTTGCCGTTTACAAGGCCTGCAATGCCGAAGCCGGGCACGGCTTCAAAGTCGCCGACCTGCGGAATCTGGAGTTTGCGATCCTTTGCAGCCGCGACAATCGCCTGCGCGGTCGGATGTTCGGAACGCGACTCGACCGCCGCGATCAAGGCGAGAATGTCGTTCTCCGCGAAGCCCGGGGCCGTCACCAGTTCGGTCAGCGCCGGCTTGCCCTCGGTCAGGGTGCCGGTCTTGTCCATCGCGATGACGGACACGTCACGCAGGCTTTGCAGAGCTTCGCCCTTGCGGAACAGCACGCCGAGCTCCGCCGCCCGGCCGGTGCCGACCATGATCGAGGTCGGAGTGGCGAGACCCATCGCGCAGGGGCACGCGATGATCAGCACCGCAACCGCATTGACCAGTGCGAATGTCAGGGCCGGGCTTGGGCCGAAGGTCAGCCAAGCGCCGAATGTCAGCAGCGCAACGCCGATCACGACCGGTACGAAGTAGGCCGTGATCTTGTCGACAAGCGCCTGGATCGGCAGCTTCGCGCCCTGGGCCGTTTCGACCATGCGGATGATCTGCGCCAGCAAGGTCTGCGAGCCGACATTGGTTGCACGGAACGTGAAGCTGCCGGCCTTGTTGACGGTGCCGCCCACGACAAGCGCGCCCGCCGTCTTTGCGACCGGCACTGGCTCGCCGGTGATCATGGATTCATCGACGTAGGAATTGCCGTCGATGACCTCGCCGTCGACCGCGACCTTTTCGCCCGGACGCACGATGACGACATCGCCGGGCTGAACCTGGCCGATCGGAATGTCCAGGACCTCGCCGTCACGCGACACGCGCGCGGACTGCGGCTGCAAGCCGACGAGCTTGCGGATCGCTTCGCTTGTGCGTCCCTTTGCGCGCGCTTCCAGGTAGCGGCCGAGCAGGATCAGCGTCGCGATCACCGCGGCAGCCTCGTAATAGACATAGGCGGTGCCGGCCGGCAGCAAGTCCGGCGTGAAGGTTGCGACAATCGAATAGCCCCAGGCCGCGCCCGCACCGATCGCGACCAGCGCATTCATGTCGGGTGCGCCGCGCAACAATGCCGGAAAGCCCTTGGCAAAGAAGCGTCGGCCGGGTCCGAACAGGACCAGCGTGGTCAGGACAAATTGTCCGTACCAGCTCCAGATGCCGAATGTGCCGGCAACCCAGTGATGGAAGGCCGGGATTGTGTGTGCTCCCATTTCGATCACGAAGACCGGTAGGGTGAGAGTGGCGGCAATGATCGTATCGCGGCGCAAGGTCGCGATTTCTGCCGCACGGGCGTCCCGTTCGCGGTCACCGCTGTCGCCCTCAGCAATCGGTTCTGCCTCGTAGCCGGCGTTCTCTACGGCGCGCCGCACCGCGTCGGTCACCGCGGCGCCATCGACAGAGCTGACGCGTGCACGCTCGGTCGCCAGATTCACCGCAACTTCGGTGACCCCCGGAACCGACTTGATGGCATTCTCCACGCGCAAGACGCACGAGGCGCAGGTCATGCCCTTGAGGGCAAATTCAGTGTCACGAGTGCGGACCGCGTAGCCCGCGTCTTCAATGGCGTCGATCACGGCCGGTAAGTCGGGCTGACCCGAAAACCGGATATCAGCGCGCTCGGTGGCCAAATTCACTGAGGCGGCCGCCACCCCGGGCACGGCCTTGACCGCATTCTCGACGCGCGTCACGCACGAGGCGCAGGTCATGTCCCCGATGGCAATTTGCACTGCGCCCCGCGCATTGGCGGCAGACTTCGGCTCCATTTCGGTCGATCCGTTCATGGCGATTTCACACCCGTTTTTCAGACTGTCCCGGACAAGATGGGGCTTCCCATTATTGGAAGGTCAAGGGGGAGCTTCGGTCCGGAAGGGCCGGAAAGTCGGATTTTTGCAGCCTTGACCTTCCAACGGTGGGAAGCCCCACATTCGGATCATCACTTTTTTCTGGAGACGACAATGCTGAGCTTGAAAGTGCCGAAGATGAGTTGCGGCGGATGCGCCGCGAGTGTCGAGAAGGCGGTGAAGTCGGTGGATCAGTCCGCCATGGTCAAGGTCGATATCGGCGCCAAACGGGTGGACATCGACTCAACGATCGATGCGGGCAGGATCGCGGCGGCAATCAAGGCCGCGGGCTACGACACAACCGCAGTCTAGCTGGAGCATTTTCCGGCGAAGTGTGAAGCGGTTCGCCGCAGAAAATGCGACCAAACCAAAGGAGCTGGAGCCGTTTCCGATTCCGAAGGAACGGAAACGGCTCTGGACCGGGATACCGCAAGGATCCAACGCGCAGACAGATCGTCGCGACGGGAGCTTCGCTCGCCGTCGCGACGCTCGTTCCCGGCTCCCGACAAGGCTTTGCCACGGCAGAGTCGAGCCGTCGATGACCGTCTGCCAGGATGCATCCTGCGGCTGCTGCGGTGGCTGGGTCGAACACATGATCAAAGCTGGATGCCGTGTGACGGCCGTTGACGTGAACGATCTCGCTTCCGTGAAAACCCACTGCGGCATTTTCGATCAGCTTGCGTCCTGTCACACCGCGGAGATCGCAGCAGTGGGCGCCACTTCGGTCAAGTAAGTCTCGCCACATGCCCCGCACCGGACGGGGCACTCCCGAGCAACACGAACGTTCGTGCCGCAATCCAAGCCGACGATCAGATTGGCTGCGGCGAACAGTCGCGGATACTTTGGCGTCCATCGCTTACGTGCGGGCACTTTGTTCATTCGCCAGATCGTTGACGATCTCGCAGGCATCGCCGCGCAGGGCAAGCAGCGAGTGCGCCGCCACCACTTCGACATTCACATCGATGCGCACGACGACGCGCGTTCGATGTGTGAAGCGCATCGCTATCACTCATTCGAAGAGTCTTAGAAGAGTCTTATGAGACAGCGCATTTTCGAACAGCGCATTGATCTCATGCATGAGCCATCAGCGATTCTTTTCGACCTCACACAATCACCTACGTCAAATCACATCGCGATCATATCCGCGCCCCATTCGCTAACGAAAGTTTACCGTAGTCCGCGCAACGCAAGACGCATCGAGGGGACGAGAGCGCGCGGGCTCTAAGCGTCAGCAAAACAGGGGATTGCTGCGCGGGTATGCGAGTGCCGTTGCGCAATGCAATGGCGGCCATCGACCCTCGGTGGCGTCATCAAGCACAGGATCACCCCGCCCGAAACGGAAGAAAGACAGTGACATGAGTATCATTACGATCAGACCAGGAGCCAACATCCAGAAAACGATCAGCTCGGCCGCGAGCGGTGAGGTGCCGTCGCGGGGTTGGTTGGAAATGAGGGTGGCGTAGTCTCCGAGGTGATCAACCTCGAATCATCCGGCGT
>JAIESI010000260.1 GCA_019746135.1 Xanthobacteraceae bacterium
CCGCAAGGCGCCGTGATCCTGCCGGGCCTCGACACCGCGCTCGATGCGCCGACCTGGGACCGGATCGGCCAAGGGAAAGACAAGGACGACGGCGAGGTGGCGCACAACCATCCGCAGTTCGCCATGCACGCCTTGCTCAAGCGCATGCAGATCGCGCGCGAGGCGGTGGAGCCGCTGGGCGCACCGGCGGCGCATGGCCGCGAGATCGTCGTGTCCGAGGCGCTGCGCCCGGCCATCGCCAGCGACCTGTGGCAGGAGCAGCTGCGATCGAAGACCTTCGCCGCCCACGCAGACGCGGCATTCCACGATATCACCGTCATTGAAGCCGGCAGCGCCGAAGAGGAAGCGCTGGCGATCGCGATTGCGCTGCGCGAGGCGATGGAGACGCCGGACAAGACCGCGGCGCTGGTGACGCCGGACCGCGCCTTGGCGCGTCGCGTGCTCGCGGCGCTGGCGCGCTGGAACGTGCCGGTGGACGACTCCGGCGGCGATGCGCTGTCCGACACGCCGGCCGGCGTGTTCGCACGGCTGGTCGCCGAGGCCGCCCTCGAAGGGCTGCCGCCGGTGACCTTGCTGGCGATGCTCAAGCATGACAGATGCGGCCTCGATCGCCGCGCCGCTTCCGCGCTGGAGCGCGCGGTGCTGCGCGGCCCGCGGCCGAAGCCGGGCAGCGCGGGCCTGGCGCGTGCGCTGGCGACGTTCCGGGACGAGCTTGCGAAGCTCAAGCGCCGCGAGCCGTCGTCGCTGCATCGCACCGATCCGGGCGCGATGCTCGCCGATCGGGAGCTGGACGCCGCTGCCGCATTGATCGAACGGCTGAAGGCGGCGCTCGAGCCGCTGGAAGCGCTGCCGCGGAAGCCCGCGACGGTTTCGGCGATTGCGGCTTGTCATGCCGCCGCGCTGCAAAATCTGGGCGTGATGGACGATGCGCTCGGCCGCGCGTTCAGCGAGATCGTCGAGGCGGGATCGATCGAAATCGAACCGGCCGAATATCCCGAGCTGTTCCACGCCGTCATGGCCGAGACCGTGGTGCGGCGGCCGGAAAAGAACGTGCGCGTGCGTATCTTCGGCCCGCTCGAAGCGCGTCTGCAATCGGTGGACCGGCTGGTGCTGGGCGGGCTGGTCGAGGGCGTGTGGCCGCCGGAAACCCGCGCCGACCCATGGCTCAGCCGGCCGATGCGGCACGAGCTGGGTCTCGACCTGCCGGAACGGCGCATCGGCCTTTCCGCGCATGACTTCGCGCAGGCACTCGGCGCGCCGGAGATCATCCTGACGCGCGCCGCCCGCCAGGCCGGCGCACCGACGGTCGCCTCGCGTTTCGTGCAGCGGCTCGCGGCGGTGGCCGGCGACGAACGCTGGAAGACAGCGCTCGGAAACGGCGAAAAGTATCTGGCGTGGGCGCGCAGGCTCGACGCGCCGACGGAGCCCCCGAAACCCGCGGCGCGACCCGAACCGCGGCCGCCATTCGCAGCGCGGCCCAGGCGGCTCAGCGTCACCGAGATCGAGGACTGGCTGCGCGACCCCTACACGATCTATGCGAGGCGCGTGCTCGACCTTCAGCCGCTCGACGGCGTCGACACGCCGCCCGGCGCCGCCGACCGCGGCACGGTGATCCACAACGCCATCAGCGAGTTTGCGAAAACCTATGTGAAGACGCTGCCGGACGATCCGGCGCGGGCGCTGACCGAGATCGGCGAACGGCATTTCGCGCCCCTGTCGGACTATCCGGAGGCGAAGGCATTCTGGTGGCCGCGCTTCAAGCGCATCGCCGAATGGTTCGCGCGCTTCGAGGCGGAACGGCGCGCCGGGCTCGCGTTGCTGAACGTCGAGACCGGCGGCCACATCGAAATTCCGTTCGGCAACGAAACCTTCAAGCTGACGGTGCGCGCCGACCGCATCGAATGTCTGGCCGACGGCCGCTACGCCATTCTCGACTTCAAGACCGGCGCGCCGCCGACCAGCAAGCAGGTGCAGGCCGGCCTTGCGCCGCAGCTGACGCTCGAGGCCGCGATCCTGCGGCACGGCGAATTCGAAGGCATCCCCTCGGGCGGCGCGATCGCGCAGCTGGTCTATGTGCGGCTGCGCGGCGGCGCCGTTGCCGGCGAGGTGAACGAAATCGAGCTCGAGGGCGTCAGCATCGACGAGCATGCGGACCGGACCCTGGCGCAGCTCAAAAATCTGCTGCAGAAATTTTCCGATCCGGCGACGCCCTACTACTCGCTGGTTCATCCGATGTGGTCGAAGCGCTATGGCACCTACGACCATCTCGCCCGCGTGCAGGAGTGGTCGCTGCGCGAGGACGAAGACGACGTCTGGAGCGGCGGATGAGCAAGCCGCGCGAGATTCCGGGCGCCGTCACCGAGCGGCAGATCGAGGCCTCCGATCCCGGGCATTCGGTGTTCGTCGCGGCCAACGCCGGCTCCGGCAAGACCCATGTGCTGGCGCAGCGGGTGATCCGGCTGCTGCTGTCCGGCATCGATCCGGCGCGCATTCTCTGCATCACCTTCACCAAGGCCGCCGCGGCCAACATGGCGAACCGGGTGTTCGACGAGTTGCGCAAGTGGACGCGGCTCGACGACACCGGCCTCGATCAGGCGATGCGCAGCGCAGGCGTGCGGGCGCCCTCGTCCGCGCTGCGGCAGCGGGCGCGGCGGCTGTTTGCGCTGGCCCTGGAAACCCCGGGCGGGCTCAAGGTGCAGACCATCCACGCCTTTTGCACCCGGCTCCTGCATCTGTTTCCGTTCGAGGCCAACGTCGCGGCGCGGTTCGAGGTGCTCGACGAGGCCACCGAAGCGCAGTTGCTGGAAAAGCTGAGCCTCGACGTGATGCTGAAGGCGGCGGCCGCGCCGGACGGCCCGCTCGGCAAGGCGCTGGCGACCGCCGTGCTCGCCGCCGCCGACGTCACGTTCCGCGAGCTGGTGCGCGAGACGATCCGCAAGCGTGATGTGCTGGTCCCCTGGGTGGAGGCCGCCGGCGGCCTGCAACAGGCGATGGTGCAGCTCTCGCAAGCGCTCGGGGTCAAGCCCGAGACCGACCTTCAGTCGATCGACGCCGAAATCGTCAATGGGCCGATACTGCCGGCCGCCGAATGGGCCTCCGTTGCGGCGGTTCTGGCAGCAAGCACGCGCGGCGACCAAAATCAGGCGCAACGCCTCAAGACTGCCTCGGCCGCATCCGATCCGGATCGCGTATCCGGATATCTTTCGGTGTTCCTCACCCAGAAGAACGAACCGCGCAAGGATGTCATCACCGGCTCGCTTGCGCGAAAGCAGCCCGCCCTTGCCCGGCAACTGGATGATGAAAAGGCTCGCGTCGTGGGACTGTTCGCCCGACGCCTCGCGGTGGAGGCCCGCGACCGCAGCGTCGCCCTGTTCACCATTGCCCATGCGGTGATCGAGCGCTTCCGCGCCGAGAAGAACCAGCGCGGACTGCTGGACTACCAGGACCTGATCGACAAGACGCTCGAACTGCTCAGCAACGTTTCCGCCGCCTGGGTGCACTACAAGCTCGACCGCGGCATTCATCACGTGCTGATCGACGAGGCGCAGGACACGAGCCCCAAGCAGTGGGCCATCGTCAAGGCGTTGACCGGCGAGTTCTTCACCGGCCTCGGTGCACATGATCGGCCGCGCACGGTCTTTGCGGTGGGCGACGAGAAGCAGTCGATCTTCTCGTTCCAGGGCGCAGCGCCGCGCGAATTCGCGGCCAACCGCGAGTATTTTGCGCGGGCGCACGGCGATGCCGCAATGAAATTCGTCGCTGCGGAATTCAAGCATTCGTTCCGCTCCGGCCCCAACGTGCTGGAGGCGGTCGACGCGGTGTTCAAGCCGGCAGCCGCCCATGCCGGCCTGACCGCCGCTTCGGAAGCGCCGGTGCATGAATCCTTGCCGGGCGCGGCGCCGGGCCTGGTCGAGATCTGGGACCTGGAAAAGTCCGACGCTGTCGAAGCCAAGGAGGGCTGGGCCGCGCCGCTCGACACCCAGACCGTCACCAGCGGCACGGCGCGGCTGGCACGGCGGATCGCCGGCTCGGTCGCGGCCTGGCGCTCGCAGGGCCGTCCCGCGAAGGACGTGCTGATCCTGGTGCGGCGGCGCGGCGCGCTGTTCGAGGCCATCATCCGCGCGCTGAAGAACTTCGGGATTCCGGTCGCCGGGGCCGACCGGCTGGTGCTGACCGAGCACATCGCGGTCATGGACCTGCTGGCGCTCGCCGATGCGCTGCTGATGCCCGAGGACGACCTCGCGCTCGCAACCGTGCTGAAGAGCCCGTTGTTCGGGCTCGACGACGACACGCTGTTCAAGCTCGCATGGGGCCGCAAAGGCAGTCTGCTTGCGTCACTCCGTGCGCAGCAGCCCGAGGCCGCCGCCGAGATCGACCGGCTCGCCGACGCGGCGCGCCAGGAAACGCCGTTCACCTTCTACGCCAACCTGCTGGGCGTGCGCCGCGGACGCCGCAAAATTCTCGCGCGCCTCGGCCACGAGGCGTCCGACGCGCTCGACGAATTCCTCAACCTGGCGCTCGACTACGAGCGGCGCGAGACGCCGTCGCTGCAAGGTTTTGTCGACTGGCTGCGCAACGCGCAGGCCGAGGTGAAGCGCGACATGGAGCTGGCACGCGACGAGGTGCGGGTGATGACCGTGCACGGCGCCAAAGGCCTGGAAGCGCCGATCGTCGTTCTTGCCGACAGCACGACGCCGCCGCAGGGCTTTCACCCGCCGCGGCTTCTGCCGTTGCCGTCGAAAGCCGCGACGCCGGGCCCGATCGTGTGGGCCACGTCCAAGATCAACGATATGGGCCCGATGGTTGCGGCGCGCGAAACGGCGCTCGACAGCGCACGCGACGAATACCGCCGGCTGCTGTATGTCGCAATGACGCGGGCGATCGACCGCCTGATCGTGTGCGGCATCGACAGCATCAGGAAAATCCCGGACGGCTGCTGGTACGAGCTCGTGCGTGGCACGCTCGAGACGCTTTGCGTGAAAGAGACGGCGGACCTCGGTGACGTCGAGGTGTGGCGCTACCGCAAGACGCCGCACAGAGCGGCCGGCGGCGGGCAGGGAGAGCTGGACCTGATACCGACCGTCACGCTGCCGTCATGGCTGAAGCGCATCGCCGACGCCACGCTCGACCGGCCCGCGACCATCAAGCCGTCGGGCTTCGTCGACGATCCCGTCGCGGCCGAGCCGGTTGCCCGCAGCCAGGCCCGCGAGCGCGCCATCGCGCGCGGGCTTGCGATCCATCGGCTGATGCAGTCGCTGCCGGACGTTCCTGCCGATCGCCGCGCCGACGCGGCCACGCTGTTTCTTGCCCGCCAGAAAAAATTCGACACCGCCGAAAGCAACAGCATCGTTCAGCAGGTGCAGTCGGTGTTGTCGGACCCGCGCTTTGCCGCGCTGTTCGGGCCGGGCAGCCGCGCCGAGGTGTCGATCACCGGCCGCCTCAACGGCCACCCGGTGGCAGGCCAGGTGGACCGGCTGGTGGTGACGGCCAGCGAGGTGCTGATCGCCGACTACAAGTCGAACCGGCCGCCGCCGCAGAGCCTCGGCGAGGCGCTGGAAAAGTACGGCAGCTATCTCAAGCAGCTCGCGCTCTACCGCGATGTGCTGAGGCGGCTTTATCCGGGCCGGCCGGTGCGCGCCGCGCTCTTGTGGACCGAGAGCCCGGAACTGATGGAAATACCGCCGAAGGCCCTCGACGAGGCACTGGGGACCGCGGTCACCGGCCTGTGATGGCGCTTGACGCTCCGGCATGGCGTCCATACGTTCCGGAAACCCGCGGTGGAAATTTCTCCCCGATTCGAACAACAGAGGTGCGCCATGGGCGTTGGCAAAGTTTCCGACGCGACTTTCGAAACCGAGGTGCTGAAGGCATCGGGCCCGGTTGTGGTCGATTTCTGGGCCGAATGGTGCGGCCCGTGCCGGATGATTGCGCCTGCCCTGGAAGAGATCGCGGGCGCCATGGGCGAGAAGGTCAAGATCGTCAAGCTCAACGTCGACGAGAACCCGAACGTCGCGCAGAAGTACGGGATCATGTCGATCCCGACGCTGATGATCTTCAAGAACGGCGAGATGGCCGCCCGCCAGGTGGGCGCCGCGCCGAAGCAGAAGCTCGAGCAGTGGATCAACACCGCGGTGTGATCCGCGCAACCATAGCAGCAATCGATGGCCGGGCGTGTCCCGGCCATTTTCTTTTTTGGGCGCTGTGAGCTTCACTCCGGCGGCGTGCCGTTCTGCGCCAGCACTTCGCCCGCGAGATAGAGCGAGCCGGTGATCAGGATGCGCGGCGCGGGCACCAATCCCAGGTGCGCCGTCGCCACCAACGCTGCCTTGAGTGTTTCGCGGGCGTCGGCCGGGATGCCGACGCTGCGGGCGATGTCGGCCAGCGTCCCGGCCGGCACGCTTTTCTCCTGGTTCGGGATCGGCACCGCGATGACGCGGCGGGCGAGCCCGGAAAAGTTATGCAGGAAGCCCGCACTGTCCTTCGTCGTCAGCATGCCGACAACGACGATCAGCGGCCGCGACACGCGCTCCTCGAGATCGCCGAGCGCGGATGCGATCGCCCGGCCGCCTTCGGCGTTGTGGCCGCCATCGAGCCACAGCTCGCTGCCGGCCGGCACGAGCTGCTTCAAGGTGCCCTGCGACAGGTGCTGCATGCGCGCCGGCCATTCGGCCCTGGCAATGCCGGCCTCGAACGCCGCCAATGGCGGCGCAAGCCCCGAGGCGCGCAGCGTGGCGATGGCGGTGCCGGCGTTGTCGAGCTGGTGGCGGCCGTGCAGCTTCGGCAGCGGCAGGTCGAGCAGGCCGTCGTCGTCCTGGTAGACGAGGCGGCCGCGCTCCGCGTGCACGTTCCAGTGCTGACCGCACACCCGAAGCGGCGCGCGGATCTGCGCCGCCGCCCGTTCGATCACGTTCAGCGGCGCCTCGGCCTGCGGCGCGATCACCGCCGGCACGTCACGCTTGAGGATTGCGGCTTTTTCGGCCGCGATCTTCTCGATGGTGTCGCCGAGAAATTCGAGGTGGTCCATCGACACCGGCGTGATGGCGCAGGCGACAGGCTTGTCGATCACGTTCGTTGCATCGAGCCGGCCGCCGAGACCGACCTCGAGCAGCACAACGTCGGCGGGATGGCGCGAGAACAGCAGGAACGCGGCCGCGGTTTCGATCTCGAACACCGTGATCGGCTCGGAACCGTTGGCCCGTTCGCATTCCAGCAATGCGTCGGCCAGCGCTTCGTCGCTGACGAGGCTGCCGCCGCCCGGTGCTCCGAGACGGAAGCGCTCGTTGAAGCGCACCAGATGCGGCGAGGTGTAGACGTGAACGCTCTTCCCCGCCGCCTCCAGCACCGCGCGCATGAAGGCCAGCGTCGAGCCCTTGCCGTTGGTGCCGGCGACGTGAATGACCGGCGGAAGCTTCCGCTCCGGATGATCGAGCGCACCGAGAATGCGCCACATCCGGTCGAGCGAAAGATCAATCCGCTTGGGATGCAGCGTCAGCAGACGCTCGATGATGGGCTGGTAGGCGCTCATGGCGCTGGCTTGGGCGCTCGCTCGGACGCTCGCTTGGACGCTCTCATGGGCGCTTCTCTTGGGCGCTTCTCTGGGCGCTTCTCTGGGCGCGTCGCCGCGGCGCCTTCCATCTAGGCCGGAGCCGGCGCGTCGACGGCCGGGAGCGACGCCGGCAACGCGGCACGCGGCGGCGCCTTTTCCGTCTTGGTCAGAACCCGGCAGAGATCGGCGAGCGTCGGCCGCAGCTTGTGGCGATGCACCACCATGTCGACCATGCCGTGATCGCGCAGATACTCCGACTTCTGGAAGCCGTCGGGCAGCTTCTCGCGGATGGTCTGCTCGATGACGCGCGGGCCGGCGAAGCCGATCAGCGCGCCGGGCTCGGCGATGTGAACGTCGCCGAGCATCGCGTAGGACGCGGTAACGCCCCCGGTGGTCGGATTGGTGAGCACGACGATGTAGGGCTTCTTCGCATCGCGCAGCATCTCGACGGCGACCGTGGTGCGCGGCAACTGCATCAGCGAGAGAATCCCCTCCTGCATGCGCGCGCCGCCCGAGGCTGCGAACATGATGAACGGCATGCCGCGCCTGGCCGCAGTCTCGAGCCCCGCGATCACCGCCTCGCCCGCCGCCATGCCGAGCGAGCCGCCCATGAAGTCGAAATCCTGCACGCCGATCACGACCGGAAGGCCGTCGAGCGTGCCGACACCGACCTTCACCGCGTCGGCAAGTCCGGTCTTGGTGCGGGCGTCCTTGAGGCGGTCGGCATAGCGGCGCTCATCGCGGAACTTGAGCGGGTCGGCCGCGACCTCCGGCACCGGGATGTCCTCCCACTCGCCGTTGTCGAAGATCGACTTCAGGCGCGCGTTGGCGCCCATCCGCATGTGGTAGTTGGAGCTCGGAATGACGAAGTGGTTGGTCTCGACGTCCTTGAAGAACACGAGCTGGCCCGTCTCCGGACACTTGATCCAGAGATTCTCCGGCGAATCGCGTCGGTTGAGGAAACTGCGGATCTTCGGCCGGACGACGTTGGAGATCCAGTTCATGACATCGCTTCCCGTCTCTCGATCGTCTTCGGTTCAAGGCAAGGTTTCAAGGGCAACTGCGCCCGCGCGCCGGCCCGCGCCATCATACATCAAGACGCGGATGTCCGGCACAAGCCGGATACGACAGGGACCGGAGATTAGGCTTTTTTCTTGGTGTTTTTCTCAGTGCTTTTCTCGGTGCCTCTCTTGGCCCCGCGCACGCCTTCGGCGAGCTCGGCGACCAGCCCGGTCACGGCCTTCACCGTGCGTGCGGTGGCCTTGCCCTTTTTATCGAGGCTGTCCCTGATGGCGTTGACCAGCGCCGAGCCGACCACGACGCCTTCGGCGCCTGCGGCAATCGCCCGCGCCTGCCTGGCGGTGCGGACGCCGAAGCCCACCGCGACCGGCAGCCCGGTGTGGCGCTTGATGCGGGCAACCGCTTCGGTGACCTTGCTCACATCCGGCGCGGCCGCGCCGGTGATGCCGGTGATCGAGACGTAGTAGACGAAGCCCGACGTGTTCGCGAGCACCGCCGGAAGCCGCTTGTCATCGGTGGTCGGCGTCGACAGGCGGATGAAGTTCAGTCCGGCCTTGAGCGCCGGAAGGCACAGCTCCTCATCCTCTTCCGGCGGCAGATCGACAACGATCAGGCCGTCAATGCCGGCCGCTTTCGCATCCTTCAGGAAGCGATCGACGCCGTAGATGTAGATCGGATTGTAATAGCCCATCAGAACGATCGGCGTCGCGGCGTCGCCCTTGCGGAACGCGCGCACCATGCCGAGCGTCTTGACCATGTCCTGGCCGGCGTTCAGCGCGCGCAGGCCGCCGGCCTGGATCGCCGGGCCGTCCGCCATCGGATCGGTGAACGGCATGCCGAGCTCGATCACGTCGGCGCCCGCCTTGGGCAGCTCCTTGAGGATCGCCAGCGACGTTTTGGTGTCGGGATCGCCCGCCATCGTGAAGGTCACGAGGGCCGCCCGGCCCTCGTGCTTGAGGTCGGCGAAACGCTGATCGATACGCGTGGTCATCGGGGCTTCTGGTTGGGATCAATGAGCGGCAGGGTCTTCTGATTGCGCTCTTTCATTTCCGCCATGCGGATGTTGATGGTGCCGAGCATAATCAGGACGGTGTAGGCGACGACGTAGAACCACTCGCGGTTGGTGATCTCCGGGCCGGCCGCAAACAACCGCGTCTTGAAGAAATAGAGGAGAAAGCCCACGCCGACAGCCACGAGAACCCAGCCGGTCCGCTTCTGCCGGGGCATGCTGAACCACCGGACATAGAGCGACATCAGAGCTTGCCTCCGAGATGGTGCGCGACGCTGTCGAGGTCCTTGTCGCCGCGGCCGGAGAGATTGACCACGAGCAGATGGTCCTTCGGCTTCTTTGGTGCGATGTCGGCAAGCTTGGCCAGCGCGTGGCACGACTCGAGCGCGGGGATGATGCCTTCGAGCCGGCTGCACAGCTGGAACGCGGCAAGCGCCTCCTTGTCGGTGGCCGACAGGAATTTCACGCGGCCGAGGTCGGCAAGCCAGGCGTGCTCGGGGCCGATGCCGGGATAGTCGAGGCCGGCGGAGATCGAATGCGCCTCTTCGATCTGCCCGTCATCGTTCATCAGAAGATAGGTGCGGTTGCCGTGCAGCACACCGGGCCGGCCGCCCGCGACCGACGCCGCATGCTTCTTCTTGAGGCCGTGTCCCGCCGCCTCGACGCCGTAGATTTCCACGTCGCGATCGTCGAGGAACGGATGAAACAGCCCCATCGCGTTCGAGCCACCGCCGATGCAGGCGAGCAGCGAATTCGGCAGGCGGCCCTCGGCCTCGTGCATCTGCGCGCGGGTCTCATCGCCGATCACGCACTGGAAATCGCGCACCATCGCCGGATAAGGATGCGGCCCCGCCACCGTGCCGATGCAATAGAAGGTGTCGGCGACGTTGGTCACCCAGTCGCGCAGCGCCTCGTTCAGGGCATCCTTCAGCGTCCGCGCCCCGGACTCCACCGGCCGCACTTCGGCGCCGAGCGCGCGCATGCGGAGCACGTTGGGCTGCTGGCGCCCCACGTCGACCGCGCCCATGTAGACCACGCATTGCAGGCCGAACTTCGCGCACAGCGTTGCGGTGGCAACGCCGTGCATGCCGGCACCGGTCTCGGCAATGATCCGCGGCTTGCCCATGCGCTTGGCCAGCATGATCTGGCCGAGCACGTTGTTCACCTTGTGCGCGCCGGTGTGATTGAGGTCTTCGCGCTTGAGGTAGATCTTCGCGCCGCCAAAATGCGCGGTCAGCCGCTCGGCAAAATAAAGCGGCGACGGCCGGCCGACATAATGCTTCAGATGCGCATCCATCTCGCGCTTGAACGCCGGATCGGTCTTGGCCTCGGCATAGGCCTGCTCGAGCTGAAGAATGTTCGGCATCAGCGTCTCGGCGACAAAGCGGCCGCCATAGATGCCGAAATGCCCGCGCTCATCGGGCCCGGTGCGGAACGAATTGGGTTGCTGCGGCACGGTCATGCGCGCTTCACCGCTTTGTTGGACAGCGCGTTGTCAACATCCCGGGCTGCGAGAACGAACGTGCGGATCTTGGCCGGGTCCTTCTCGCCCGGCGCGCGCTCGACACCCGAGGACACATCAACCGCGGCGGGGCGCGCGATGCGGACCGCCTCGGCGAGGTTGCCGGCGTCGAGCCCGCCCGAGAGCGTGAACGGCACACCCGGATTGAGCCGCTCGAGCAGCGTCCAGTCGAAGGACTTGCCGAGGCCACCGGGCCGCGTCGCCTCGCGCGGCGCGCGGGCATCGAACAGCAGCCAGTCGGCGACCTTGGCATAGGTGTAGACCGGCGAGAGATCGGCGCGGGTCTCGATCGGCAAGGCCTTCATCACCGGCAGACGGAACCGCGAGCGCACCGACGCCATCCGCTCCGGCGTCTCCTTGCCGTGCAGTTGCAGCATGTCGGGCCGCAGCGCCTCGATGGCGGCTGTCAGCTCCGCGTCGGTCGCATCGACCGACAGCGCGACCTTCTTGGCCCGGCCCTTCACCCGCTCGCCCAGAACCTTGGCGGCTTCGAGCCCGAGGTTGCGGGGCGACGGCGGAAAGAACACGAACCCGACCATATCGGCACCCGCGTCGAGCGCCGCGTCGAGCGCCTCGATGGTTTTCAGACCGCAGATTTTGACGAGGAGCGACACCGCGTCACTTTCCTTCAATTAGCGGCAACAGCCGATCGATCGCTTCGATCAGGGGACCGAGATCCCGGCGAAGGACCTCATGTACGACAGCGTAGTCCGTTCGCCAATACGCATGCACGAGGACATGACGCATGTCTATGACGGCACGCCATTCGATCTCCGGCGCAAGCGCCCGCACCTCGGCGGGCACGTTATTGAGCGCTTCTCCCACCACGATCAGGCAATAGGCCGCGCTGTAGCGCGCCTCGCTCCCTTCGGCAAAGGTGTCGTGGTCGAGCGCGGCATAGGTCGCTGCGCGCCACGCCATTTCGCGGGCGTCGCGAAGGAAGTTCGCGGGCGAGTGACTCAAAGCGGCTGAGCCAAAGCCGAGAACTCCTCGGCCTCGCCCCCCTTTAACCCACTGCGCAGCACAATGCCGACCGGGCGCCCGAGCCTGTCGGACAGCTCGCCTTCGGCCTTACAGAGATCGAGCAGGCTCAGGCCCGGCTTTTTTTCCGCGAGAAAATCGACCGCATCGTCCTCGAACACGTGTGCTGCCGAGCCGCGCGGAAGCAGGCCGGTGATCTTCAACGGAAATCTCTGCTCGATTGCCGCAACGTGCATGCGGAGAATCGAACGGTTGATGTCGGGCGCGTTCATGGCCGGGACCTTGCTCGCAATATAGCACCCGCAGCAGCGCTACAACAGATAGCGCCTCACGTCCCCGGCAGCCTCCCGAACTGCCTCAACGCGGATTCGCCGCCAGGTGGCGCAGCATGGTCCGCGCGAAACGGGACGCCTCCATGGGCTTGGCGAACAGGAACCCCTGGCCGATGTCGAACCCGAGCTGGGAGACGACGCGGCAATCCGCGGTCCGCTCGAGGCCCTTGGCCACGGTCCTCGCGCCGAGCCTCTTGCCGATCTCGACCGCCATCTCGCAGGCCGTGCGCTTGGCGCGGTCGTCGGCGACACCGTCGATGAAGGCCGAGTCGATCTGCATCTCGGCAATCGGGAAATCGGCGATGTCGACCCAGGAGGCTTCCGCCATGACGTCATCGATCGAGATGCCGATATTGTAGTTCTGCAGATGCCGCGCGGCTCTGCGCACCAGCACATGATCGCGGCGGGCCTCGGCGCTATCGATCTCCACGAACAGCTTGGCGAAAGCCGCGTGGTCGGGAAGCCTGAGCCACACCCGCTCCATGAACCGGCTGTCGCCGAGCAGCGCGGCCGGCAGGTGGATGGTCATGTCGATCGGCGTGCGGCCCGTGCCGAAGAACGCCCAGTCCGCCATGGCGCGCTCGACGACAAACTCCGACAGCGCGCGCAGGTTGGGATCGTCCGCGTCGGGAATGAATGACGCCGGTGGCACGATGCCCCAGGTCGGATGACGCATCCTGACCAGCGCTTCGGCGCCCACCAGCATCATCTCGCGCAGGTCGATCTTCGGCTGATACCAGAGCTCGAGCCAGTTGTTCCGCATCGCCTCCTCGACGTCGACGTCGAAGGCGGGCGAGTCCGGGATCGGCAGAAACGGCGAAAGATTTTCATAAAGATCGCGGTCGCGAAACGGCGTGGCGAGCGGCGGCAGCATCGCCAGGCCAACCTGCTCGCCGAGATCCTGAAGCCCCATCAGCGCGGTCGATGCGCGCCCGCCGAACAGCATCACCCGGCCGGCGAAACGAGCCGCCATCATCACCTGTAGCGCCTTGGTGACTTCACTTTCGGGCTTCAGCAGGCCCAAGACCACCAGATCCGGCTGAAACTCCGGCAACGCCTCGGAGAGTTCCGTGAGTCGCCCACAGTCACGGGTGACGAAGCCAAGCTCCTGCAAGGTATCCGCCAGGAACCGCCGGATATGCGGTTTGGCATCGACCACGCAGACGCGCGGAACCGTGCGCCGACGGCCGAATTGCACCGTGTTGTTCCGCGTAAAGCTCATTGCGTCCATAAAGCCCCTCGACTGCGGGACGGCCCCGCAGTCCGGAACTTATGGGATGGGCGTGCGACTTCAGCGGTGTTGTCGACAAATCCAGTATTAAGTTGACCGTCAACCTTTACGCATACAGATCGCGACAAAGTCGCGGCAAATCCAACTCAAAGTCGGCCAACAAGGTCAACGTGAAATTCACGCCTGCAGCGCCTGCCACACCAGCATCGCGGCGGCGAGATCTTCCAGCGCAACACCCGTGGACTTGAACAGCGTCATTTCGTCCTTGCGCCGGCGGCCCTTCACATCGCCACGGCAAAGCTCGAACAGATCGCCCTGGATATCCTTCAATTGGATGATCTTCTTCTTCAACGGAATGGCGATATCGCCCGAGGCCTTGGGCGCGGTCTTTCGCGAGTCGACGTAGACGCGGGCGCGGCGGACGGTGGCGTCATCCGACTCCCGCGTCTTGGCGGTGAAGGCGCCGACGAGATCGACATGCGCCCCCTTCTTCAGCCACGCTCCGTGAACCAACGGCTGCTCGGACAGCGTCGCACAAGAGACGATGTCGGCCTGACGCACGGCTTCTTCGAGATCGTCGGCGATGACGGGCTCGATACCCGCCGCGGACAGGGCGAATGCCGTCGAGACCGCGCGCGACCTCGTGCGGTTCCAGAGCGTGACCTGCTTGATCGGCCGCACGGCACGATGCGCGCGCACGAGATGCGGGCACAAGGCGCCTGTCCCGATCACCAAGAGATGCGACGCGTCCTCGCGAGCAAGATAGCGCGCGGCGAGCGCGGAGGCCGCAGCGGTCCGCCAGAGCGTCAGCGTGGTGCCGTCGATCAGCGCCAGCGGCTCGCCGGTGTCGCCGGACATCAGGACGTAGCTGCCGAGCACTGACGGCTTGCCGAGCTTCGCGTTGTCGGGAAACACGTTCACCAGCTTGTGGCCGATGAACCGCTCGCCCGACCTGGTCCAGGCCGGCATCAGCAGCACCTTGGCTTCGCTGCCGGACGGAAGCGGAATGAAATGCGCGATCTTTTCCGGCACCTCGATGTCGGAGCGAAAGCCCTCGGCCAGCGCGTCGATCAGCGCCTCATAGTTCATCAGCCGGTTGATGTCGTCGGCGGTGACGATGCGAAGCGCCATGCGGTTGCGGGTCCGGTGATGCTCAGGCGGCCGGCGGCACGATGAACGGCGTCACGGCGTCGCGCGGCGCGGGCACCTGGCGGCGCGAATCGGCCGCATCGAGCCTCGCGCGCAAATCGCGCGCCTCGGCTTCGGCCCGCCGCGCCCGCACCCGCCACTTGTGCTGCTTGAGCCAGGCGGCAACGCCGCCCGCCAGCACGCCCACGCCCACCAGCACGAAGATCAGCACGTAGAGCGGCGCCTTCAGCGCCAGCGCAGGGTTCTTGGTATCGAAGGGGTCGAATGCGATCGTGATGATCTCGCGGTTCGCAACCGCGAACATCACGATGACGATGCCGAGCGGAACAAGTATGAGAGCGGTGACGAGTTTCCGCATTGAATTGTGTTTCTCATCGGCTGTAGGCGCAGTCAAACTTATACGACTTCGTCGCGCCCCGGGACCATAGGCGAGCAAAGCGACGCCGTCCTTTGGACGGCTATGGGCGAGCAAAGCGACGCCGTCCTTCGGACGGCTATGAGCGAGCAAATCGGCACCGTCCTTCGGACGACTGTGCCGGCCATTGTGCCAATTTCAAGCTGCAGCGCGCCGTATCAAGCGCCTGGCGTCGCGCCGTCCGGCTTGTTCAGCCGCTCGCGCATCTCCTTGCCGGTCTTGAAGAACGGCACGGACTTTTGCGCAACGGACACATGGGCGCCGGTGCGCGGATTGCGCCCGGTGCGGGCCGGCCGGTGCTTGACCGAGAACGCGCCAAAACCGCGCAGTTCCACCCGATCCCCCCGCGCCATCGCCGCGACGATCTCGTTTAAGATCGCGTTGACGATGTTCTCCACGTCCCGCTGATAGAGATGCGGATTGGCCGCGGAAATGCGCTGCACCAGTTCGGATTTGATCATCGAGCCGGCCCCCTCGCCGCTAAACGATTGCGCGCCCAGCATTAGTTCGTGGTTGGAGGGTGCCAAAGCGCCAACAGACCGTCAAGATTGAGCCGCTCAACCGCCTGCAACGCGCCCCATTCCTTGAGCCGCTCCGCCAGCCCCCCGAGGCCCATGGCATCGAGCAGTCCAGCCATCGCCGTGTGCAGGAACGGCAGGTCGCTGAACCGCGGCCGGAGCTGGTAGTCGCGCACCGGGGTCTTCGGATCGATCCCCTTCTCCTTCGCGAGCCACTCGATCGCTGCCTTTTCGTCGCCCAGCGCGTCGACCAGCTTGAGATCCACGCCCTGGCGGCCGGTGAACACCCGGCCGTCCGCCACCTTGTCCAGCGTCTCCTGGTCGAAGCCGCGCCGTTCGCGCACCAGGTTTTTGAACCAGTCGTACGAATCCTTGACGAGCGCTTCGACCGCCGCCCGGGCCTCGGGACTGGTCGGCTCGAGACCGTTCGGGGACGCCTTGAGCGGTGTGGACTTGATGCTCTCGACCTGCACGCCGACGGTTTTGAGGAGGTCGGTAAAGTTCGGGTACTGGAAGATGATGCCGATCGAGCCGACGATCGAGCTCTGCTGCGCGAACACACGGTCGGAGGCCATGGCGGCGATGTAGCCGCCGGAGGCCGCGATGCCGTCCACCACGACCACCAGCGGCTTCTTGGCCTTCAGCCGGGTGAGCGAGTCGTAGAGCTCCTCGGAGCCGGCCACCGTGCCGCCCGGGCTGTTGACGTGAACGATCACGGCCTTGGCGCTCGACTCGGACAGACGCTCCAGCGCCTCGACGCGCTGCCGGCTGCCGCGGATCAGCCCCTCGATGGTGACGCGGGCAATCGATCCGGTTGCCCCACTGGCGATGCTGGTGCGGTTGCCGGTGAGCATCACGGCAGCGCCGACCACCGCAGCAATGGCGACAAGAAAGGCTGTGACACGCCAGAACGTCAGCTTCCGGCGCATCCGGCGGCGATCGACGATCAGATCGGCATCGAGCGACATGGTCTTCATCCTTCGGTTGATTCGACGCGCATTGTAGCAAACGCACCGCAGTCATTCCGGGGCGCGACCGCGGGCAGGTCGCGAAGACGCACGTAAACGCGCTTCTGGCGCGGCGAAGACGCGCGTGAACGCGCGTTTGGCGAGCGCCCCGGAATGACGGTGGCGCATTCTCAGCGCCGCAATATCGGCCAAAAGATGAACCCCGGACCTTGCGGCCCGGGGCTCGATTTCAGGCTCGGAACTGCGCCGACCGATCAGTCCTTGTCGGCTTCCTCGCCCTTGCGCTTGAGCGCGGTGCCAAGGATGTCGCCGAGCGTGGCGCCCGAATCGGAGGAGCCGTACTGGGCGATGGCCTCCTTCTCCTCGGCCACCTCCAGCGCCTTGATCGAGAGCTGCACCTTGTGGGCGCGGCGGTCGAACAGAACGACGCGGGCATCGACCTTCTGGCCGACCTGGAAACGGTCGGAGCGCTGGTCGTTGCGGTCGCGGGCCAGCTCCGAGCGCTTGATGAACGAGGTGAGCTCGCCGCCGACGATCTTGACGTCGATGCCGGACTCCTTGACCTCGGTCACCTCGGTGGTGACGACGTCGCCCTTCTTCAGGTCGCCGGCCTGCGCCATCGGGTCGCCGGCGAGCTGCTTGATGCCGAGCGAGATACGCTCCTTCTCGACATCGACGTCGAGCACCTGGGCCTGGACCTTGTCGCCCTTCTTGTACTCCTCGATCACCTGCTCGCCTGGACGCTTCCAGTCGAGATCGGAGAGATGGACCATGCCGTCCACGTCGCCGTCGAGGCCGAGGAACAGGCCGAACTCGGTCTTGTTCTTGACCTCGCCTTCGACGGTCGAGCCGGGCGGATACTTCTCGACGAACACCTCCCACGGATTGCGCATGGTCTGCTTGAGACCGAGCGAGATGCGGCGCTTGACCGGATCGACCTCGAGGATCTGCACCTCGACCTCTTGCGACGTCGAGACGATCTTGCCCGGATGCACGTTCTTCTTGGTCCACGACATTTCCGAAACGTGGATCAGGCCTTCGATGCCGGGCTCGAGTTCGACGAACGCGCCGTAGTCGGTGATGTTGGTCACGCGGCCCTTGAACTTGGCGCCGACCGGGAACTTGGCCTCGATGCCCTGCCACGGATCGTCGAGCAGCTGCTTCATGCCAAGCGAGATGCGGTGCGTCTCGTGGTTGATCTTGATGATCTTGACCTTCACCTGCTGGCCGATGTTGAGCACCTCGGTCGGGTGATTGACGCGCCGCCAAGCAATGTCGGTGACGTGCAGCAGGCCGTCGATGCCGCCGAGGTCGACGAACGCACCGTAGTCGGTGATGTTCTTGACCACGCCGTCGATGACCTGACCCTCTTCGAGGTTCTGCACCAGCTCCTGGCGCTGCTCCGCTCTCGTCTCTTCGAGCACCGTGCGGCGCGACACGACGATGTTGCCGCGGCGGCGATCCATCTTCAGGATCTGGAACGGCTGCCCGACGTTCATCAGCGGGGTCACGTCGCGGATCGGCCGGATGTCGACCTGCGAACGCGGCAGGAACGCCACCGCGCCGTCGAGATCGACGGTGAAGCCGCCCTTGACCTGGTTGAAGATGACGCCCTGGACCTTCTCGTTGTTCTTGAAGGCCTGCTCGAGCTTGCCCCAGCTCTCCTCGCGCCGCGCCTTGTCACGCGACAGCACCGCCTCGCCGAGCGCATTCTCGACGCGCTCCAGATAGACCTCGACGGTGTCGCCGATCTTGATTTCGTTCTGCCGGCCCGGGCCGGTAAATTCACGGAGCGCCACGCGCCCCTCGGTCTTCGCCCCGACGTCGATGACGGCGAGGTCCTTCTCGATCCCGACAACGGTCCCCTTGACGACCTGCCCCTCCTGGGGGCTGCCGCTGGTGAACGACTCTTCGAGCATCGCGGCAAAATCTTCGCGCGTCGGCGCGGTACTGGTGGCAGTGGCCATGTAGTCTCCAAAGCGGTGCGCAGGCGGTTCAAGTTGGTGGCGTTCCGAACGCGCGGGCTGAAAGGCCCCGCAGACCCTTCAGCGCTGCCGAATCCCGGCAGGCCGGCGCTCAAACCGAGCGGTCGAAACGATGGTTTTAAGTCCGGCGCGCCGCGGCAGGGCTCGAAGCGGGGCTTGGGTCCTCCAACCGCGAGGGACGGTGAACCGCGCCCTCGGCCCGCTCGGGTAACCACACCGAAATGTGGCGGCCCGGACCGCGGGGATATAGCCGCAGACAGGAATTGGGGCAAGGCGGAAAGGCCGCGTCGGCTGTCAGCGCGGGCAACGCTGCCTAAAGACCGCTCATTCCAGGGTGATCTTCCCGCGCTGCACGGTTTCGCGCCACAGATCGGCCTCGGCCTTGATACTCGCCGCAAACTGCAGCCGCGTCTGGTCCGGCGTCAGCATGCCGAGGACCGCAAACCGTTCCTTCACCGCATCGGTCCGTTGCGCCTCGGCGACCGCCTGGGCGAGCGTGTCGAGCACGCTCTCAGGCGTGCCGGCGGGGGCGGCGATGCCCCACCAGTTGGACGCGACAAACCCCGGGAAGCCGGATTCGGCCATGGTCGGCACATTCGGCAACATCGGGACGCGGCGCTCGGTCGCAACCGCAAGCGCGATCAATCGTCCTTCCTTGTAGTGGCTGCCGACGGCCGCAAGCCCGATCGGAAAGAGCTGAATGTCGTTCTTGAGCAGCGCCAGCGTCGCCTCCGGCGAGCCGCGGAACGGCACGCGGGTGATCTCGACGCCCGAGGTCTGCTTCAGCCGCTCCATCATCAGATGGTTGACGGTGCCCAGACTCGGGATGCCGTAGTTCGCCTTGCCCGGGTTGGCGCGCGCATAATCCAGAAACTCGCGCAGCGTCCGGGCCGGCACCTCCGGATTGGAAAACAGCACCAGCGGCACCTCCGCGGCTTTCGCGATCGGAGCGAGCGCCGTCACCGGATCGAACGGCATCCTGATGACGAACTGGTTGATGGCGAAGTTGTTGGTCGCAGCGACCAGGAGCGTGTAGCCGTCCGGCGCGGCGCGGGCGACCTCCTGGGTGCCGATATTGCCGGCCGCACCGGGCTTCGCTTCGAGGACAAGCTTCTGGCCGAGCCGCTGCTCCATGCTGACGGCCAGGAGCCGCATGATGTTCTCGGCCACGCCCCCTGCGGTGTAGGGAATGATCACCCGGATCGGACGGTCGGGATAGTTCGCAGCCTGTGCCCGCGCCGTGACGAACGGCGCCGCCGCGGCTGTCATCAGAGCTTGCCGGCGTGTGATCCTTTTCATTGTTCACCCCCGGCGTTTCCCGCTCAGAATTTCGGGAACAACTGCTTGTCGGCGAGCCAGCGCGACATGGTCGGCTTTTTTGCGCGCGTCGCCGCGCGGAATTCGTCGTGCCGCTCCTTGTTGGGCCATACCAACGTGGGCGTGACCGCAAGCCGCGTCGTGATCCTGTCCTTGGTGACGTTGAACACCATCAGATCCTGCGCCAGTGCCAGCGGACCGTCGTAGCTCTTGCGGATGTCGCGCTCGATCTCCGGCGCGGTGTCGAAGTCGTTGAAGAAATGATAGACGACCGCCTGCCGCGGCTTCACCAGCGCAAGCACCTTGCCGCACTCCTCCGGCGAGGTGTGCGCCATGGTGCCGATGCCGATCGCGCTTTTCTCCGGGTAGCCGGAGCGCTCGATGAGCTGCTTCACCGTGTTGAAGCACTCGTGGATCAAAAGATCGGCGCCCTGCGCGTTGTCGACAAAGAACTGGCTCGGCGTCGTATCGCCGGAAAACACGAAGGTGAGACCATTCCATTCAAGCCGGTAGCTGACCGGTCCATCATAGATGTGAATGGCCGGAAAGCTTTTGAGCACCACGCCGTTGCGGTCATAGACCACGCCGATTCTGGTGAAGTCGAACTCGTGGACCTCGACCTCCGCGCCGGCATCGGGCAGCAGGCCCAGCCGCGTCTCGGTGTCCCACACCAGCGACTCCATCTGCTTCCGCACGAAGTGCTCGGTGCCGTATTTCGGTTCAGGCCCCGACGGCCCGTAGAGCACCAGCGGCTTCACCCGCCCGCCGGCCCAGCTGCCGATCCAGACCTGCGCGAAATCGCCGACGTGGTCCGCATGCAGATGGGTCGCGAAATAGGCGGTGACGTCCTGATGTGGGATTTCCAAAGCGGTGAAGTTGGCCTGCGAGCCCGAGCCGAAGTCCATGACGAACTTGTCGCCGTTGCCGAGCTCGATCAGCCAGGAGCAGTTGGCCTGTCCGCGCCGCACAAACGGGCGGCCGGTGCCGAGCGCGGTGACGCGCATTTCGTCGGCCGCCAGTTGCTCGGTGTTGGGATAGAAATAATCGCGCTGGCTGCCCAAGATGGCCCCGACCCAAATCGCCCCGAATTCCGGCGATCGAGCTTACGGCCTTTTCCGGGCCTGCTCCACCAGGGCCAGCGCCGCCTTGAACGATCCCTCGATGTCGAGCGCGCTGGTGTCGAGGACATGCGCGTCCGCGGCCTGGACCAGCGGGGCGGCGCTGCGCGAGCGGTCGCGCTCGTCGCGAGCGAGAATATCGGCCAAAACCGCCTTTTCGTCGGCATTTTCGCCCCGGCCGCGGAGCTCCATGGTGCGGCGATGGGCCCGCACCTCCGGCGAAGCGACCACGAAAATCTTCACGGCAGCGTCGGGGCAGATCACCGTGCCGATGTCGCGCCCGTCGAGCACCGCACCGGGCGGAGCCTTGGCGAAATTCTGCTGCAGGTCGAACAGCGCCGCGCGGACCTCGGGGATCGCCGAGACCACCGAGGCCGCCTCGCCCACGTCGTAGCGCTTGAGCGCGGTTTCGTCGAAGGTTGCCGGGTCGATGGTCTTCGCCGCGGCGATGGCCTTGTCGCGCTCGGTCGGCTTGTGACCGGCGCTGAGAACCGCAAGCGCCACCGCGCGATAGAGCAGCCCGGTGTCGAGATGGCGGAACCCGTAGTGAGCGGCGAGCTTCTTCGCGAGCGTGCCCTTGCCCGAGGCCGCCGGTCCGTCGATGGCGATGATCATTTCTACTCTGTCCTGATAAGCTCAACGGCCCGCACGATCTCAGGCAGTGCAGCCTGATCCAGCGCAATAACGCCTTCGTCCTTGGTACCAATCAAGCGAGGACTGGCATCCGAGTTGTCGAACAGCCATGCCTGATCGGCTTGGTCCAAGAACCACGGCAATTGCGCAAGCGACCTCGCCCGACGCTCGACGATCTTGTCCGCGGGCACGTCGTGACCGCCCTTCGCGACCCGCAGCTTCACTCGTTCGATATTCAATTCCACCGACCTGAGCAACACATAGATCAGCCTCACCTCGAAGCTGCGAGCTTTGGCGGAAAGGACGAGCTTTTGATATTTGTCCGTCGAAAGAACCGTCTCTACACCGACGGTTTGGTGTGCATCAATCGAAGCCTCCAGCCAGGAATAGATGCGCCTTACGGCTTCGAGATTGGCTGCTCGAAGGTCCAATTCCTCAACCTGCGCAATGCGCGCCGAAAGAAGGTCGGGATTTATGATCCAAACCGAACCGCCGAAGCCTTCGATCCCAGCATTGGCATAAAGGCTGCTCTTTCCAGACCCGTTGGGCCCAGCGACAATCCAGAGTTTCGGGCGATCAAGCCTTTTGGCCGACACGATCAGGAGAGCCGAACCTCTGCTTATTTTCACGCCGCGCCTTGGCGACGTTCTTTCGGAATACGCGAAGCAAATCCGCCGAAAAATGCGGGCTGTCGGAATCGATCATCGGAATCTTGACGACCTTTCCTTCAGCATTGACGACACGTTTTTCCGGAAGCGAGCGCCGCCCGGCGGCAGCCAGGCTCTTACTGAGATTTTTGACGATGACCTTTGCCATCGGGGCGCTCCTCGATCCGACTTAATATAGGTCACAGGCGCGGCTCTGCCTACTGTACCGAAGGTCGGTTAACTCAAATCCCCACCGAGCCGCCGCATCAAATCGGCAAAGCCCGTAAAGCTCGTGGCGATGAAGGCTGCGTCGTCCACGGCGACCGGCTGCTCGCTGCCGAGCCCCATCATCAGCGCCGACATCGCGAGGCGATGGTCCATATGGGTGGCGACCACGCCGCCGCCCGGCGCGCGGCCCTTGCCGTGCACGATCAGGTCGTCACCCTCGATCTCGACCTCGACGCCGTTGATGCGCAGCATCGCGGCGGTCGCGGCGAGCCGATCGGATTCCTTGACGCGCAATTCCTTGAGGCCACGCATCCGCGTCGTGCCTTGGGCGAAGGCCGCGGCCACCGCCAGGATCGGATATTCGTCGATCATCGACGGCGCGCGCTCCGGCGGCACCTCGACGCCCTTCAGCACGGCGGTCTTCACCCGCAGGTCGGCAACGTCCTCACCGCCCTCGTTGTGCTCCGACAGCTTCTCGAACTCCGCGCCCATCTCCTTGAGCGTCGTCAGGAGGCCGGTGCGCAACGGGTTCATCATCACGCCTTCGAGGATCAGCTCGGACCCCGGCACGATCAGCGCCGCCACCAGCGGGAACGCGGCCGACGACGGATCGGCCGGAACCACGACCGGCGCGGCCTCGAGCTCCGGCTGGCCTTCGAGGGTGATGCGGCGGCCATGCTCGCCGTCCGAGATCGACTTGATGTGCGCGCCGAAATGCTTCAGCAGCTTCTCGGTGTGGTCGCGCGTCGCCTCCTTCTCGATGACGGTGGTCGCGCCCGGCGCGGCAAGCCCGGCCAGCAGCACCGCGGATTTGAGCTGCGCCGACGGCACCGGCGCCTGGTATTCGATCGGCAAGGGATCGCGCGCGCCCTGCAGCGTCACCGGCAGGCATCCGCCCTCGGCGGCATCGGTGGTGCGGGCGCCGATCTTTTCCAACGGATCGAGGATGCGCCGCATCGGCCGCTTGCGCAGGCTCGCGTCGCCGTCGAACACCGCCCGGATCGGGCAGCCGGCCACGACCCCCATCACCAGCCGGCAGCCGGTGCCGGAATTGCCGAAATAGAGCGGCGCCGCGGGCTCGGCAAAGCCGCCGACGCCCACGCCCCGCACGCTCCAGGCGCCCTCGCCGGTGCGCTCCACCGTGGCGCCCAGCGCACGCATCACCTTGCCGGTGTTGATGACGTCCTCGCCCTCCAGAAGCCCGGAGATCCGGGTTTCACCGACCGCAAGCGCACCCAAAATCAGCGCCCGTTGCGAAATCGACTTGTCGCCCGGCACCCGGACGCGGCCGGTCAGCGGCCCCGAACGACGGGCGGTCAAAGGCTGGGGTTCGGCTGAATGCGACATGGTTATCGGCCGTTGCGGGGTTTCGGCGCGCCGTCCTAGCACGGGGCCGTATCGGGCCGCGAGACACTATTGACAGCGGCCTTGTCACCGGCCAAGGGAAGCACCAATTTTTCGTCATACGGACTGTTCCAAGGATTTCCGAACCGTGGCAAAACCCGAGCTCGGCACGAAGCGCCTCTGCGCTGGTTGCGGCGCCAAGTTTTACGATCTGAACAAGGACCCGATCACCTGCCCGAAGTGCGGCACGGTTTTCGAGGTTGTTGTTCCCGTGACGCGCGGCGGCCGCGGTGAGGCCGCGAGCGCTGC
>JAIESI010000216.1 GCA_019746135.1 Xanthobacteraceae bacterium
TGGGTCCCGGAATCTTGGCGCGGGATCGGCCGATCGCAAGGCCGGTCCGGGAGCCTTCGCAAAGCTCCCGGCGCCTCCCGGCGCTCCAACCCCTCTTTTCGAGGGGAAGGAAAGTGATGTCCCCGCGGAGCGGGGACGGGATAAGGGCCAGCCCCGGGCCCGAAAATGTCAAAGAGCAGGGGCGGCGAAGCATTGGCTGAACGCCATGGCCTCAGCATCGCGCAGCGCTTGACGTCCTCGAGCTGTTTCGAGGCGGGCAGGAACGGACGCCGGCCGGGGGGCGACGAATCCCGTGGCGCTGTCGCTTGCCCCTTTGCCCCGCCGTAGCTCGCCACCGGCGCGTTCACGCGCGTCTTGCGCCTTCGCGCTCAAGCGCTACGGCGGACTCCAGATCCGGCGGAGCTCGCACTGCGAGCGAAGACGGGCCGGCGCGCGATCGCAACCGAAGGCGGCTGCCGGCTGTTCGACGACTGAATCTGTGAAGACGCGCCGCGTGTCGGCGCGGCAGCGAATGGGGTACCCGCCCACCACGTGGGCAGCGCACCCGCCGGCTGCTTTGGTTGCCGCGCCGTCCTTCGCCGCTATAGTGCGCGCGTCCAAACAGAGAGAGTTTCATGCCCGACCTCAAGTACGACGTTCTCGGCATCGGCAACGCCATCGTCGATGTGATCGCTCGCGCCGAGGATGATTTCCTCGTCACGCAGAAGATGCAGAAGGGCGGCATGGCGCTGATCGACGAGCCGCGCGCGGAGGCGATCTACGACGCGATGGGGCCGGCGGTGGAGAGCTCCGGGGGATCGGCGGCGAACACCATCGTCGGCGTCGCCGGATTCGGTGCGCGCGCGGCCTTCGTCGGCAAGGTCAAGGACGACGAGCTCGGCCGCACGTTCGCGCATGACATCCGCGCCGCGGGCGTCAGCTTCGACACGCCGCCGGCATCCGACGGTCCTTCGACCGCGCGCTGCTATGTGCTCGTGACGCCGGACGGCGAGCGCACCATGAACACCTATCTCGGCGCGGCGCAGGACCTGCATCCGGCCGATGTCGACCCGCCGCAGATCGCGGCCGCTGCCATCACCTATCTCGAAGGCTATCTGTGGGACCCGCCGCACGCCAAGGAGGCGTTCCGCAAGGCCGCGAAGATCGCGCACGACGCCGGGCGCAAGGTGGCGCTGACGCTGTCGGATGCGTTCTGCGTCGGCCGCTATCGCTCGGAGTTTCTCGACCTGATCAAGACCGGCACGGTCGACCTGGTGTTCGCCAACGAGAGCGAGTTGAAGAGCCTCTATGAGACCGCGGACTTCGACACCGCGGCGAAGGTGCTGCGCGGCGACGCGAAGCTCGCGGTGGTCACCCGCAGCGAAAAGGGCTGCGTCGTCGTGAGCAAGGACGCGATGATCGAGGTGCCGGCCGCGCCGATCAGGAAGATGGTGGATGCCACCGGCGCGGGCGATCTGTTCGCGGCGGGGTTCCTGTTCGGGCTTGCACGCGGGCGCGATCACCGGACCGCGGCGCAGCTTGGCGCGATCGCCGCGGCCGAGGTGATCCAGCACATCGGCGCGCGGCCCGAGGTGTCGCTGAAAGGGCTCGCCCAGGAAAGTGGGCTGCCGGTGTGAATTAACCGGCTGGTAAGCAAATCACGGTTACCGGTTGGTAAACGCTCCAACCGGAGACCGGATCATGGCCGACGACAAGGCAAGGCAAGCGGACATCTCCAGGCCGGCGGCCGTCGAGGCGGCGAAGCCGGGAACGGTGACTGCAAAGGATGCGCCGCTCCCCGTCGATGCGCCGAAGCTCGAGATGAAGGCGCAGGCGCCGAGGATCGACGTCGCCTCGCTGATCGGGCCGGTGAAACCCGCCGCCGAAGCGAAGCCTGAAGCGCCTGCCGAAGCGGCGCGATGGCGTCTGCCCGGCAGCGCGCGGATCGCGGCCGGCATCGCGCTCGCTACGACCATCGGCGTTGTCGCCGGCGCAGGCACGACGTTCGTGCTCCGGCACGAGGCCGCCGCAACCGCCGCTGCGGCCACCGAGGCCCGTGCCCTGCAGGCCACCGTGGCCCAGCTTGAAAATGAAATCACCGCGCTCAGGGCCGGGCTCAGCACGTCGCAGCGCGGCACCACCGCGCAGCTCAACAAGCTGGTCGAGCGCCTCGACCGCACCGAGAAGGCGCAGGCCGAGCCCGCGACGAAAATCACCAGGCTCAGCGAGGCGGTGGACCGCCTGGAAAAGCGGCAGCAGCAGCAATCCGCGGCGCTCGCCGCGGCCGCAACGCCGCCAGCGGCGCTGCTCGATCCGGACGTGACCGGCTCGATCGTGCCGCACAAGGAGGAAGCACGGCCGCCGGTCGCCGAGGGCTGGCGGCTGCGCGACTTCTACTCCGGCCGCGCCGTGGTCGAGAGCCGCAACGGCATGCTGTTCGAGGTCGGTCCGGGCTCGAATTTGCCGGGCCTGGGCCGGGTCGAGACCATCAGGCGCGAGAACGGCCGCATCGTCGTGGTGGCGCGCAACGGCATCATCACCGCGTCGTCCGAGCCGCGCCGTCCGCCGGCACCGATTCCCTACCGCTACTGATCGGGACGCAGATTTTCCGGATTTGTGACGGGCGGCGGCCCTAAGGTCGCCGCCCTTCGCCTTGTCGTGAAGTGACTTCCGCCCGATTTCCGTGCCAAGTTCCAACGCCGTGCCGGGCTCAGGGAGACAGCGGATGGTCCTCACTCGGATAGTCGCCGCGATCGCGGTGCTCGCTGGCCTGCCCATCGGCGGAGCGCTGGCCCAGCCTGCACCGCCGTCCGCCAGGCCTGAAGTCAAGCCCGAGATGATCGAGAACTGCCCGGGCCTCGTCGCCAACCGGGTTCCGCGCGCCGTCCCGGCTGCCTTCTCGCTCGCCGCCCTGGCCGGCGACCAGGTCCGCATTTCCTATGTGGGGCACTCCACGTTCCAGATCGAAAGCCCGGGCGGGGTGAAGATCGCCACCGACTACAACGACTACGTCAAGCCGCGGGCGCTTCCCGACGTCGTGACGATGAACCACGCCCACTCGACCCACT
Source organism: Xanthobacteraceae bacterium (assembly GCA_019746135.1). Lineage (GTDB taxonomy): Bacteria > Pseudomonadota > Alphaproteobacteria > Rhizobiales > Xanthobacteraceae > Z2-YC6860. The sequence goes on from JAIESI010000216.1 coordinate 3,048, forward strand.
ACACCGACCGCCCCGAGCCCGGCATCCGGCACGTGCTGCGCGGCTGGGGGCCGTCGCCCGACCGTCCGGCCCGCCACGACCTGCAGTTCAAGGACGTCCGCGTCCGCAACGTGCCGACCAACATCCGCAGCTGGGGCGGTGAGACAGAACGTCACGGCAATTCGATTTTCATCTTCGAGATCGCCAACCTTTGCATCGGCCATCTCGGACATCTGCATCACACGCTGAACCAGCAGCAGCTGAACGAGATCGGCCGGCTCGACGTGGTCCTGGTGCCGGTCGACGGCGGGGCGACGCTCGACCTCGAGGGCATGGCCGAGGTGCTTAAGTCATTGAAAGCGCCGCTGATGATTCCGATGCACTATTTCAGCACCTATTCGCTGCGCCGGTTCCTGGACCTGCTGGGCGAGAAATCGGTCGAGGTGGAGATGAGCGACGTGCCGTCGGTCGTCGTCTCCAAGACGACGCTTCCGGCCAGGCCGAAGCTGCAGGTTTTGCCGGGTCGCGCGTTCTAGGTCGCGGTTTCTAAATTTCTTCAAAAAAATTTCATGTGACATTGGCTTTTCTAATCATCCGTATGGTGATATTGCCGGTCAACTTTCGAACAAATATGTGACGCGAGTCACATCCGGACGGCGCACCGCGTGATTGTATCGCGCCACGATGAATTGTCGGCTGCGTAGTGCTGATGTTGTTTTGAGCGGAACGGCCATGAGTGACCGCTGGACGGAGTGGAAGTCCTTCCCCCACGACTATTACGGCGACTACATCCAGGCGCCGATCAGTCCGGGCGTTTATGAAATCTGCCGCGCCTCCGACCGCCAGCAACTGGCCTTCGGCTGCACGCGGAATATCGCCGAATCGCTGTCCACCTTCCTGAAGCCCGGCAAGGTGCGGCGGCGCTTCCTGTTCCTGCGGCTGCGCTCCCGCTACGCGACCGGCGAGCTGGAATACCGCTTCTGGCCGACCGCGACACTGACCGACGCCAAGGTGGCGCTGGAATCGATCCGCGAGCAGCGGCAGATGATCTGGCGGCGGATGTCGGCCGCCGCCGCGCGAACCTAGAAATTCTCTAAGGACGACCGGTCGCCCGGCGCAGCACGGCTGCGGCGTCGGTTGCCGCATGGCCGCGCCAGGCGACGATCTGGTCGGGGCGAATCAGTGCCAGGTCGGCGCCATAGAGGTCGCGCGCACCCGGTTCCCCGAGCGGAACGATCGACAGCGGAATTTTCAGCGCGTCGGCCGCGGCCCGGAACGGCGCGGTGCCGGCCGAGGGGCGGAGCGCCAGCAGCGTGAACTCGAAGCCCAGCGCGTCGTAGAGCGAACGGCCGTCGGCAAGCCACAGATGCGGCGCGCGGCCGCCGGGGCAGGCGGTGGGCACATAGGCGTTGGGCGAATCCGGCGGCGGAGCCGTCCCATCGGCGACGATGACCGGCGAGCCGTCGTAGCGCCCGCCGAAGGTGATGCCCGGAATGTTGAACTCGAACCGGGCGTGGTGATTGAAATGGTCGCTTGCGACCTTGCGCGCGGCTTCGCCCGTCGGGGTGTCCGCCTCGAACTCCGGCGGCACGGCGAACAGGCCGACCGAGTCGGCGAAACCGCGGGCGTAGGTGGTGTTGCGCCTGGCGATCGCCTGCCGCTCGGTCTCGTAGCTGTCGAGCAGGGCCGGGCCGCCCCAGCCCTTGATCATCGCGGCAAGCTTCCAGCCGAGGTTGACCGCATCCTCGACGGCGGTGTTGTAGCCGAGCCCGCCGGTCGGCGTGAACAGGTGCACCGCGTCGCCGCCGAGCAAGATGCGACCGCGCTGGAATTTCTCCGCCACCAGCGTGTAGCCCGCATTCCAGGCGGAGCGGCCGATGATCTCGATGTCGAGCCTTGCCGCCATCGCCTCGTGGAACATGGCCTTGGCCTGCGCGTCGGAAATGTCGCGCGCCTGCTGGCCGGGCGCGAGCTGGGTGTGGATGGTGAACTGGTCGCGGCCGTTCACCGCCGCCATGAAGCAGCGTCTGTCGTGGTTGATGGTCCAGTACATCCAGGCGCGCGGGTGCGGCAGCACGTTGTAAAGCTCCGTGCTGCGGAAATGGATCGCGAACATGCGGCCGCCCATGAAGTCGCGCACCGCGCCGCTCTCGCCGGAATAGTTGATGCCGAGCGCCTTGCGCGTCGGGCTGCTGCCGCCATCGGCACCGGCCGCATAGGCGGCGCGCAGGGTTTTGCGTTCGCCGCCGTCGGCTGTTTCCGCCTCGACCTCGACTCCTTGGCCGGTGTCGCGGATCGCCGTCATCCGCCAGCCCGGGCGCAGCGAGATGGTGGGGCAGGCGGCAGCCTCTTCGCGCAGCACGCTCTCGACGAAGATCTGCGATACGCGGTGAGGCAGCTCGGCCGCGCTCCAGGAGCCCGACAGCGTCCGGACCATTTCCCGCGCGGCGCGCGCCGACGGCAGGCTGAAGCGCGCAAGCTCGTGTTTGGTGTAGCGGGTGAAATAAGCGATGTCGGTCGGGTAGTCGGGCGGCAATCCCTCGGCGCGCACCTTCTCGGCGAAGCCGAGCCGCCGGTAGTGCTCCATCGTCCGCGCCTGGGTTGCGTTGGCCGAGGGAAACTGCGAAGGCGTGGTGCGCTCTTCGAGCAGGATCGCCGAGATGCCGCGGCGGCCGAGCTCGATGGCAAGCGTGAGGCCGCACGGGCCGCCGCCGACGATGACAACGTCGCAGTCCTGCTTCTCGCTCACGCAATTCCCCGGCCGCGTTGTGGGGCGCTATAATAGCGGGCCGGACGCTGCGAGATATGTGATTGAAGGAATGACACCATGAATCCGACTGTAGCGGTGATTGCACAAGGCGCGATGGGCGCAGGTGTCGGCGGGCGGCTGGTCGAGCGCGGCCTGCGCGTTCTGACGTCGCTTGAAGGACGCAGCGCGGCCAGCGCCAGGCGCGCCGCCGACAAGGGCATGATCGCGGTGTCCGACGAGGAATGCGCCAAGGCCGACGTGTTCCTGTCGATCCTGCCGCCGAGCGATGCGCTCGGTCTCGCCGAAAAAATGGCGGCGATGATCGGCCAGAGCAATCACAAGCCGGTCTACGTCGATTGCAACGCGGTGAGCCCGCCGACCAAGGTCGAGATCGGCAGCGTGATCACGAAAGCCGGATCGCCGTTCGTCGACGTCGGGATCATCGGCCTGCCGCCGAAGCCCAACTCCGACGGGCCGGTGATGATCGTGTCCGGCCCCGAATCCGCGAAGTTCATGCCGCTCGCCGATTTCGGTCTCAACCTGCGGATGGTCGAAGGGCCGATTGGAGCTGCTTCGGCGGTGAAGATGTCGTACGCGGGCATCACCAAGGGCATCACGGCGCTGGGTTCGATGATCATGCTCGCGTCGACGCGCGGCGGCGTGGCCGCCGAGCTGCGCACCCAGCTCGAGCGCAGCCATCCCTATTTCATGCAGAACTTCACCCGCGCCGTGCCGGATATGTTCGACAAGGCGTATCGCTTCGTCGGCGAGATGGAGGAGATCGCGGATTTTGTCGGCGAGGATCCGCAGGCGAAGCAGATGTATCTCGCCTTCGCCGACTTCTACCGGCGCATGGCCGCCGACGTCGAAGGCCAGCGTCAGGAAGCCGACGCGCTCGCGGCGTTCCTCAAGCCGAAGCAATAGCCGCATGCGTACGCAGGTCGGGATTGTCGGCGCGGGTCCGGCTGGACTGTTCCTGTCGCTGCTGCTGCAGCGCGCGGGCGTCGATTGCGTGGTGCTGGAATCCAGAAGCCGCGAGTATGTCGAAAGCCGGGTACGCGCCGGGGTGCTGGAGGAAGGCACCGTTGCGCTGATGGAGGAGCTTGGTGCCGCCGAGCGGCTGCGCCGGGAGAGCACGCCCGATCCGCAACTCGACATCCGGTACTACGGCGGCACGATCAGCATGGTTCTGCCGGAGCTGACGCCGGGCAAGCTCGTGACGATCTACGGCCAGCAGGAGGTGGTGAAGGACCTCATTGCCGCGCGGCTTGCGCGCGGCGGCGCGATCCTGTTCGAAGCCGAGGCGTCGCACATCGAGGGCCTCACCGGCGACCGGCCGGTGATCCACTTCAAGCATGAAGGCGAGGCCAAGACGCTCGAATGCGACATCGTCGCCGGCTGTGACGGCTTTCATGGCATCTGCCGGACGCAAATTCCGGAACATCTTCTGACCGTTTACGACCGGATTTTTCCGTTCGGCTGGCTCGGCATTCTCGCGGAGACGAAGCCGTTCCCCGAGATGACCTATTCGAACCACGAGCGCGGCTTTTCGCTTGCCAGCCGCCGCTCGCCGCGGCTGGCGCGTCTCTATGTGCAATGTGCCGTGGACGAGGATCTCGAAGGCTGGCCGGACCGGCGCATCTGGGACGAGCTCAAGCTTCGCCTTTACGCGAGCGGTGGCGAGCTGACCGAGGGGCCGATCCTGCAAAAGGGCGTGACGCCCTGCCGGGCCTATGTCGCCGCGCCCATGCGCTACGGCCGGATGTTCCTCGCCGGCGACGCGGTGCACATCGTGCCGCCGACCGGCGCGAAGGGGCTCAATCTCGCCGCGGCTGACGTGCGCGTGCTGTCGCGGGCGCTGATCGAGTTCTTCCGCACCGGCGCAACCGAGCGGCTCGATCGCTATTCCGACACCTGCCTCAAGCGCGTGTGGAAGGGCGTGCGCTATTCCACCTATATGACCTCGCTGCTGCATCGTTTCGAGGCGCACACGCCGTTCGAGCGCCGCGTGCAGCAGGCCGAGCTGGAATACGTCGCCGGGTCGCTCGCCGCGCGCACCACCATTGCGGAGAACTACGTCGGCCTGCCGTTCGAGGAGGATTGACGGCCTTACGGTTGCTGCCCATCCTGCCCACAAAAATGGGCAACGGGAGGGAATGGTGATGGGGCGTCGCGCCGCGCTTGTTGCCGTCTTGGCTGTGCTGGCGTCTGCCATCGTTGCAGCAAAAGCGCAGGACTATCCCGCGCGCCCGATCAAGCTGCTGATCCATACCCCGCCGGGGAGCCTCGTCGACGTGCTTGGCCGTCTGGTCGGCCAGGAGCTGGGCGACCGGCTCGGCCAGAGCTTCGTCATCGACAACCGCACCGGCGGCGCGACCATGATCGCGGTCGAGCAGCTGAAGAATTCGCCCGCGGATGGCTACACGCTGATGATCAACACGTCGGAAGCGACGATGTTGCCGTTTCTCAAGAAGAGCTACCGCACCGATCCGATCAAGGACTTCACGCCGATCGCATTGGTCGTGACCTCGTGGACCGTGTTCGCGGTCAATCCCAAGGTGCCGGCGAACACGCTTCCCGAGCTGATCGCCTATTCGAAGATCCATGCTGGCGGCGTGCGCTACGGCAGCGGCGGCACCGGCGGCGTGCTGCACATCGCTGTCGAGATGCTCAAGCTCAAGAGCGGCGGGAATTTCGTGCACGTGCCGTATCGCGGCGGCGCGCAGGCCGCGACCGACGCGATCTCCGGCCAGATCGAGATGGTGTCGATGGGGCTCGCCTCGACCCGCGTCGCCGAAAGCGGCCAGCTCAGGATCCTGGCGCAGACCGGCCCGAGCCGGCATCCGATGCTGCCCGATGTGCCGACCACGGCCGAGGCCGGGCTTCCCGACGTGCGCATGGACACCTGGTTCGGCCTTGTCGGGCCGCCGGGCATGCCGGGCGAGGTCGTCGCGCGGATCAACCGCGAGCTTGCGGTGATCGCCAGGCAGCCGGCGTTCCAGGACAAGCTCGCCAAGCTCGGGCTTGCGGTGGATTTCAAGCCCGGCGACGAGTTCATCGCCTTCATGAACGGCGACACCCGAAAGTGGCGGGAGCTGATCCCGGCGATGGGAATCCCTCAGGTCGACTGACACGGAGTACCACGACAATGGCGAGCAAGGCGGCGGCGAAACGGCCGAAATCCCTGACATGGCCGAACGGCAAGAAGGTCGCCGTCTCGGTGACGGCGATGTTCGAGATCTGGCCGGACGACAGCGCGCCGAGCTATTCGGTGCAGACCTCGCACCTGAAGAAAGGCACGCCCGACTACGCCGCCAAGGCCTGGGCCACTTACGGCGGTCGCGTCGGCGTGTGGCGGCTGATGCGGACCTTCGAGCGCCTGGGCGTGCCGGCGACGTTCTTCGTCAACGCGCGTTGCACCGAGGTCTACCCGGATGCGGTGAAGCAGATCGCGAGGTCGGGCTTCGACATTGCTGCGCACTCCTACACCCAGGACGACCTGCCGTCGTATTTCACGCCGGAGGAGCAGGACAAGCTGATCCGCAAAAGCATCGACCTGCTGCAGGACTGCACCGGCCAGACCGTCACCGGCTGGGGCAGCCCGGTGGTCGCGTTCACGCCGGAAACCGCAGGGCTCCTGAAGAAGAACGGCCTCTCTTGGACCTGCGACGTCACCTACGCCGACCTGCCGATCAGGATCCACACCCCGCACGGACCGATCGCCGGCGTGCCGACCACCGACTTCTCCGATAACCGCGTGCTGCGCGCTTCGTCGCGCGACCTGTTCGACGTGCATCGCGGCCTGTTCGATTATCTGCGCGAGCACGAGACCATCGGCCTGCAGACGCTGGTGATCCATTGTCAGTTCGGCGGCCGTCCGCTGATCGCAGCGGTGCTGACGGAACTGTTCAAGCACATGCAGAGGTCGCGCGACGTGTGGTTCACCACGCACCGCGAGCTGGCGGACTGGGCGCTCAAACAGGATGTAGACGAGCACACCTACCAGAGCCGATACTTCGCCAACGCACCCGCGAAGAAGCGCTGAGGAACCTCATGCCGTATGCCGTCGCCAAGGACAATGTGAAGCTCTACTACGAGGAGGCGGGCCACGGCACGCCGATCCTGTTCTGCCACGAATTTGCCGGCGACTACCGCAACTGGGAACTGCAGATGCGGTTCTTCTCGCGGCGGCACCGCTGCATCACCTTTTCGGCGCGCGGCTATAAGCCGTCCGATGTGCCGAAGGACTGGAAGGACTACAGCTACAAGCACTGGTCGAGCGACGCGATCGCGGTGCTCGATCATCTGAAGATCGACAAGGCGCATTTCGTCGGCCTGTCGATGGGCGGCTACACCGTCCTGCAGATTGCGCTCGACTATCCCGATCGCGCGCTGTCGATCGTTCCGGCCGGTGCGGGCTCGGGCTCCGAGCGCGCGCACACCGAGGAATTCCGCAAGAATTCGAAGCTGGTTTCCGAGGAGTTCCTCAAGCTCGGCACGCCCAAGGTGGTGGAGACCTACGGGCTCAGCTCGGCGCGCATTCCGTTCCTGGTGAAGGACCCGCGCGGCTTCGAGGAGTTCAACACGATGTTCTCCGAGCACGACGCGCTCGGCTGCGCCAACACCATGCGCGGCTTCCAGGCCGAGCGGCCGTCGATCTACGATTTCGAGGACCGCTTGCGCAAGGTCACCGTGCCGACGCTGATCGTCGTCGGCGACGAGGACGAGCCGTGTATGGAGCCGAGTTTCCTGCTCAAGCAGTGGATGCCGACGTCGGGCCTCGTGGTCGTGCCCAAGACCGGCCACGTGGTGAACCAGGAGGAGCCGGCGATCTTCAACGAGGCGGTGGCGGACTTCATCGCCCGTGTCGAGGCCGGGCGCTGGCAGCCGCGCGATCCGAGGTCTTATCGAAAATAGAGAGCAGCGTTTGCGGCTCTGGGTCCCCGCTTTCGCGGGGACGAACGGTTGAGGGTTCGGCGCGCTCTCTCCACGTTCGTCCCCGCGAAAGCGGGGATCCAGTCCTTGAAACACGCACCAGCACGTCAAATGAGCTGACGTTGCAGTTCGTCTGCTGTCACCAGAAGCTTTGGCAGAAAAACTTTGCGCATGGTGTCGAGCGAGCAACGCTCGCTGTGCGCGCCGATGTTCAGCGCAGCGATCGTCTTGCCGTCGAGCCGTTGCAGCGGCACCGAGATCGAGCGGAAGCCTGTCTCGACCTCCTGATCGACCAGCGAATATCCATCCGCGCGCGTCTTCACGATCGCTTTGCGGATTTCGGCCTTGTCGATGACGGTCGTAGGCGTCAGCTTCGCCGGCTTGATGCGCGTGAGATATTTGTCGAGCGCCCGATCGTCGAGCGCCGCGAGCAAGGCACGGCCGAGCGAGCTCGAGACCCCCGGCAGCCTGAGCCCGATCTGTGCGCTGACCGCGACCAGCCGGTTCGGCGACGCATGCGCGATCATGACCACGTCGTCACCGTCGAGCACCGCGCAGGAGCAGGCTTCGCCGACCGCCGCGCTGGCGCGCTCCAGCGCGGGTTGCAGGATGTCCGAAAGCGGATTGGCCTGAAGATAGCTCGACGCGAGCGTCAGAATCCGCGGCGTGAGCCTGAACAGCCGACCGTCGGTCTCGGCGTAGCCGAGTTGCACCAGCGTCGACAGCGTGCGGCGCACGGAGGCGCGCGGCAGGTCGACCGCCTTGGCCGCGTCGCTCAGCGTGAGTTGCCGTCGGTCGCGGCCGAACGCCTCGATCACCCGAAGCCCGCGCGCCAGCGCTTCGAGGAATTCCGGCCCGGCGGCTTCCACCAGGCGCTGCTCGGCTTCGGATCGTTTGACGCGCGGCAAAGGCCTTGACCTTCTTTGGACCTTCCTTGCAACGAACGGATCGATCTGGTCTAATTCGAACATTCGTTCGGTCAGCGAACAAGCCTAGCCGTTGGCTGAGCCGAGGTCAAAGCCATCGCAGGAGCCCGCTATGCTCAGCCAGGAACAGAACGATCTCATCACCCGCGTCGGCCCGGGCACCGCGGCCGGAAACCTGATGCGCCGCTACTGGCAGCCGGTGGCGCTGGTCGACGAAATCTCCGGCGCGAACCGGCCGATCAAGCCGGTCCGGCTGATGGGCGAGGACCTGGTGCTGTTCCGCAACGACAAGGGCCGCTACGGCCTGATCGGCCGCTCATGTCCGCACCGCGGCACCGATCTCGCCTACGGGCGGCTCGAGAATGGCGGGCTGCGTTGCGCGTTCCACGGCTGGCTGTTCGACGTCACCGGCCAGTGCCTTGAGACACCGGCCGAGCCGGACGGCTCGAACCTCTGCGCCAACATCCGCCAGAAGGCCTATCCGGTGGTCGAGAGGAGCGGCATCCTGTTCGCCTACATGGGGCCGGGCGAGCCGCCGGCGTTCCCGCACTTCGACTGCTTCGTCGCGCCCGACACGCACACCTTCGCGTTCAAGGGCCGGATCGACTGCAACTGGCTGCAATCGCTGGAGGTCGGCATCGACCCGGCGCACACCTCGTTCCTGCATCGCTTCTTCCACGACGAGGATCCGGCGGACCAGTACGGCAAGCTGTTTCGCGACAAGTCGTCGGACTCCGACATGCCGATGACCAAGATCATGCGCGAGTTTCCGCGTCCGCGCATCGAGGTCGAGCCGACCGACTACGGCTTCCGCATCATCACGCTGCGCCAGATCAGCGACCGCAACGCGCATGTGCGCGTCACCAACCTGATGTTCCCCAATGCGTTCATCATTCCGATGAGCCGGGAGATGACGATCACGCAGTGGCACGTGCCGACCGACGACCACAAGCATTACTGGTACGCGATCTTCACGAGCTTCGGTCAGCCGGTGAACAAGGACGAGATGCGCCGCCAGCGGCTCGAGCTTTACGAGCTGCCCGACTACATCCCGCGCAAGAACAAGAGCAACGACTACGGTTTCGATCCGCACGAGCAGGATCACGAGACCTATACCGGCATGGGCGCCGACATCAACGTGCACGACCAGTGGGCCTGCGAGTCGATGGGCGCCATCCAGGATCGCACCCAGGAGCACCTCGGCCAGTCCGACAAGGCGATCACCGCCTATCGCCGTCTGCTGCGCCAGGCGATCGAGGACACCAGAAGCGGCGGCAAGCCGCTGATGGTGCTCGATCCGGCGACCGCGCCGAAGCTCACCGGCCCCGCGGCCATCGACGGCATCGGCCCGGCCGACGACTGGCAGGGCTACTGGCAGAAAACCGATCTCAGCAAGCGCAAGGCGGCAAGCTGGGCCAACGGGCGGTGACGTGACGTGGTGATCAGCCGTTCAGTTCACACTATGCCTCAGCCGTTGTTTCGGTACGCTAAGATCGACGGGATGCCCCGCCATAGGCGAGCGAAGCGACGCCGTCCTTTGGACGGCTATGGCGGGGCATGAGGGTCTGGCTGAGGGGCAATGTCAGCGGGCAAATCTTCATCGCGAAACGCGGTCTTCGCCGACCGCTATGACCTGTGGAGCGCCGAGCAGCGCCGCGCGGCTGCGGCGGCTGAGCGCGAGATCAAGCGGCGCAAGCTCGAGACCGTACGCTTTTCATTCTGCGATCAGCACGGCGTGCTGCGCGGCAAGACGCTGGTCGTGTCCGAGGCGCTGAAGGCGCTGCGGTCGGGCGTCACCATGACCACGACGCTGCTCGCCAAGGACACCTCGCATCGCACGGCGTTTGCCGTGTTCACGGCCGGCGGCGGCATGGGCGTCGAGGAGATGGCCGGCGCGGGCAACTTCATCATGCTGCCCGATCCCACGACGTTCCGCGTGCTGCCGTGGGCCGACAGCTCGGGCTGGGTTCTCTGTGACATCTATTTTCCGAACGGCCGGCCGGTGCCGCTCTCGACGCGCGCGCTCTACCGCGATGCGCTGGCAAAGCTTGCGCAGCAGGGCTTCGACTATCTCGCGGGGCTGGAGGTTGAGTTTCAGCTTTTCAAGCTGATCGACCCGAAGCTCGCTCCCGACGGGCTGACCTGGCAACCCGAGGTGCCGGCGGTCGAGCATACGACGCACGGCTTCCAGTATCTGACCGAGCAGCGCTACGACCAGGTCGAGCCGATCCTCGACACGCTGCGCCGGACCGTGCAGGCGCTCAGGCTTCCGCTGCGCTCGCTCGAGGTTGAGCTGGGCCCGAGCCAGTACGAATTCACCTTCGCACCGGATATAGGCCTTGCAGCCGCTGACGCGATGGTGCTGTTCCGCAGCGCCGCGAAGCAGGTGGCGCGCCGTCACGGCTACCTGCTGAGCTTCATGTGCCGGCCGCGACTGCCACATACGTTTGCCAGCGGCTGGCATCTGCATCAGTCGCTGCTCGATCGCAAATCGGCAAAGAACCTGTTCGTCTCGGCAAACGCCTCCGAGCTGCTTTCGCCGCTCGGCCGGCATTTCCTCGCCGGTCTGCTCGCGCATGCGCGGGCCGCCGCCGCGTTCTCGACGCCGACGATCAACGGCTACAAGCGCTATCATGGCGTAAATTCGATGGCGCCGATCCAGGCGATCTGGGCCAACGACAACCGCGGTGTGATGGTGCGCGTGCTGGGCGCGCCGAAGGATCCGGCAACGCATCTGGAAAACCGGATCGGCGAGCCGCTCGCCAATCCGTATCTCTACATGGCGTCGCAGATCCACGCAGGCCTCGACGGAATTGCGCGCAAGCTCGATCCGGGTCCCTCGGCCGATGCGCCTTACGAGAAATCCGCCGAGCCGCTGCCGGCCTCGCTCACCGAGGCGATCGCAGCGCTCAAGAGCAGCGAATGCTTCCGCCAAGGTTTCGGCGAGGCCTTCGTCGCCTACTATGCCCGCATCAAGGAGTTCGAGATCGCGCGCTGCGACGCCGAAAGCGGCGGCCAGTCGGGCAACGCGACGGACGTCACCGCCTGGGAGCACAAGGAATATTTCGACCTGGCGTGATTTGCGGCGGGCGCGTCGCGCCTTCTAAGCTTCGGCAATCCCACGACAACTTCGCTTCAGCCGCTCCGAGACGTTGCACGGATCAAAAAATGGGCTCCGCCTTGGCCGCAAAGCTGTGCCATTTTGAACCGGATTTGCGGCAGAACCAGCGTGAAAAATATCGTGAAGTCAAAGACATATATGGTTAACGCCGCATTGATCTCGCGCTATGCTCAAGCCTCCTGCGATGTGGCATTCGAGGAGGCCTTAAAATGAAACGCGTCGTGTATGCGTTGGCGGCGTCCGTTGCGCTGATGTTCGGCGCACTGACGCAGGCATCGGCTGGTTGCTATGGCGGCGACTGCTATGGCTATCAGGGCGACGGCTATTACGGCGGCGAGCGCACCTATTACTCAGGTTCGCAGTACTACGACAGCGGTTCGCGCGGCACGACGGTCTACTACGAGCGCGGCCCCGAAATCCAAACCGGCTATTACGAGCGGCCGCTCTATCGCGGCGGTTACGGCGCCGACTACAACGGCGACGGTTACGCGGACACCGGGTATGGCTACCGCGGCTCTGGCTACGGCTACCGGGGCTACGGCTACCGCGATTACGGATACCGCGGCTATGGCTACAGCGGTTATCGTGGTGGCGGTTATGCCGCCGGCTGCGGCGAGTATGGCTGCGGCGTCGCCGGGTGCGGAACGTACGGCTGTGGCTACGGCTATCGCGGCTACGGCGGGGGTTACGGCTACGGGGGCTATGGCTACCGTGGTGGGTATGGCTATGGCTACCGCGGATACGGCTATCGTGGGTACGGCTATGGCAACGGGTACGGATATCGCCCGTATTACGCGCCGACCGTCTACTCCGGCGGCGCTTTGCTGCAGACCGCAGGGGCCCTGGGCTACGGCGGCTACGGTTGCAGCGCCGCCTATGTCCCGTACGGCTGGACCTGGTATCGCGCCACAAGCTGCTGACAAGAAAACGCGCGCCGCTTGTACGGCGCGCGTTTCAATCGCTGGGGACACTGCGCGGCTTGCCCTCCGGCAGGCCGCGCTTTTTATGCGTCGACGCTCGCGGTCAGCGCGTTGTCCTGGATGAAGATGCGCCGCGGCTCGACCTCGTCGCCCATCAGCTTGGCGAAGATGTCGCTCGCCTCGTCGATCTCCTTGACCTTCACCTGCAGCAGCGAGCGCGCCTCGATATCGAGCGTGGTCTCCCAGAGTTGCCCCGGGTTCATCTCGCCCAGCCCTTTGTAGCGCTGCAGCGTCAGGCCCTTGCGTCCGGCGGCGACGATCGCTTCGAACAGCCCGACCGGGCCATGCACCGGCAGCGGCTCGTCGTCGCCCTTGCGGCGCAGCGTGGCGGCCTTGGCGTAAGCGCCCTGCAGCGCGGCGGCGTACTCGTCGAGCTTGCGGGCGTCGGCGGAGTTGAGCAGCGCCTGGTCGATGATCGCGACCTCCTTGACCCCGCGCACGGTGCGCTCGAACAGGAAGCCTTCACCTTCGACGAACTTGCCCTGCCAGCCGCGTTCGGTTTCGTCTTCCAGCGCATCGAGCCGCCGCGCGATATAGGGGGCGGCCGCGGCCGCTTTCTCCGGGTCCCCGAAAATTTCCGCATTCAGAATGCCGAGGATGCCCGCTTGCTCGACGACCTTGCGGTTGTAGCGGCTGTGAATGCCCGACAGCACATTGCGGATGACACGCGCCTGCTCGACCAGATCGTGCAGGTCGACCCCGGCGCGCTCCTCGCCCGAGGCGAGCTTGAGCACCGCCTCCTGCAGGCCGGTCGCGATGAGGTAGTCCTCCAGCGCCCGCTCGTCCTTCAGATACTGCTCGGACTTGCCGCGGCTGACTTTGTAGAGCGGCGGCTGGGCGATGTAGAGGTGGCCGCGATCGATCAGCTCCGGCATCTGCCGGTAGAAGAACGTCAGCAGCAGCGTGCGGATGTGGGCGCCATCGACGTCGGCGTCGGTCATGATGATGATCTTGTGGTAGCGGAGCTTCTCGGCGTTGAACTCCTCGGTGCCGATGCCGGTGCCGAGCGCGGTGATCAGCGTGCCGATCTCCTGGCTCGACAGCATCTTGTCGAAGCGCGCGCGCTCGACGTTCAAGATCTTGCCCCGGAGGGGCAAGACGGCCTGGAACTCGCGGTTGCGACCCTGCTTGGCGGAGCCGCCCGCCGAGTCGCCCTCGACGATGAACAGCTCGGACTTCGCGGGATCGCGCTCCTGGCAGTCGGCGAGCTTGCCGGGGAGCGAATTGACGTCGAGCGCGCCCTTGCGCCGCGTCAGCTCACGCGCCTTGCGCGCCGCCTCGCGCGCCGCGGCGGCCTCGACCACCTTGCCGACGATGCTCTTGGCCTCGGCCGGATGCTGCTCAAACCACGCCGCCAGGCGGTCGTTGACGATGCTTTCCACGGCAGGCCGTACCTCGGACGAAACCAGCTTGTCTTTCGTCTGCGAGGAGAACTTCGGATCGGCGACCTTCACCGAGAGCACGCAGGTGAGGCCCTCGCGGCAGTCATCGCCGGTGACGTCGACCTTCTCCTTGCGGCCGCTGCCGAGCGTCTCGGCATAGCCGGTCACCTGACGGGTCAGCGCGCCGCGGAAGCCCGCAAGGTGCGTGCCGCCGTCGCGCTGCGGGATGTTGTTGGTGAAGCAGAGGACGGTCTCGTGATAGCTGTCGTTCCAGGTCAGCGCGCACTCGACCGTGATGCCGTCGCGCTCCGACTTGATCATGATCGGCGCGGAAATGAGCGAGTTCTTGTTGCGGTCGAGATATTTCACGAACTCTTCGACGCCGCCCTCGTAGCGCATCTCGTCGCGCTTCTCGACCGCGTGGCGCATGTCGGACAGCACGATCCGGACGCCGGAGTTGAGGAAGGCGAGCTCGCGCAGCCGGTGTTCCAGCGTCGCGAAATCGAACTCGGTCATGGTGAAGGTCTGCTTCGACGGCAGGAACGACACCTCGGTGCCGCGCCGGTCGCCGGCCTCGCCGGTCACCTTGAGCGGCGCCACGGCGTCTCCGTCGCGGAACTCCATCGAATGTTCCTTGCCGTCGCGCCAGATCGTCAGCTTGAGCCAGGTCGACAGCGCGTTGACCACGGAGACGCCGACGCCGTGCAGACCGCCGGAGACCTTGTAGGAGTTCTGGTCGAATTTTCCGCCGGCATGGAGCTGGGTCATGATGACCTCGGCCGCCGAAACGCCTTCGCTCTTGTGAATGTCGGTCGGGATACCGCGGCCGTTGTCGTGCACGGTGCACGAGCCGTCCGGGTTGAGCCGCACCGACACTTCGGTGGCGTGGCCGGCCAGCGCCTCGTCGATGGCGTTATCGACGACCTCGTAGACCATGTGGTGCAGGCCCGAGCCGTCGTCGGTGTCGCCGATATACATGCCCGGCCGCTTGCGCACCGCATCGAGGCCCTTGAGGACCTTGATCGATTCTGCGCCGTAGTCGGAGGGAATGTTGAGGGCGGGCTCGGCCATGCGATGTATCTCGAATCGCTTGCAAAAAATGGGTGAGAATCAGCGACGATTTGGCACGAAAACCAGGGTTCCGTACAGCGCTAATTGGACCCGGCTAATATGTTGATTCAAAGGCAGTTTTTAAAGGGGCGGGAGGTCAAAAATTGCCTGGAATCAACGCTGCGAAGGGTCGCGCTTTGCACCGCTTCCGAGCCGTGTCAGCGAGGCCTTCTCGTCGCCTTCGGTGAAGTCGGCTGGACCCGCCCGGCCGTCGCGGCCCGGCAGATTGAACCGGTTCAATTTGCTGTTTTCCATGCTGTAGTCCGGCACCGGCCGCGTCAGACAGCCGAGAACCTCGGTCCAGAATTCGACGCGCTCGATGTCTTCATGCAGCTGCGTGACAGCGTCCTGAAGCATGCGGGCAACGCGCTCTCTTGCCGGCTCCACCGCGGCCATCGTCTTCCTCTCCACGCACAACCTTCGCGTCCGCTATGTCGGATAAATCGCACACACGCAGCGATGTTCCGGAGGTCCGGCCGCGCACGGCCTGCATTTTTATGGAACTTAAGCCGGTCCAGATGCCTGGCCGGCGTGCTGCACGCGGCCCGGGGCTACGGTGAAAACGTCGGCCCGCGGCGCGACGTCGGCAAACGCCGCCGGGTCCGCGCCGGTCATGAAGACCTGGGCGCCGAGCCGGCCGAGTGCATCGTAGAGCGCGGTGCGGCGGCCCGGATCGAGATGGGCGACGACCTCGTCGAGCAGCAGGATCGGCGCAAACCCGGTCATCTCCGCGAGCAGGCTCGAGTGCGCCAGCACGAGCCCGATCAGCAGCGCCTTCTGCTCGCCGGTCGAGGCGTCGGCGGCCGGGATGCTTTTCGGCGCATAGACGACGGAGAGATCGGTGAGATGCGGCCCGTCGAGCGTGCGGCCTGCCGCAGCGTCGCGCGGCCGGTTGTCCTTGAGGATCGCGCGATAGCGCTCCTCGATCTCGACCGCAGGGTGGCTCGGCAGGAGCTGTTCCATCCAGCCGTCGAGCGCGATCTCGGCTGACGGAAACGTGTCGTCCTCGCGTTGCGTGAGCGCGCCTTGGAGGCGCTGCACGGTCTCGGCACGGCCGGCGGCGACCGCAACCGCAAGCTCGGCCGTCTCGTGCTCGATCGCATCGAGCCAGTGCGTGTCGGGCCGCTGCTCCTCGAGCAGCCGGTTGCGCGAGCGCAGGCTCCGCTCCAGTGCCGAGACCCGGCTGGTGTGCTCGGCATCGACCGCGAGCACCAGGCGGTCGAGGAAGCGCCGCCGCTCGGAAGCCGGCCCCATGAACAGCTGATCCATCGCCGGCGTGAGCCACACCACGCGGAGGTGATCGGCGAAGGCCGCAGCCGAGCCGACCGGTTCGCGATCGATGCGGCACAGGCGGCTGCGCGCGGCCTCCTCGCCGGCCGGCGGCTCGATGCCGGTGCCGAGCGTGGCAAGCCCCAGCATGCCCTCGATCTCGGTCGAGACCGCCCACGAGCCGTCGCCCTCGGAAAACGCCACCTCCTCATAGGTGGCGCGCCGCAGCCCGCGTCCCGGCACCAGCAGCGAGATCGCCTCGATCAGGTTGGTCTTGCCCGCACCGTTCGCGCCGGCGAGCACCACGAGGTCGCGCCCGGTGTCGAGGCTCGCCGCGCGATAGCTGCGGAAGTTCGTCAGCGCGAGGCGGCGGATGCGGGCGGCGGTCATCTCATTCCGCCATCAATCAAGGAGCCCTGTCCCGCTCATCCCATTCACGCCACCTTTTTTGCGATGCATCGAGTGCTTCGTCAGTGGTGGTAAACGGTCCGTATGGGCGGCAACAGCCCCAGTCGCAATACGGAGAAACGTAGTAGCCATCAATCTTGATGGGTCCGCCAGCGACGATATCGCCGACATTCCAGAAAAGGATTTCCGGGTTCTCAAAATAGTGAGCCAACTCTCTGTCCGCAGCATCCTTGCTGGTCATGGAGGCTCACAGGTTTTTCGCCGTACACGAGACGTGGTCCCTTGCAGGAACGAGGCGCCACACTCGGTTTTGTATCACACCCGCATGGGCATCAGGACGTACAGCGCGCCCTTGGCGTCCTTGTCCTGAATGAGCGTCGGCGAGCCGGGATCGGCGAGCTTGAGCACCGCCACCTCGCCGTCGAGCTGGGCGGCGATGTCGAGCAGGTAGCGCGAGTTGAAGCCGATATCGATCGGGTCGGCGTCGTACTCGACCTCGATCTCCTCGGTGGCGCTGCCGGAATCCGGGTTGGTGACCGAAAGGATGAGCTTGCCGCCGCTGAGCGACAGCTTCACGGCGCGGCCGCGCTCGCTCGAGACTGTGGAGACGCGGTCGACCGCGGCCTCGAAATCCTTCTTGTCGATCACGAGCTCCTTGTCGTTGCCGGCCGGGATCACCCGCTGGTAGTCCGGGAACGTGCCGTCGATCAGCTTCGAGGTGAGCACCACGTTGCCGATCGAGAAGCGGATCTTCGCCGAGGACAGCTCAATGGTGACCTCGGCCTCGCTGTCCTCGATCAGCC
The DNA here is from genome assembly GCA_019746135.1 of Xanthobacteraceae bacterium. Taxonomy (GTDB): domain Bacteria; phylum Pseudomonadota; class Alphaproteobacteria; order Rhizobiales; family Xanthobacteraceae; genus Z2-YC6860. The sequence goes on from JAIESI010000216.1 coordinate 20,710, forward strand.
GCTGCACCTCGGTGACGGTCTTGCGCGGCACGATCACGCCCGGCATGCCGACGGCCCCCGCGGGCACCGGCAGATCGGTCTGCGCCAGGCGATGACCGTCGGTCGCGACCGCGCGCAAGGTCTGCGATTTTCCCGCGCCTGCGACATGCAGATAGATGCCGTTGAGGTAGTAGCGGGTCTCCTCGGTCGAGATCGCGAACTGGGTCTTGTCGATCAGCCGCTTCAAGTCCGCGCCGGCAAGCGTGAATTTGTGGGTCATGTCGCCGGCGGCGAGATCGGGGAAATCGCTCTCCGGCAAGGTCTGCAGGGTGAAGCGCGAGCGCCCGGCGCGGACCGCGAGCACGGCGCGGTCGCTCGACGACTCGAGCGCCACCTGCGAGCCCTCGGGAAGCTTGCGGACGATGTCGTAGAACATGTGCGCCGGCACCGTGGTCGAGCCGGCCGGCGCGACCTCGGCGGAGATCGACTCGATCACCTCGAGGTCGAGATCGGTGGCCTTCAGGCTCAGGGCGGATTTTTCCGCGCGGATCAGCACGTTGGCGAGGATCGGGATCGTATTCCGCCGCTCGACCACGCGATGCACATGGCCCAGAGATTTCAGCAGCTCTGCGCGCTCGATGGTGACCTTCATGGAGCCTTGTCGCCTGTGGAAAACCCAGTGGGGGACCGAAAGTGACGCGGCCCGGCCTTTTTCGCAAGCCTTGCCGCCCCGGGAACCCAGGTTTTCCCTGCGATTCACGGCCCTCCGTGCGAGCAAAAGGCCCTCCCAAGGGGAGGGCCTTGCAGGCGCCGCGGAGGCTTCCGGGGGCTATTCCTGAAGCTGACGCTTCAGGACCTCGATCTCGTCCGCCAGCATCGCGTCGTTGCCGACCAGGCCTTCGATCTTGCGCACCGCGTGCAGCACGGTGGTGTGATCGCGGCCGCCGAATCTCCGGCCGATCTCCGGCAGCGAGCGCAAGGTCAGGGTCTTGGCGAGATACATCGCCACCTGGCGCGGGCGGACCACGTTCGCGGTCCGCCGCGACGACAACAGGTCGGCGCGGCTGACGTTGTACTGCCGCGCGACGATGCGCTGGATGTCCTCGATCTTGACGCGCTTAGGCTCCTGCGGGCGGATCAGGTCGCGCACCTCGCGCTCGGCCATCTCCATCGTCACCGGCTGGCCGGTGAGCTTGTTGTGGGCGAGCAGCCGGTTGACCGCACCTTCGAGGTCGCGGCCGTTATGCGTGACCGACTTGGCGATGTAGCTCAGCACCGGGGCGGGCACGTCGAAGCCCGGATGGTATTGCCGCGCCGCAGCGACGCGGGTCTTGAGGATTTCCAGCCGCAGCTCCTCGCCGAGCGGACCCATCTCAACCACGAGGCCGCCGGCCAGCCGCGAGCGCACGCGGTCGTCGAGGCTCTCCAGGTCGGTCGGCGCGCGGTCGGCGGCGATGACGACCTGGCGTCCCGCGTCGATCAGCGCATTGAGCGTGTGGCAGAACTCGGACTGGGTCGACTTGCCCTGCAGGAACTGCAGGTCGTCGATCACCAGCACGTCGATGCCGCGCAGCGCCTCCTTGAAGGCCAGCGCCGACTGGGTGCGCAGCGCCGAGACGAAGCCGTACATGAACTTCTCGGCGGTGAGGTACAGCACCTTGCGCTCGGCGCCCTGGTTGCCGGCCCAGGTAATCGACTGCAGCAAGTGCGTCTTGCCGAGGCCGACGCCGGCATGGATGTAGAGCGGGTTGAACATCACCGGCTCGCCGCGCCGCGCCGCGGCCACCTGTTTTGCGGCGGCGTGGGCCAGCGTGTTGGAACGGCCGACGACGAAGCTCTCGAAGGTCAGGCGCAGGTCGAGCGGCGAGCCGCCGAGCGCGTCGTGGCCGCTCGACACCGGCGCATAGGCCGCGCGCAAATCGCCGATTTCCAGCCGCGGCAGGCGCGGATCGCGATTTCCTTCGGCAAGCTCCGGCGGCTTCGCCTTCGGCGGCACCGTGCGGATCACCGCGCTGCGCACGTTGACCTCGACCTTCTGAACCGCGGGCATTTCCGCCTGCCAGCAGGCCAGAACCCGGTCGATGTAGTGCGACTGGATCCAGCTCTTGAGGAAGCGGGTGGGAACCGAGAGACGGACTGTCACGTCATCGATGACGTCCAACTCCATCCGCGTAAACCAGCTCTGAAAAATGTCTTCGCCGACTTCGGAGCGGACGCGCTCCTTAACTCGCCGCCAGGGCTCCTGGTCAGGGTTGGTCATTTTTTTCTTGCTCTCGTATCGGAGGTTGAAGTTGGAACTCGGTGAAACGCCGACGGCATCGCGAGCCGCCGAAACGTGACGCGGTTACTCACTCGAAGTTCTGAGGTTTGGTCTTGTTGACGAGGCGGACCTTCGAGGGTCCAGGAAAACAAACGCAGCGATGCTTGGCGTCAGCTACTTGGAGGAGCCGATCTGGACCGGTGGCTGGTATCTCCGGCTGCGCACCCGGTGTCGGGCTTGAAATTCGCGTTTGCTGCCAGAGCGTGCCACCGATCAGTCATAAGCCCCCCTTTCCGTCGCAAGGCCCTCGCGACAGACCGTCTTGATCGCGTTGTTGAAGTACTAAGACCGCTGCTCCGCGGGCACGCCATCCGCCGCTCGGCGCCGGATGCCAGAAGAAAGAAAATCGATCAAACTTTTCGGATCATTGTTCGGCCCAAACCGCTTGGGCGGGACAACGAGTCGAGACGAAGAAATGTCGAGAGACAATTCCGCGCTCTCATCGCCGATGAGTTTGATTTCGTTTTCCTTCTGCTGAATGTCGAACCCGGAAGCCAGATGAAACTAGCACGATGAAGTTCGTCGGCAACACGAGATTGCAGCCGGCATCTGCGATCGCACCGACTCGACCTGTCATCTTCGTAAAAATTTGTGACCCAACGTCTTGAAGAAGCGTGCAGATTGTCTGTCACGAAACTGAGAGAAAAGTTTCGAAATAAATGCTCACTCGCTCGTTCACCAATGTGGCGGATTCAAACTCCTCGGAGTCGCATGACCTCTAAATCCTTTGTTCACATGACGAATTCGTGAGCACCAAAGCAGGGTAACCCCCTGCGAAAAAATTGCGGACTCGCGCCGAGTCAAAAATCGTGGGAATAGGTAAAACTACGTACGTGAGCGTTTCTTGTCAGTGCTGTGACATCGTTGCCACAAAAGCTTCACGTGGGAAGCTTCGCGTCGGATGCGGCGCAACGAACACAACACGCGCGAGCGAACGATGCGTCGTCCACTCGCGCGCGGCACCTAGCAAAATTTCAGACGGATTGCAGCACTGCCGTGCGCGTTATGCGCACAATTCGGCGACCGGGCCGGATGACGGACCGGTCGCTTTTTGCCGGAGCTACCTGCCGGAGTTACTTGCCGAGCTTGGCGATCTGGTGCGCCAGGCGCGAGACCTTGCGGCTCGCGGCGTTCTTGTGCACCTGACCCTGCTGGGCGGCGCGCATCAGCGCGGGCTCCGCGCTCTTCATTGCCGCGAGCGCCTTGTTCTTGTCGCCTGAGGCGATCGCTTCCTCGACGGTGCGGACGGCGCCGCGCATGCGCGAGCGGCGCGCCTTGTTGATCTCGGTGCGGCG
>JAIESI010000199.1 GCA_019746135.1 Xanthobacteraceae bacterium
ATCGACCGCCTGTACTGGCTGATGAGCCGGTTCCAGGGCTATGTCGGCATCGTCAACTACATGGGCGGGCGGTTCACGTCGACCGAGCAGGCGCTGGCGCCGGTGCTGCGCGAGGCCGCAAAGCGCGGGCTGATCTATGTCGATGACGGCTCGTCGCCGCGCAGCCTTGCGCCGCAGATTGCCGGCGCCAACAGCCTGCCGTTCGCCAAGGCCGAGATCATCCTCGACTCGGTGCCGTCGGCGTCGCACATCGACGGGGCGCTGGCGCGGCTCGAAGCAGCGGCACGCGAGCGCGGTTCCGTGGTCGGCATCGCGGCGGCCGCGCCCGCCTCGATCGAACGCATCGCGTTCTGGGCCCGCGCCGCCGAAAACCGCGGCTTCGTGCTGGTGCCCGTCAGCGCCGTGGCGAACAAGCCGAAGTCGTCGTGACTTTCTTGTCCCGTGCAACCGCGCCCGCAGCCACGCGCGCATGGCCGATCTTTCTGCTAGATCATTGATGCCGGACCGCCCGCCTGCACGGGTGAGGCATGCAGTCGAGAAACCGCAATGCCACGCTACGAAGACCTGCCCTATCGTCCCTGCGCCGGACTTTGCGTCATCAACCGCAAGGGCCTTGTGTTCATCGGCCGGCGTGCCAGCGGACCCGAGCACATCGACGAGACCCATGTCTGGCAGATGCCGCAGGGCGGCATCGACGAGGGCGAGAAGCCCTATCCCGCGGCGCTGCGCGAGCTTTACGAAGAGACCAACATCAAGTCGGTCGAGAAGCTCGGCGATATCCGCAACTGGCTAACCTACGACATCCCGAAAAAATTCGGCAAAAAGGCCTGGGACGGAAAATACAAAGGCCAGAAACAGAAGTGGTACGCGCTTCGCTTCACCGGCAAGGACAGCGAGATCGACATCGAGAACCCGGGCGGCGGGCACGATCCGGAGTTCATCGACTGGCGCTGGGTGCCGATGGAGGACTTGCCCGAACTGGTCGTGCCGTTCAAACGCGAGACCTACGAGCAGGTCGTCAAGGCGTTCTCGAAGTTCACCAAATAGGTTTTTTGCTCCCGGGCCAGGGTCCGGCTTAGCGGCCGCTCGCCCGGGATGAGCGACCGCTAGTGCATCGCCGTGCCCTGCAGATGCAGGTCGAGCATCTTCAGGTGGTCGAGGCGGGTGATCTCGCGGTCGAGCGTGGAGCCCTGCTCCATCTGCTTCACGCGCTCCTCCATCGCGGCGATCTGCGCCTGCAACGCGGCGCGGTCCACGTCCTCAATCGAGGTGGCAACGTCGGCGAGAAGCGTCAGACCGCCGGGGCCCACTTCGGCCAGTCCGCCGAGCACGACGAGCTTGGTTTCTTCGCCGCCCTTATAGACCGTCACGACGCCGGGACGCAGCAGCGAGATCAGCGGCGCATGGCCGGCGAACACGCCGAAGTCGCCCTCCGCACCAGGGATATCGACCTGGTCGACCTCGCCGGCAAACGCGATCCTCTCCGGCGAAACGAGTTCGAAATGGAACGTAGCCATGCTGATCCGACCTTGGCGTAGGTGTTACGCCGCTTCCGCCGCGAGCTTCTTGCCCTTCTCGACGGCCTCTTCGATGCTGCCGACCATGTAGAAGGCCGCCTCCGGCAGGTGGTCGTACTTGCCTTCGACCAGGCCCTTGAAGCCCTTGATGGTGTCCTGCAGGTCGACGAGCTTGCCCGGCGAGCCGGTGAACACCTCGGCGACGTGGAACGGCTGCGACAGGAAGCGCTCGATCTTGCGGGCGCGCGACACCGTCATCTTGTCCTCTTCGGAAAGCTCGTCCATGCCGAGAATGGCGATGATGTCCTGCAGCGCCTTGTAGCGCTGCAGCACCTGCTGCACCTGACGGGCGACCGCGTAGTGCTCCTCGCCGACGATCAGCGGCGACAGCATGCGCGAGGTGGAGTCGAGCGGGTCCACCGCCGGATAGATGCCCTTGGCGGCGATGTCGCGCGACAGCACGGTGGTGGCGTCAAGGTGCGCGAACGAGGTGGCGGGCGCAGGATCCGTCAGGTCGTCGGCCGGCACGTAAATCGCCTGCACCGAGGTGACCGAGCCCTTGGTCGTGGTGGTGATGCGCTCCTGCAGCGCGCCCATGTCGGTCGCGAGCGTCGGCTGATAGCCCACCGCCGAAGGAATACGACCGAGCAGCGCCGACACTTCCGAGCCGGCTTGGGTGAAGCGGAAGATGTTGTCGACGAAGAACAGAACGTCCTGGCCCTGGTCGCGGAAGTGCTCGGCGACGGTGAGGCCCGAGAGACCGACGCGGGCGCGGGCGCCCGGCGGCTCGTTCATCTGGCCGTACACCAGCGCGCACTTGGAGCCGGCGGTCGAACCGTTGTTCTTCTTCGGGTCCTTGTTGACGCCCGACTCGATCATCTCGTGATAGAGGTCGTTGCCCTCGCGGGTGCGCTCGCCCACCCCGGCGAACACCGAGTAGCCGCCGTGCGCCTTCGCCACGTTGTTGATCAGCTCCATGATCAGCACGGTCTTGCCGACACCGGCGCCGCCGAACAGGCCGATCTTGCCGCCCTTGGCGTAGGGCGCGAGCAGGTCGACGACCTTGATGCCGGTGACGAGAATTTCCGCCTCGGTCGACTGCTCGGTGTATTCCGGCGCGGGCTGATGGATGGCGCGCTTGGCCGATGTCTTCACCGGTCCGGCCTCGTCCACCGGATCGCCGACGACGTTGATGATGCGGCCGAGGCACTCGTCGCCGACCGGAACCGCGATCGGCTCGCCGGTGTCAGTGACCTCCTGGCCGCGCACCAGGCCCTCGGAGGTGTCCATCGCGACGGTGCGCACGGTATTCTCGCCGAGATGCTGCGCGACTTCGAGAACGAGGCGCTGGCCGCCGTTCTTGGTCTCGAGCGCGTTCAGAATGGCCGGCAGGTGATCCTCGAACTGCACGTCGACGACGGCGCCGATGACCTGGGTGATCTTTCCGACTGCGTTGGGGGTCGCCATGAACCTTCTCCTTCGAACCTCGGGCGCTCAGACCACGGTCAACGTGACCGGCACGTTGTTGCGCGTGGCGCGCGAATAGGGGCAAATCTTGTGGGCGTCTTCGACCAGCGCCTGAACCTTGGCCTTGTCGGCGCCGGGGATCGTGACCTTCAACTCGGCCTTGAAGCCGAAGCTGATCTCGTCCTTGTCCATCGCGACGGAGCAGGTGACGCGGGCGTCCTGGCCGTCGAGGCCGTGCTTCTTGGCGAGCGCCAGGATCGCCTGGCCGAAGCAGGCCGACCAGCCGAGCACGAAAAGCTGCTCGGGGTTGTGGCCCTCGCGGTTGCCGCCGAATTCCTTTTGCAGGCCCATCGCCAGCGCGAGCCCGCCGTTGTCGAGGATCGCACGGCCGTTGCGGCCGCCTTTGGTCGTCGCTGACACGCTGTAAGCCATGGAAGCCTCCGTGATCGTTACAGGGCCTCGGCGCCGGAGATGATCTCGATCAGCTCCTTGGTGATCATCGCCTGACGCGTGCGGTTGTATGTGATGGTCTGCTTGCGGATCATTTCGCCGGCGTTGCGGGTGGCGTTGTCCATCGCCGACATGCGCGCGCCCTGCTCGGACGCGGCGTTTTCCAAGAGCGCACGGAACGCCTGCACCGCGATGTTGCGCGGCAGAAGCTCGGTGAGGATGTCGATCTCGTCCGGCTCGTACTCGTAGACCGCGGCCTGGCCGTTGTCGGACTTCGCCTCGAACACCGGCGGAATGATCTGCAGTGCGGTCGGGATCTGGGCGACCACCGAGCGGAAGCGCGAGAAGAACAGCGTGGCGACGTCGAACTCGCCCTTCTCGTAAAGCTCGATGATCTTCTTGGCGACCTGATTGGCGTGCTCGAAGCCGAGCGTCTTGACGCGCAGCTCGATCACCTCGACGATCTTGTCCGCATACTGCCGGCGCAGCTGGTCGGCGCCTTTGCGGCCGACGCAGAGGATTTTCACGGTCTTGCCGTCCGCGGTCAGCGCGTTGATCTTCTCGCGCGCGATACGGACGATCGAAGAGTTGAATGCGCCGCACAGTCCGCGCTCGGCGGTGCAGACGACCAGCAGGTGCGTCTGGCTGGAGCCGGTGCCGGCGAGCAGCTTCGGCGCTGAGGCAAGGTCGGTCACCGACGCCGCGATGTTGCCCAGCACCTTCTCCATGCGCTCGGCATAGGGGCGCGCGGCCTCGGCCGCCGCCTGCGCGCGGCGCAGCTTCGACGCCGCGACCATCTGCATGGCCTTGGTGATCTTCTGCGTCGCCTTGGTGGCGGCGATGCGGACCCGCATGTCCTTGAGGCTGGCCATTCAGTCGACCCTTCAGAATGCTGGCATCGGCCTCAGGCGAACGTCTTGGCGTAGCCGTCGACCACGCCCTTCAGCTTCTTTTCCGTGTCGGCCGAAAGGTCGTTGGTCTTGCGGACGTCCTCGAGGATGTCGTTGTTCTTGCTCCGCACCAGCGTGAGCAGGCCCTGCTCGAAGGCGCGCACGCGGTTGACCGGGAGCGGGTCGAGATAGCCGTTCACGCCGGCATAGATCACCACCACCTGCTCTTCCATCTTCAGCGGCGAGAACTGCGGCTGCTTGAGGAGCTCGGTGAGCCGGGCGCCGCGGTTGAGCAGGCGCTGGGTGGTGGCGTCGAGATCGGAGCCGAACTGCGCGAAGGCCGCCATCTCACGGTACTGCGCGAGTTCGCCCTTGATCTTGCCGGCGACCTTTTTCATCGCCTTGGTCTGCGCGGCCGAGCCCACGCGCGACACGGACAAGCCGACGTTCACCGCCGGGCGGATGCCCTGATAGAACAGGTCGGTCTCCAGGAAGATCTGGCCGTCGGTGATCGAAATCACGTTGGTCGGGATGTAGGCCGACACGTCGTTGGCCTGGGTCTCGATGACCGGCAGCGCCGTCAGCGAGCCCGCGCCGGAGCCGTCGCCCATCTTGGCGGCGCGCTCGAGCAGACGCGAGTGGAGATAGAACACGTCGCCCGGATAGGCCTCGCGGCCCGGCGGGCGGCGCAGCAAGAGCGACATCTGGCGGTAGGCGACCGCCTGCTTCGACAGGTCGTCATAAATGATCACGGCGTGCATGCCGTTGTCGCGGAAGAACTCGCCCATGGTGCAGCCGGAGAATGGCGCCAGGAACTGCATCGGCGCGGGGTCCGACGCGGTCGCGGCGACAACGATCGAATATTCGAGCGCGCCCTGCTCCTCCAGCACCTTCACGAACTGCGCGACGGTGGAGCGCTTCTGGCCGACCGCGACGTAGACGCAGTAGAGCTTGATCTTCTCGTCGGGCTGCGCGTTGAGCGGCTTCTGGTTGAGGATGGTGTCGAGCGCGATCGCGGTCTTGCCGGTCTGGCGGTCGCCGATGATCAGCTCGCGCTGGCCGCGGCCGATCGGGATCAGCGCGTCGACGGCCTTCAGCCCGGTCGCCATCGGCTCGTGCACCGACTTGCGCGGGATGATGCCCGGCGCCTTCACGTCCACGCGGGCGCGCTGCTCGGCCTTGATCGGGCCCTTGCCGTCGATCGGATTGCCGAGCGCGTCGACCACGCGGCCGAGCAGGCCCTTGCCGACCGGCACGTCGACGATGGCGCGGGTGCGCTTGACGGTCTGGCCTTCCTTGATCTCGCGGTCGGCGCCGAAGATCACGATGCCGACGTTGTCGGTCTCGAGGTTCAGCGCCATGCCGCGGACGCCGTTCTCGAACTCGACCATCTCGCCGGACTGGACGTTGTCGAGACCGTAGACGCGGGCAATGCCGTCGCCGACCGACAGAACCTGGCCGACTTCGGAGACTTCCGCCTCCTGGCCGAAATTCTTGATCTGGTCCTTCAGGATGGCGGTGATTTCTGCGGCGCGGATATCCATCAGCCTGCCTCTTTCATCGCGTGCTTGATCGCATTGAGTTTGGTGCGGAGCGAACTGTCGACCATGCGGGAACCGAGCTTGACGGTCAGCCCGCCGATGATCGCCGGATCGATCTTGACGTTAAGATCGATCGCCTTTTCGCCGGTGATTGCTTTAAGCGCGCTCTTGAGCTCCTCGAGCCGCGCGTCGGAGAGCTTTTCGGCGACCGTGACCTCGGCGGTCACCTCGCCCTTCCAGCGGGCCACCAGCTTGCGGAAGTCGCGGATCATGTCGCGCACCGCGAACAGCCGGCGGTTGGCCGTGATGAGCTTCAGGAAATTCCCGGCGAGCCCGCCGATGCCGGCCTTGTCGAGGACGGCGGCCAGCGCCTTGCCCTGCTCCTCGGCGCCGAACACCGGGCTCCGCACCAGGCGGTGCAGGTCGGCGCTTTCCGTCACCAGCGCGTCGAATTTTTCCAGGTCGGCCCGCACCGCGTCGACCGACTTGCTTTCGAGCGCGAGCTCGAACAGCGCCCGCGCGTAACGCCCAGCCATGCCGGATACAGTCGTGTCTTCGCCTGCCACGTCAGGATGCTCTTGAAGTCAAATCCGCGGGCTCGGCGCCAACCAAGGAAGGCACGGCGCAAACCCTTGGATTTCAAGGGAGATTTTGGATCCTGGGGGCCGTCGCCGAACCCCACGAAAATCGCGCGGTTCCGTAACATATCGAGCAATGCGGTGCAACACGCGCAACGATGCGCAAGTCCAGCAAAGCCCAGGAGTGGCGGGAACTTTCGCTCTTTTTTTTGCGTCGCGTGTGACGCTTCGACAGCGAGCCACCACGGTACCTCGGAACGTTGTCATCGGCTTGCCGCTGGCCCGCCTGCGGTCGAGAGCTGTTGCAGAGACGGTCGCCCGTTGCCGCGACGCAGTGCGCCCGGAGCTTGCGGACATCGCTTTTTCTTGCTCGCCCTCTTATGAGGGGAGCGGAGCGCCACAAAGCGCTGGTGCGGAACGCCGCACCCATGGCCACCTTACGGTCGGGCCCGTCCCTTCGGCGGAAGGGACACCGGCCCATGACGCGGGCCGGCGCGCCTTGCGGCGCTCCACCACGGTGTTCGTGAGACCTTGCCTCACTACCTCGGGCCGTCGTTTGCCGCCCGGTCGCGACCGGCGACCGGTGGTCCAGCAGGCTCCCTGCGCACAGGTCGTAGTGCCCATAGAGCGGTGTCCGAGGCTTCCCGGGAGTCCGGCCGGCTGAGCCGGACCCGCAGGCGCACCGTTCCTGCCTCTGCCATCGGGAGCCATCCGGATGGCGCCCCTCAACAAGCAGGATAGATAGAACAAATAGAGAACATTTTGCGGGAGTCAACCCCACCGCTCGCCGGGACGGCGAGCGAGCTGACCTGCAGCTGCGCAGCCATCCGCGCAAGTGTTTGCGCTGCAGGCGAGCCGGGAGCCCTGGCCGACAGCCCCTGGCAAGGGCAGCCTTGGGACGCTCCAAGCATCGCGCGACATGATGGCCGGCCGCCTCTCGGCGGGCGGCCATCTTGCTTCGAGCTACCGCACCGCGACCGGCGACACGGTCGAGCCGGTGCCGCCCTGGATCTTGAGCGGCTGCATGATGAAGGCGAACTCGCCGACGTTCTTCGCCGCAAGCTCGTCGAGCTTCAGGTTCTCCAGCAGATGGATGCCGTTCACCACCAGCGCGATCTGGTGGACCGGCAACGAGAGCTGCTTGTCGGGATTGGGGGCAACCTCCACCGGCCAGTTGTCGGCTCCGATCAGCATCGGGTCCTTGCTCGCAAGCCAGAGCGCGGCCCGAACGCCGATCCCGGGGCACGATTTCACGTAGCGCGGATTGTCCTTGCCGTAGAGCTTGCCCCAGCCGGTGTTGATCAGCACCGCGTCGCCGGGCTGCAAGGTCATGTTCTGCTTCTTGAGCGCGCCCTCGAGGTCCTCGACCGTGATCTCGTAGGTGTCGCCCAGCATCTCGACGCCCTTGTAGCCCGCGACGTCGATCATCACGCCCCGCGTGAACAGGGCGCCGACGTTGTGGACGCCGAGCTTGTTGAAGCCGGTGCGGGTCGCGTTCTCGTCGACCTTGAAGCAATTGTACCAGCTGTTGAGATGGGTCTGATGCGCGAAGCCGTCGAACTGCGTGCCGACCTGCCCCAGCTCGGTGACGACGATCTCCTCATTGCTGCCGCGCATGTTGGAGAACTGGTTCACGAACGTGCGCTTGATGTGCACGTCGAACCGGCGCGTGCCGAAGAACGCCATGCTCGGGCCGAGCACATGGGCCAGCTCGATGACCTCGCCGGTCCTGATCAGCTTGGCGGCATTGACCACCGCCGCAGGCTTCTGGTGGTTCGCCGAACCACGCTCGTCCGCGGCGCCCCACTTCGACGGGCAGCGCTGGTTTTCCGCCGGCACCGTCCAAGACGGGGCTTGCGCCTGTGTTTGGGTTTGTCCTTGAGCTTGTGCCGCGGCCGCAAGCAACGCGCCGAGCGCAGCACCACAGAATGCGATGCGTCCCATTGTGTCACCCCACTGACGTTTCCTCGTGTCCGGTCGTTGCCGGAACACGGATCAAGGATGCGCCTCCCCATCCGGGGCAACAAGACGGCGCCGCGTGGCGGCGCTCGATCAGCGGCAGTTTCGCTGTTGCCACAAGCATTTACCGACAATTAACCAAAGCGGCCCATCACCCTTGCGAGCCATGCCGCGCAGCAGATTTGCCTTCAAACTTGGAATTGGGGCGAAGCTCGGCCTGTCGATCGGCTTTGGCGTCGTGCTTCTCGCCGGCATGATCGTCAGCGAGCACTTCAGCAGCCGCTTTGTTGCGGGGCTGTTGGCGACCGCCGACAAGCAGCAAGCGATCATGCACGAGAGCAACATGACCGAGGTCATGCTGCAGACCGCGCAAATTGCCGGCCGTGAACTTCGCAGGGCCCAGACGCCGGACCAGGTCGATGCGCTGCTCGCGCAACTGCAGGCGGTCTCCGGCCAGGCCCGGCAGAAGATCATCACGCTGCAACTGCTTGCCAGCACGGATACGACACGAAAGCAGCTCGAACACATCAACGGGCTGACGCTGGACTATGTGACGGCGCTGCGCGACATCGGCGCGCAGCAAACCCAGATCCTGTCGCTGTTCAAGAAGCTCGACGAAACCGAGACCTATTGGACGCGCGCCTTTCACCAGCTGGTGAACTCGGACGGGTTCGCCCTGATGCCGAATGTCACGCTGGTGGAAACCCTGATCAACGAAGCCGGCTCGGCCTTCAAGGATGCGCGAACCGCAACCTGGCGATACTTCGTGCTCAGCGAGCCTTCGCAGGTCTCGCGCATCACCGGCGCGGCAGACCAGGCGATCGAAAAGCTTACTTTTGCCCGCCGCGATGTGCGCGACCCCAAGGTGATCGAGGGCATCGAGCAATTGCGTCAGATCGTGCCCGAATATGTCGGCATTCTGAAAACCATCACCGGCGCCATCAACAGCCAGATCGAAATCCAGAGGGACCGGGCCGGTGCAGCGGAGAACACCGCGCGCCGGCTCCTCGATGAGGTCGCGCGAACCGCCACCGAACTCAGCGACCGGGCGACCCGCGACGCCATCGCCGGCGGCAGGCAGGCGGAAAAACTGCGGATCGGCCTCGGCGCGATCATGACGATCCTGTTCCTCGGCATCGCGCTGTTCGCCTCACGCACCATCGGCCGGCCGATTCAGCAGATCGGCAGCGTGCTGCTGCAACTTGCGCGAGGCAGGACCGATATCCGCATTCCCTATGTCGATCGTCGCGACGAAATCGGCGACACCGCCCGCGCCGCGAGCGTCTTCAAGGACAACCTGCTGCACATGGCGCGGATCGAGGCCGAGCAAAAGGCCGCCGAGACGCGCGTCCGCGAGGCTCGCCAATCGGAAATGCTGCGTCTGGCCGACACATTCGAGAAATCGATCGGCGACATCGTCAACTCGGTCTCGACCACGTCGACGCAGCTCGAAACCGCCGCCTTCACCCTGACCGCGGCCGCCGACACCACCAAGCAGCTCGCCGGCTCCGTCGCCTCCGCGGCCGAGCAGACCTCCACCAACGTCCGCGTCGTCAGCGATGCGACGGAGGAAATCTCCGCCTCGACCGGAGAGATCAGCAACCAGTCCCGCACCTCGAGCGACATGGTTCAGGAGGCCGTCCGGCAGGCGGAGATGACCGACGGCCGCATGGCCGAGCTGATGGACGCGGCGAACCGCATCGGCGAGGTCGTCAATCTCATCACCGCGATTGCCAGCCAGACCAATCTGCTGGCGCTCAACGCAACGATCGAAGCCGCGCGCGCCGGCGACTCCGGCCGCGGCTTTGCGGTTGTCGCAAGCGAAGTGAAGACGCTGGCGCAGCGGACAACCGAGGCGACGGAGGAAATTCGTGCCCAGGTCGCGGGCATCCAGACCGCGTCGCGCGACTCGGTGTCCGCCCTGAAGGACATTCGCGGCACGATCATCCGCCTCGCCGAAGTCGCCGCCGCGATCGCCGCTGCGGTGGATGAACAGGACGCGACCACGCAAGACATCGCGCAGAACGTCAAGCAGGTGGCGCAGGGCACATCGCAGGTCGCCGCCAGCATCCTCGACGTGAACAACCGCGCGTCCGAAACCGGCTCGGCCTCGAACGAGGTTCTGATTTCGGCGCGCACGCTCGCGCAGGAGAGCAGCAGGCTGCGCGCCGAGGCGCAAAGCTTCCTGGCAACGGTGCGGACGGGAAGCTAGCCGGGCTGCCGAAAACTCCCCCCGCGGTCATTCCGGGGCGCCGCGGAGCGGCGAACCCGGAATCCATAACCACCGCTGCGGAGTATGGATTCCGGGTTCGCGCCCATAGCGCGTCGAAGACGCGCGTGAACGCGCCGGCGGGCGCGCCCCGGAATGACGGCCCGGACTACGGCGCCTTCGGCCCGACCGACAGATACCAGTCGAGAATCTGCGAGCCGGTCCAGAACAGCACGTCCGGCTTGCGCCGGATGTTTTCAAAGATCTTCCGGAAGTGTTTCAGACGGTGCGGTGCGCCCATGATGTAGGGGTGCACCACCAGCGCCATCACCCGCGCGCTGCCTTCGGCGTCCGCATAGATCTGCTCGAACTGGTCCATCGCCCGGTCGTAGTATTCCGACGCCTTGTGATGCTGGATCAGCATCATTGCCACGTCGTTGCATTCCTGCGTGTAGGGCACGTTGACAATCGGCTTGGTGCGCGTCTTCAGCCACACCGGCTGATCGTCCAGCACCCAGTCGGCAACGTAGTCGTAGCCGTCCTCCTTCAAGAGGTCCGGCGTCTCCCAGGTTTCCGTCAGGCCGGGCCCGAGCCAGCCGCGCGGCGGTTTGCCGGTCGCCTTCCTGATCGCCTCGGTGGTCATGTGGATGTCGGCCTTTTCGTCCGGCACCTTCTGCATGTTGCGCTGGGTGAAGCCATGGCCGATGAACTCCCAGTTGCGCTCGTTCGCCGCCTTCACGATCGGCGGATAGGCCTCGATGGCGCAGCCGTTGATCGCGAGCACGCCGGGGATTGCGAACTCGTCGAACACCTTCAGCATGCGCCAGAAGCCGACGCGGTTGCCGTATTCGTGCCAGCACCAGTTCGGGATATCGGGTGACGGCGCGCCGCCGGCCGGCGGCGTCAGCACCGTGCGCGGCATCACGTCCTTGGGGTCCCAGTCCTCGACATTGACGATCACCCAGATCGCCATACGCGCGCCGCCGGGAAGCTTCAGCGGCGGCCGCTCGGCGATGGCCGAGTAGGCGATGCGGTCGGTCGGCAGCATCCGGCCGGCCGCGGAACCGGCTTTGTTCGCGGTGTCGTTCATGGCGCACTTCCTCCTGCTCGCCTTTTTTGCATCGTCGTTGCGCCGATGCTGGCACAGGCCTTTGCCAGCGCCAACACGAGGCGTGAGGCCCTTCGCAGGGGACCAATGCAAATGCGGGGCATCGCGCATGCGGGATTTCGCGTAGTGTTCGCCGCCAACGGGACCTGAGCCGGGTCCGCGAGTGTCCTGACCATGAACCGTCCGATGCCGCCCGGAGAGGTCCGGGCCAGTCCCTCGTTGCTTGTCGTGCTGCCGCTGCTCTGGCTGGCCGGAGCAACGATCCGGATTCCGCTGCTCGCGGTCCCACCGGTCATCCGGCTCATTCACGACGACCTGCACATGAGCGAAACCCAGGTGGGGCTGCTGATGGGCATGCCGCTGGCGATGTTCGCGCTGGCCGCGGTGCCGGGCTCGCTGCTGATCGCGCGGTTCGGCGTGCTGGCCGTGGCAACCTCCGGCCTTGCGATCGCAACGCTCGCCGCCGCGGCGCGCGCCGCAGCCGGAGATATCCTCACCCTCTATGCTGCGACGCTGGTGATGGGCGCAGGCGTCGCGATCTTTCAGCCCGCGCTTCCGACCTTGGTCCGGCTTTGGGCGCCGGCGCGCACTTGGCTCGCCAATGCGGTCTCGACCAATGGCATGCTGATGGGCGTGACGCTGGTGGCCTCGCTCAGCATCCCGCTGGTGCTGCCCGCGGTCGGCGGAAGCTGGCGGCGCGATCTGCTGGTGTGGTGCGTGCCGGGTCTGGTGACGGTCGCACTTTTCGTCCTTGCCGCGCCGCGCACGCGGGAGGACCACGCGACCGCCAACGGCGCCCAGCGCCGCTGGTGGCCCAACTGGAGGAGTTCGCAGCTCTGGCTGCTGGGCATTGCGCTCGGCAGCAACAACGCGCTGTTTTTTGCCTCCAATGCGTTCGTTCCCGATTATCTCACCAGCATCGGCCAAAGCGGCATGATCGGCGTGACGCTCGCGTGGCTCAATGGCGCGCAGATCATCGGCTCCTTTCTGATGCTGGCGATGCCCGAACGGCTGCAGCGGCAAAGCTGGCCGTTCATGATTTTCGGCCCGGTTACGCTGATCGGCCTGATCGGCATCGTGGTGAGCGACGGCGTCTGGATTGTGGTTTCGGCGGCGGCGGCCGGACTCGGCGCTGCCGTGACCTTCATCGTGACGTTCGGGCTTCCCGCCATCCTGAGCCCGCCGGGCGAGGTTCACCGCATGGCCGGCGGCATGTTCACCATCAGCTACGGTATTGCCGTTGTTATTCCTGTGATTTGCGGCGCCTTCTGGGATTTGACCGGGCTGCCCTGGACGTCCTTCCTGCCCATGATCATATGCGCCGTCGGCATGACGATCTTTGGCACCGCGCTCACCATGCAAAGCGCGAAGCAGCAGTGAGGACCGATATGGCGTGGGTGATCCTGTTTGTTGCGGGCCTGCTCGAAATCGGCTGGGCTATCGGCTTGAAATACACCGACGGCTTCTCCCGGCTCGTTCCCTCGGTGCTGACCGCGGTCTCGATGGTGGCGAGCGTCGTGCTGCTCGGCTGGTCGCTGAAAACGCTGCCGGTCGGCACCGCCTACGCGGTCTGGACCGGCATCGGTGCGGTCGGCACCGCCGCCCTCGGCATCTATCTGTTCGGCGAGCCCGCGACCGCCGCGCGGCTGGCTTCGATCGGCCTCATCGTCGCGGGGATCGCCGGCCTCAAGCTTGTGACGTAGTCTTTCAGGATCGCTCGCGCCATTGATTGCTGCAAATCGACTGCAGGTGACATTTGTCTCCGAAATCCGGAATGAGTGACGCCACCGTCGCCAAGCTCCTGCTGCTGGCGCTCAGCTTCTGCTGGGGCCTCAGCTGGTCGGCGATGCGGATCGCACTCGACGAGGTGTCGCCGTGGTCGATGCGGCTGATCGGCTACAGCATCGGCGCTGCGACACTGCTGATCCTTTTGAAGGCGCAGGGACGCAGCCTGTACATTCCGCCCGGCCGCGACCGCTGGCACGTCTTCGTCGCCGCGCTGTTCATCGTCGTCGCCTTCGGCATCGCCGGCACCTTTGCCCAGCTCATGGCGAACACCTCGCGGGTGATCATCGTCAACTACTCCATGCCGGTGTGGAGCAGCCTGATGGCGTATTTCGCGCTGGGCGAGCGCATCGACAGGCGCGCCGCCATCGGCCTTGCGCTGTGCGTCGGCGGCCTCGCCGTGCTGGTCGCTCCGGTCGCCGAACAATCCATGCGTGAGCCGATCGGCCTCCTCCTCGCGCTGGTCTGCGCACTCGGCTGGGGCGGCGGCACGGTCTACATGAAGTGGGCCCGCATCAAGGGCGACCTCCTGGTGATCACGTTCTGGCAGGTCATGGTCGGCGTCGTGGCATTCCTTGTGGGCTATCTGACATTCGAGGGAATTCCCCACTTCGCGCCGCTGCAATGGCGCACCTGGGGCGGGCTCCTGTTCAACGGCATCCTCGGCACCGGCCTCGCCTATTTCATCTGGTTCAACATCATCGGCCGGCTGTCGACGGTGATGGCCTCGCTCGGCTCGCTGATCAACCCGGTGGTCGGCGTCATCGGCGCCGTGATCCTGCTCGGCGACCGCCCCACCGGCCCCGACCTGATCGGCTTTGCGCTGATCTTCGCCGCCGCCGCATGCGTGATGCTGCCGCGGCGCGACAAGCCTCGGGCCGAGGCGGTTTGAAACGCCGGTGGCGCGGCACCGCCACGCCCGTTAGACTCCCGAAAAATTCGGGAGGATTGAAATGACAGTGCATCGCCATTCGCTGACGCGCCGCACCCTGCTGCGCGGCGCGGCCGCAACCGCGGCCTTCGGCGCCACGCCGGCGTTCGCGCAAGGCCACTGGCCCGACCGCCAGATCCGCGTGATCGTGCCCTACCCCGCGGGCGGCTCGACCGACGTGCTGTTCCGCATTCTCGCCGAGACGCTCAAGGACAGGCTCGGCCACCCGGTCGTGGTCGAGAACAAGCCCGGCGCATCGGGCAACATCGGCATCGACATGGTCGCGAAGAGCACGCCTGACGGCTATACCATCGGTGCCGCGACCGTCGGGCACTTTTCCATCAATCAATTCCTGATCGCCAAGATGCCGTTCGTCGCCGACAAGGACCTGGTCGCGCCGACGCTCGCCTACGAGATGCCGAACGTCGCCGTGGTCGCGGCCGACCACGTGAAGGTCAAGACGCTCGCGGAGTTCATCGCCTTCGCCAAGGCGCGGCCGAACGGCATTTCCATCGGCAGTCCCGGCCCCGGCACGTCGCCGCATCTGTCCGGCGTGCTGTTTGCCGCACGCACCGGCGTCAACGCCGTGCACGTGCCGTTCCGCGGCGCGGCGCAGACCATTCCGGCGATGCTCGCGGGCGACGTCACCTTCGCCGTCGACAACCTCGCGTCCTACATGTCGCAGATCGAGTCCGGGAAGATGCTCGCGCTCGCCGTCACCTCGGGAAAGCGCTGGCCGACCTTACCGAACGTGCCGACCATGGCGGAGGCGGGCGTCCAGGATTTCGTCGTCACGTCGTGGGGCGCCTACGTGCTTCCGGCCGGTACGCCGCAGGCGATCGTCGACAGGATTTCCACCGTGCACAAGGAGATCGCGGCTGATCCGGCGATGCAGAAACGCTTCCTCGCCGCCGGCGGACAAATCCTGACCAGCACACCGGCCGAGGCCAAGGCCTTCGCCGCCAAGGAAACGAAGATGTGGCAGGAGATGGTCAAGATTTCCGGACTGACACCGCAATAGCAGTTGGTTCCGCTGTTTCGTGCGGAACTCCCGGCATAAATTTTCGAAACATGCGTCCTCCCGAGGCGTTGCCCCCCGGGGCAGCAGACAGGAGGACGCTATGAGAAAACTTCTAATCGGTGCAGTGGCCGCGACCGGCTTGGCGCTCGCGTCCGTGCCGGCGTCCGCGCAGTTCTATGCCGGCGCGGATCCGGGCGGCGTCGGCGTACAGGTGGGCCCGTTCGGTGTGGGCGTGGGTCCGCGTTATGGCTGGTATGGCCATGACCACCACGCGTACGGCTATGGCGACTGCCGCATTGTCCGCGAACGCAGCGTCACGCCAAGCGGGCGTGTGATCGTGGAGCGGCGCCGCGTCTGTTACTGACCACGAACCCATCACGGCGAACACAGGGCAGCCCCGGAAAATTCCGGGGCTGCCCGTTTTCCCTCGACAACGTCTCAGAAGAAGCTCTGCGGATCGACGTCCACTTCCAGCTTGAGCGTGCCCTTCGCCTTGGGAACCTCTGCCATCCACTCGCGCAAGTAAGCCGAGAGATCGAAACCGCGCGGCGATTTCACCAGCAGCCGGAAGCGATGCCGGCCGCGCACCACCGCGAGCGGAGCTTCGGCCGGTCCGAGGATGCGCACGTCGTCGTGCAGCGGCGTGACCGCCGCGATCCTGCGCGCATGCGCCTCGGTCGCGTGCTTGTCGGCGCCCGAAACCAGCAGGCTCGCCAGCCGCCCGAACGGCGGGTAGCCCGTTTTCTCGCGCACCTCGATCTCGGCTGCATAGAACGCATCGCGATCCTGCGCGATCAGCGCCCGCATCACCGGATGCTCCGGCTGATGCGTCTGCAGGAAGCCGTAGCCGCGGCCTTCCTCGCGTCCGGCGCGGCCGACCACCTGGTGCAGCAGCTGGAAGCTGCGCTCGGCGGCGCGCGGATCGCCGTTGGCGAGGCCGAGATCGGCATCGACGATGCCGACCAGATTGAGCTTGGGGAAATGGTGCCCCTTGGCGACGAGCTGCGTGCCGATGATGATGTCGAAACGGCCCTGCGCCACGTCGTCGAGCTCCTGGCGCAGCCGCTCCATCGATTCCACGAGATCGCTCGAAAGCACGAGAATGCGGCTGTCCGGGAACAGCTCGGCCGCCTCCTGCTCCAGCCGCTCGACGCCGGGGCCGACCGCGACGAAGCTGCCCTTCGTTTCGCATTTCGGACACTGCTCGGGCGGCGGCATCGCGTAGCCGCAGTGGTGACAGACCAGCCGCCGCCGGAAGCGGTGATCGACCAGCCACGCGTCGCAATTGGGACACGCCATGCGGTGGCCGCAGGCGCTGCACAGCGTCAGCGGCGCAAAGCCGCGGCGGTTGAGAAACAGCAGCGCCTGCTCGCCACGCTCGATCGCAAGCTTCACCTGTTCGGCGAGCCGCGGCGAAATGAACCGCCCGCGCGGCGGTCCCTCGCGGCGGAGGTCAATGGCCTCGACCGAGGGCAGATGCTGCCCGCCGAACCGCTCCGGCAATCGCAGATGCACGTAGCGGCCGCGCTTGGCGTTCACGACCGTCTCGACCGACGGCGTCGCCGAAGCGAGCACGATCGGGATCTTCACCTCGCGCGCGCGGACCACGGCCATGTCGCGGGCGTGATAGCGGACGCCGTCCTCCTGCTTGTAGGCGGGATCGTGCTCCTCATCGAGCACGATCAGGCCGAGATCGGCGTAGGGCAAAAACAGCGCCGAGCGCGCGCCGACCACCACCGACACCTCGCCCGCCGCGACCGCCGACCAGGTTCGGGCGCGCTTCCTCGGCGCAACGTCGGAATGCCATTCCGCCGGCCGCACGCCGAAGCGCCCGGCAAAGCGGTCGAGGAATTGCGCGGTCAGCGCGATCTCCGGCATCAGGATCAGCACCTGTTTCCCCCGCCGGATCGCCTCCGCCACCGCCTCGAAATAGACCTCGGTCTTGCCTGAGCCGGTGACGCCATCGACAAGGGTCACGGAGAACCCGCTGTTCTCGACGGTCGAACGCAATGCGTTCGCGGCGGTGCGCTGCGCGTCGGTGAATTCCGGGACGGCGTGCTCGGGATCGGGCTGCCGCGCCACCGGCTCCGGCGGCATGACCAGGGTTTCCAGCGCGCCCTCGTCGATCAGCCCGTCGATCACGCCGGCCGACACGCCGGCTTCGTGCGCGGCCTCGCTCTTGGTTCGAAGGAGCCCGTCGGCGAGGAGCTGCAGCACCCGCGCCCGCGCCGACGTCATCCGCTTGGGCGCCGGTCTGGGCGCGGGTCCCGAAAGCCGCACGCCGACCTTTTCGCGCGCCGCGCCGAGGTTGTCGCCCATCCGCAGGCACATCCGCAGCACCATGCCGCGGGCGCTCAGCGTGTAGCCCGACACCCAGTCGACGAACTTGCGGAGCTCGGGCTTGAGCGGCGGATAGTCGAGCTTCAGCTCGACGTCCTTCATCCGGTTGTGCAGGCCGGGCCGGATCGTGACGTCGTCGGCCCAGACCACGCCCATGGCTTCGCGCGCACCAAGCGGCACCGCGACGATGTCGCCGGGCGCGAGATCGAATTCGGCCGGAACGCGATAGGAATACGTGTGGTCCAGAGCGACCGGCACCAGGACGTCGACGAATTTGGCGGCCATGCAATAAGGTCTGGCCGATTCCGGCCGGTTAAGGAAGGCTGAAGAAAGCTCGCGCATCCTGCCGGTCCGGCCCGGATGACGAACAGCCTATGTGGCGATGACCCAAGCTAATCCCAAGAACGCTAAACCCAAGGACGCCAACCCCAACGACGGACTGGCCTTTGCCGCACCGGACGTGACCGCGGAGATGGCGCGCTGGCTCGGCCATCTCGGCGCCGAGCGGCGGATGTCGGCCAAGACGGTCGAGGCCTATGGCCGCGATGTCAGGCAATTCCTGATGTTCTTGGGCCGACACTTCGGCGGGGCGCCGTCGCTGAAGGTGCTCGCGAAGCTCGCGCCACAGGACGTGCGGGCCTTCATGGCGGCACGGCGGGCGGACGGCACCGGCAGCCGGTCGCTGATGCGAGCGCTGGCCGGCATGCGGTCGTTTGCCCGGTTTCTGGAGCGGAACGGCAAGGGCAAGGTCGGCGCGCTCAGCGCGGTGCGGGCGCCGAAGGTCGCCAAAACCTTGCCGAAACCGCTGCCCATTGCGGCCGCGAAACAGATCTCGGACGCGGACCTGCGGGCCGGCGAGGAGCGCGAGCCGTGGGTGCTCGCGCGCGACGCGGCGGTGCTTGCATTGCTCTACGGCTCGGGCTTGCGCATTTCCGAGGCGCTCGGTCTTGCTCGCGGCGGCGTTCCCGCACCCGGACAGGGCGATGCCATCACCGTGACCGGCAAGGGCAACAAGCAACGGATGGTGCCGCTCTTGCCGCAGGTCGCGCAGCTGATCGCCGATTACATCGCGCTATGTCCCTACAACCTGCCGACTGAAGGGCCGCTGTTCGTCGGCGCCCGTGGCGGCCCGCTGTCGCCGCGGATTGTGCAGCTTGTCATGGAACGGTTGCGCGGCGCGCTCAGTCTGCCGGACTCGGCGACCCCGCACGCGCTCCGTCATTCTTTCGCCACGCATTTGCTCGCCCGCGGCGGCGACCTGCGCGCCATCCAGGAATTGCTCGGCCACGCATCCTTGTCGACGACGCAAATTTATACGGCTGTTGACACCGAGCGGCTGCTCGAAGTCTATCGCAGCGCCCATCCCAGAGCATGACCCCGAAAAGTGGGTACCGGTTTTCGGAAATGATCATGCTCTCCTAAGAGCCATGATAGAATGTCCCCATCGGACAGAACGTCCGCTGATGGGGATGCGACATGAGCCACGGTGTGCATGCGGTACAGCATGAGGTCGAGCACAAGATCAAACACGACGAGGAGCACGGACACGGCGGTGGCGGCGATCACGGCCGCGCCGGTATCGATACGTCGTCGATCAACAAGCGCGTCGCGCTGCTGATCGCGGTCATCGCGCTGTTCCTCGCCTTCTCGGAGACCTTGGGCAAGAGCGCGCAGACGTCGGCGCTCAACCACCAGATCGAGGCGTCGAACCTCTGGAACTTCTTCCAGGCGAAGAACATCCGCCGCACCGCGACCATCGTCGCAGCCGAGCAGACCAAGCTCGATTTGATTGCCGCCGCGAACGACCAGCAAAAGGCCGCGATCACGAAGCAGGTCGACGACTGGACCAAGACCGCGGCGCGCTACCGCTCCGAGCCGGAAGCGGCGGGCGGCAAGGGCGAAGGCACCGTTGAACTGGCGCGCCGCGCCGTCGAGGAACAGCATCTACGCGACACATCGCTGGCGAAATATCACCACTACGAGGTGGCGTCAGCGGCGTTCCAGATCGGCATCGTGCTCGCGTCGGCGACAGTGATCACCGGAATGGTCGCGCTGAGCTTCCTTGCGGCGGGCCTCGGCGTGGTCGGCCTGGGCTTCATGGCGATTGGACTGTTCGCACCCCACGCGGTGCATCTGTTCTGACGCCCGCCCCGCCGCGCATGCGGCGGCGGATGCGCCAGAACAGCCGCATCGCGCGTCCGGCGCGCCGGGGCGCGAACACCTGCATGAACTTGCGGACCCGGGCCTTGACCGGGTCGACGAGCCGGTGCGCCCAGGCGAGCGCCATCAGCACGTGCTCGTAGACCCAGCGGAACCAGGCCATCTGCAGGAGCTTCGGCCGCGTTGTCTCGAACACGAAGGCGGTGACGCCGAGGCCCGCGAGCTTGGCGAAGGTGAAAACGACGCCCGCGGCGATCAGTTGCTTCTGCGCCAGCAGCCACAGGGTCAAGAGCTTCAGCGGAAACAGCAGGATGCCGGGCACCGCGAACACGGCCAGCGCCGCAGGCGGCGGGATGGTTTCGATCCAGGCGGCGAGCCGCGCCTTCAGCGCACGGAGCGGGATCCAGGCGACGATCGCGGCAACGACCGGCTCGAGATGGCGCCAAAGCCATGCCTCGATCAAGAAGATGATCGCAAGCAGCACCAGGAACGGGCGAGTCAGCCGGCGCATGACGGAAACCTAGGATAAGCCAAGGCCGGAAATAAGGCTCACACACTCCTCGACTATCGAAATTTGGTCGCGGTTGCAGGGCTTTGGGTTCAACTCCTGACCCGGCCGCCGTCGACGTTGAGCGTCTGCCCGGTGATGAAGGCGGCATCGTCGCTGGTGAGATACGACACCGTGCCGACCAGATCCTCCGGCACCTCGACACGCTTGATTGCCTGCATGGTGGCGGCGAAGTTGAACTCGGCCTCCATGTCGGCCATGCCCGCACGCGGCTTTCTCGCCAAAGTGCCCGGCGACCGCGTCAGTCCCGGCGAGATCGCGTTCACGGTGATGCCGTGGGGGCCAAGCTCGCTCGCCATCGCCCGCGTGAAGCCGACGATGCCGGCCTTGCTCGACATGTAGTGGACGAAGCCCGTCACCACCGAGCCGAGCGTGCTCGACGCCATGTTGACGATGCGGCCCCAGCCGCGCTGCTTCATGCCGGGCACGAACTGCTTGGCGGCGAGAAAGCAGCTGTCGAGGTTGATCGACAGCACGCGCCGCCACTCCTCGAACGTCATGTCGTCGAACGCGCGCTGCGGATAGATCCCGGCGCAGTTAACCAGGATGTCGCAGCGGCCGAAGGTCTTCTGCACGTCGGCGGCCATCGCGGTGATCGAGTCCGGCGAGGTCACGTCGCATTTGCACGCCAGCGCCTGACGGCCGGCTGCCTCGACCATCTTGACCGTGCCCGCGCCCGGCGCGATGTCGGCGATGGCGATGTGCACGCCGTCCTCGGCCAGCCGCTTCGCGAACGCCTGGCCGATGCCCAGCGATCCGCCAGTGATGACGGCAACCTTGTCCTTGTGGCCTTTGGCCATTGTGGTTCCTCCCCGTTATGCGAACGACGCGCTACTGCCGCATCATAGCACGCCGTCACCCGCGGGCTTGACCCGCGGGTCCATGAGCGGGCGCGGCGAATGCCAATCATACTGTTTTGTCAAACGGCGCGGCTTCATGGATCGCCGGGTCAAGCCCGGCGATGACACCGCCTGTGTAGCTGACGGAATAGCAAGAGCTAGAAATGAATCGCCCGCTTCGCGACCGCGAGCGCGGCTTCCTTCACCGCCTCGGGCAGCGTGGGGTGCGCGTGGCAGGTGCGGGCGATGTCCTCGGACGCCGCGCCGAACTCCATCGCCACCGCCGCCTCGGCGATCATGTTGCCGGCGTCGGAGCCGACGATGTGCACGCCGAGCACGCGGTCGGTCCTGGCGTCGGCGAGGATCTTCACGAAGCCGTCGGTCTGCTGATTGGACTTGGCGCGGCCGTTCGCGGTGAAGGGGAATTTGCCGGCGTTGTAGGCCGTGCCCTGCTCCTTCAACTCCTCCTCGGTCTTGCCGACCGAAGCGATCTCCGGGAATGTGTAGACCACCGCCGGGATCACGTCGTAGTTCACGTGGCCGGCCTGGCCCGCGACAATCTCCGCCACCGCCATGCCCTCGTCCTCGGCCTTGTGCGCGAGCATCGGCCCGGTGATCACGTCGCCGATGGCGTAGATGCCTTTCACGTTGGTCGCAAAATGCGCGTCGGTGACGACGCGACCACGGTTGTCCTTCGCGACGCCGACCTCCTCGAGCCCAAGCCCGTCGGTGAACGGCACGCGGCCGATCGCGACCAGCACCACGTCGGCTTCGATCACTTCGGCCGCGCCGCCCTTCGACGGCTCGATGCTGGCCTTGAGCACCGCACCCGAGGAGTCGACGCCGGTGACCTTGGAGCCGAGCTTGAAGACGATGCCCTGCTTTTCCAGAAGGCGCTGCGACTGGCGGCACACCTCATTGTCCATGCCGGGCAGGATGCGGTCGAGGAACTCGACCACCGTGACCTGCGAACCGAGGCGGCGCCACACCGAGCCAAGCTCCAGCCCGATCACGCCCGCGCCGACCACCAGCAGCCGCTGCGGCACCTTGGGCAGGGCGATGGCCTGATCCGATGAGACGATCCGCTTGCCGTCGATCTCGACGCCGCGGAGCTTCGCCACGTCCGAGCCGGTGGCGATGACGATGTTCTTCGTCTCCAGCGTCTGGGTCTTGCCGTCCAAGGTTTTCACCTCGACCTTGCCGGGCGCGACGATCCGGCCAGTGCCGAACACGCTGTCAATCTTGTTTTTCTTCAGGAGGTAATCGACGCCCTTGACGTTGCCGTCGACCGCCTCGTCCTTGAACTTCAGCATGGTGCCGAGGTCGAGCTTCGGAGCGCCGACGCCGATGCCCATTTTCGCAAAGCCGTGGCCCGCTTCCTCGAACATCTCCGAGGCGTGCAGCAGCGCCTTCGACGGGATGCAGCCGACGTTGAGGCAGGTGCCGCCGTGGGTGCCGCGCTTTTCGACGACGGCGACCTTCATGCCGAGCTGCGCCGCGCGGATCGCGCAGACGTAGCCGCCGGGACCGGTGCCGATAACGATGAGATCGTAAGCCATTTTACTGTCCTCGATTTTCTAGCGCCGCAGTCTGCGAATCAGAAGGATAAGTCCGAGAAACGCCGCCGCGGCGGCAGGACTGACGAGTGCCTGCAACCATCCCGATCGCCAGACTCTCTCGTCTAGCCACGCCACCACCAGAGTCACGCCAATAGCGACATAGCCAAGCCAAAGAAAACGACGAGCAACCCTCAAAACCGTCGACAATGTAAGGCCTGATCTTGCCAGCGTGCGTCGTCCTCTCTCGTTGAATCTTATGATGGTGGTCAATTCGGAGTTCCCGCGCTCGCTGTAGGAAACGATTTCCGGCCATATCCCATCGGCAGCCAATTCAAGACGTCTTGCGATGATGCCAGGAACCCGATTGAGAGCCTCAGCCTCCATCAACTGCGCTTGCTGTTCCTCAGGCGACCATGCGAGTTCGTAGGGCTCGGAGTAGAAATAGGAAGATTGGCCCAACGTGTCGTGCTGCGTGCGATACAGGATACGCAGTGAATCGATTTCAAGGTCGCGCAGTATTCGCGACACCTTCTCTTGCAAAGGCCCCGCGCCGCCCATGGCCGAGCATTAAACGTCCAGCACCAACCTCGCCGGATCCTCCAGGCACTCCTTCACCCGCACCAGGAACGTCACCGCCTCGCGGCCGTCGACGATGCGGTGGTCGTAGGAGAGCGCGAGATACATCATCGGCCGCACCTCGATCTTGCCGGCGATCACCATCGGCCGCTCCTGGATCTTGTGCATGCCGAGGATGCCGGACTGCGGCGCGTTGAGGATCGGCGTCGACATCAGCGAACCGTAGACGCCGCCGTTGGTGATCGTGAAGGTGCCGCCCTGCATCTCCTCGATCTTCAACGCGCCATCGCGAGCTCTACGGCCGAAGTCGGCAATGGTCTTCTCGATCTCGGCGAGCGATTTGCTGTCGCAGTCGCGCACCACCGGCACGACCAGGCCCTTCTCGGTGCCGACCGCGATGCCCATGTGGTAGTAGTTCTTGTAGATGACGTCGGCGCCGTCGATCTCGGCGTTGACCGCGGGAATGTCCTTCAGCGCCTGCACGCAGGCCTTCACGAAGAAGCTCATGAAGCCGAGCTTGGCGCCGTGGCGCTTCTCGAACTGATCCTTGTACTGGTTGCGCATATGCATGACCGCGGTCATGTCGACCTCGTTGAAGGTCGTGAGCATGGCCGCGGTGTTCTGCGCGTCCTTCAGCCGCCGGGCGATGGTCTGGCGCAGCCGCGTCATCTTCACGCGCTCCTCGCGCGCCGCATCGTCGGCGGGCGACGGCGCGCGGACCTGGACCGCGGCGGCGGTCTGCGGCACGGGCGTTGGGGCCGCGGCGGCGCGCTCGATCGCCGCGAGCATGTCGCCCTTGGTGACGCGGCCGTCCTTGCCGGAGCCGGCGACGC
>JAIESI010000159.1 GCA_019746135.1 Xanthobacteraceae bacterium
TCCGCTGGACCTACACAGGAAAGCCTCTGACCACATGACCCGAAATGAGTCCCGCTCTTCCGCTCGGCTGTACTAGTAGGGCCACAAGTTCACCTGCCCTGTCGTCGTCGCGATGTTGAGCCATCGCACGATCAAACGCCACTGGACCGTGGATCACGCAAAAAGCAAACGCGAACCTCCCGATCAATCCCTGTATGGGTTTGAGCTGAAGAATCCTACTCATAATCGCCTCTGCCCGAAGCCTAACCGTGCCATTGCCTCACTCAACCGTCAATTGGATCTAAAATATCCACAACCAAGGTCATGAGCGCCAGCCGGGACGACAGCCAGTTCACACGTGCGCCCAGGACATGGTACTGCGCAATAACGATGCGCCGCCCGTCCGAGACACGTGCCTTCTGTGGCTACTGGAAAACCTCGTTGAATCGCGCCTTCAGGTCCTTCGAGTTCTTCTCGATGTAATCGAGATCGATCGGGATGTACCTGACCTCCTTCGGCGACGGCTGGCCCGCGGGCGCCGCGATATCCACGCGCGAGGAATGGATCGCGTTGTCGGCGATCATCTTCTGCGCCGCGGGCGACAGCATGAACTGCGCGAACAGCTTCGCCGCGTTCGGGTTCTTCGCGTTCTTGATGATCGCGAGCGGCGAGCAGATCTCGAACACGCCTTCGGTCGGATAGATCACCGCCTGGTTCGGCAGGTCCTTGCCGTCGTTGAAGCTGCGCGGATCGGAGCCTTCCGCGCCGATCGAGCGCTCGCCGGTCTGCATGGTCTTGTAGACCTGCTGGTGGCCCTGCACGATCATCGTGTCGTTCACCCGCAGCGCCTTGTAGAAATCCCAGCCGAGCTTCTGCGACAGCATGCCGACCACGAGCAGCTGGATCGCGGTGAACGACGGATCGGGCATCACCATCCTGGCCTTGTATTTCGGGTTCTTGAGATCCGACCAGGTCTTCGGCCGCTCCACCTCGGGCACCAGATCAGTGCGCACCGGCATGCCGATGAGGTGGACGCGCTGGGCGGTCCAGTGACCGTCCTTGTCCTTCGCGCCCTCGACCACCTTGTCGAAGCCGTCCGGCTTGAACGGCACGAAGATGCCGCGCCGCGTCATGCCGCTCGCGGCCGCGGCATCCGACATGGTGATGACGTCGGCGCCCGCCTGCCCGGCCTGATACTCCTGCAGGAAGCGCCGCAGCACCGCCTCGCCGCCGGAGCGCAGCAGCGTCACCTTGATGCCGGTGTCGGCGGTGAACTTGTCGGCGAGCTGCTGCACCAGCGGGAACGGCGTCGAGGTGTACCAGTTGAGGTTGCCCTCCTTCACCGCCGCGGCCCTGTCGGCCCGATCGGGCGTGAAGGCGTGGGCGGCCGAAGCGGCAAGACCGACGAGGCCAATGGCGGCGACAAGCGCGATGCGGCGCATGGCAATCCTCCCAAAAGACGCCGGTTTCGCCCGGTCTGTGCGCCATCGTCGTTCCATCGTCCGCCAAAGGCAATCGGCGAAACGCTCTCTTAAGGCTGCACTGCTAGGCCGTTTGCCGCACCAGGCACCAAAGAGATGAGCGCCTTTCTCGCCACCATGCGTGACGGCCGATGGCTCAGCCGCGAGCGCGTCCGGCTGTGGGCGCTGGCGATGCTCGCCGCCTCGGTGCTCGGCACGGCGTTTCTGGTGGTGACGTCGGACGGGCTCAACGACCACCAGGGCCGCCCGCTCGGCACCGACTTCTCCAACGTCTATGCCGCCGGCACCTACGTGCTGGACGCGACGCCCGCGGCGGCCTTCGACTGGCCTGCGCAGCACGCGCGCGAGCAGCAGATTTTCGGCGACAAGACCCCGTTCTACGGCTGGCACTATCCGCCCTACTTCCTGTTCATCGCCGGGCTGTTGGCGCTGATGCCCTACGCGCTGGCGCTCGCCCTGTGGCAGGGCGTGACGCTCGCGCTCTATCTCGGCGCGATATGGCTGATCCTGCGCTCCGCCTCGCCGAAACGATGCGCGCTGACACCGCGCGCGCTGGAAGGCCGGTTGTGGCTCGTTGTTGCGCTCGCCTTCCCGGCCGTGTTCATCAACATCGGCCATGGGCACAACGGCTTTCTCACCGCGGCGCTGATCGGTGCGGCGCTGGTGATGCTGGACCGCCGGCCGCTGGTCGCTGGTCGCAGGCGTGCTGTTCGGCCTGATGGCCTACAAGCCGCAGTTCGGCGTGCTGATCCCGCTGGTGCTGGCCGCAACCGGACGCTGGCGTGCGTTCGTTGCGGCCGCCGCGACGGTCGCGGCGCTCACGTTCGCGACCGTCATCGCCTTCGGGCCCGACGTCTGGCGCGCATTCTTCGCCTCGGCGCATCTGACGCGCGTGGAGGTGCTCGAGCTCGGCGGCACCGGCTGGCACAAGATCCAGAGCGTGTTCTCGATGGTGCGGATGTGGGGCGGCGGCATTCCCCTCGCCTACGTCGCGCAAGGCGCGGTGATGATCGCAGCGGCCGCCGCGCTGGCCCGGCTGTGGCGCAGCGCCGCGGCCTATCCGATGAAAGCCGCGGCGCTGATCGTCGCGTCGATCCTTGCGACGCCCTACAGCCTCGACTACGACCTCGTGATCCTCGCTCCGGCGATCGCGTTTCTGGCGGCCGAGGGCCTCGCGCGCGGATTTGCGCCCTGGCACAAGACCGCGCTGGCGTTGCTCTGGCTCATGCCGCTCGTCGCGCGCAGCATCGCCGAGCAGACGCTGGTCCCGCTCGGCGTTCCGGCCATGCTGCTGATGTTTGTGCTGATCTTGCGGTGCGCAGCCGAAACAAACGCAAGCGCGCAGTGGCATTCGGCGGCGCAGCCGATAAAGTAGCCGCATGATCACAAGACGAGCGGCGTTGACGGCGCTGGGCGGGCTTGCCGGCATAAGCGCGTTCACGCGCGTCTTCGACGCGCTATGCCATGGCGCCAGAGCGCAGAGCCCTTCGAGCCGCCCGATCACCATCATCGTGCCCTATCCGGCCGGCGGGCCGGTCGACATCACCGCACGGCTGATCGCACAGACGGTCGGCGGCGGGCTTGGGCAACCGATCGTGGTCGACAACCGCGGCGGCGGCGCCGGCGTGATCGGCAGCGTTGCCGTGCAGCACGCCGAGCCGGACGGCCATACGCTGGTGCTCGGCACCAACCAGACCCATGCCACGAACCAGAGCCTGCTGAAGAGCTGCCCCTACGACGCGGCGAAGGATTTTGCGGCGGTCGCGGGCATCGCCGAGATTGCGCATGTGCTGGTGGTGCGGCGGGGGCTCGAAGTAGCCGGCGTGTCCGACCTCGTGGCGCTGGCAAAGAAATCGCCGGGCGCTTTGAACTACGCTTCGACCGGCGTGGGCTCCGCGTCGCACCTCGCCGCCGAATTGTTCAAGACCAGGGCCGGCGTGGAGCTTCAGCACATTCCATTCCGCGGCGCCGCACCGATGACCGCGGAGCTTCTGGCCGGCCGGGTCGACGTCACCTTTGCGACGCTGCCGAGCGTGGTCAGCCATATCGACGCCGGTGTCGTTCGCGCGCTCGCAGTCGCAAGCGCCAGGCGCGCGGCGCGGCTGCCGAACGTGCCGACGCTCGCCGAGGCGGGGCTGGCCGGCGTCGAGGCCGATGCCTGGTTCGCGCTGTTCGCGCCGGCGAAGACGCCGGCCGCGACGGCCGAGCGGCTGCACCGCACCATCGCCGCAAGCCTCGGCGCCGAAGCGGCGAAGGACGCGATCACGAAACAGGGCATGACGCCGTGGCTGCGTTCGCCGGCCGAGATCGCGGCATGGCTGCCGGGTGAGATCGCCAAATGGGCCGCGGTGATCAAGGCGGCCGGGGTGGTCGCCGAGTAGCCATCGCCGCGGCGCGCCCGCATAATCCTCCTCCAAACGGAGGAGGAAGCCATGTCCAGGCATTCGCTCGCACTGGCTGCCGCGCTTGCACTCGGGCTCGCGTTGCCGCTTGCGGCCCAGCAGGCGCCGATCCAGCCGTCGCCCGTCAAACGGACGATCCTGCAACGCACCGACCTGCCCGGCACCAACCTGGAGATGATCTACGCCACCGTGGAGATTGCCCCGGGCTTCAAGGCCGGACGCCACTTCCATCCCGGCGTGGTGATGGCGCAGGTGACCGAGGGCGAATTCTGGTTTGCGCCGGACGGCCAGCCGGACAAGGTCTACAAGGCCGGCGAATCGCTGACCGTCCCGGATCGGGCCATTCACAACGAGGGCGCAACCGACAAGGGCGTCAAGCTCAGCGCCGTCTACGTGCTGGAGAAGGGCAAGCCGCTCGCTTCCCCCGCGCCATAATGCGCTGAAGAATGCGCTGAAGACGCGCGTAAACGCGCTGATGGCCCGCGCCGTAGAACAGCGGCCTTGCAGCCGCAACATTTTTGCGAGCTTCCAATTCACAGTTGTGCATGCGGAATTGCGCTCCCGCTGCACCGCATCAAAAGCAATCGCAAAGAAATTCCGTCGCGTCCTTGCGCCGGAGTTAAATTTCTTTCATTCGCATGTTGCGGCGCACGCGTTGTGCTTTTTCATTCCACCGTCATTGCCCGGCCTTGCAATCGCCGCGCTTTCTATCTTAATCGCCCGAGGCAATGACGCCGCAGACCGGGGACGGATGCATGTATACGCTCTATTCCATGCGTCGCTCGGGCAATTGCTACAAGGTCCGCCTCGCGCTCGCGCAGCTCGACATCGCCTATGAGCTGGTCGAGATCGACATCCTCAAGGGCGAGACCCGCACGCCGGAATTTCTCGCGATGAACCCCAGCGGCCACGTGCCGCTGCTCGAGATTGCGCCCGACCGCCACATCGCCGAGTCGAACGCGATCCTCTGGTACGTGGCGGGCCATACGCCGCTCGTGCCGGACGACCGCGTCGAGCGGGCCGAGGTGCTGCAGTGGATGTTCTTCGAGCAGCACAGCCTGGAGCCCAGCATCGGCGCCGCCTATTTCTGGCTGACGCTGGTCAAGGGCGGCCGCGATCTGCAGCAGCACGCCCTCGAGGACTGGATGCAGGAGGGCCACCGCGCACTCGGCGTGATGGAGCGGCACCTTGCCAGGCGCGATTTCTTCGCCGCGGGCCGCTACACCATCGCCGATATCGCGGTCTACGCCTACACCCACCTCGCGCATCAGTGCGACTTCGACCTCGCGCCGTTCCCGGCGATCCGCGCCTGGCTCCGCCGCGTCGCCGACCAGCCCGGTCATGTGACGATGGACCAGGAGCTGGTGCTGACCGCGGCGCAGTAGGCGCCTGCAAGCCGTCAGGCTTCCGCACTCTCAACCCGTCACCCTGCCTGAATCGATTCAGTTCTCGGCCTTGATGTTGGCGTCCTTGATGACCTTCGCCCACTTGGCGATGTCGGACCTGATGATCTCGCCGAACGCCTGCGGCGGATCGCTGGCGGCATCAAGGCCGAGCTGGGCGAGCTTCTGCTTCATTTCGGCCGACGCGGCGATCTGCGCCGCCTGCCGGTAGGCCTTGTCGACGACCGCGGCCGGCGTGCCGGCCGGCGCCATCAGCCCGAACCAGGAGATCGCCTCGAAGCCCGGCAGGCCGGACTCGGCGATGGTCGGCAGGTCCGGCAGCACCGTGGAACGCTTCAGCGAGGTGACGGCAAGCCCGCGCAACTGGCCCTGCTGCACCGTCGGCAGGATCGCGCCGACGTTCTGCAAAGTCATGGTCACGCGGCCGCCGATCACGTCGGTGAAGATCGCCCCACGGTAAGGCACGTGGACGATGTCGATGCCGGCGAGCCGCTTGAGCATCTCGCCGGCGATGTGCTGCGGCGTGCCGACGCCGGGGCTGGCGATCGACAGCTTGCCGGGCTGTGCCTTGGCGAGCGCGATCAGCTCGCCGTAGGTTTTGGCCGGCACGTCGTTGTTGACCGCAAGCACGCTCGGCATGATCAGGAGCCGCGCCACCGGAGTGAGATCGCGCACCACGTCGTAGGTGTTGTTGGTGAGCAGCGTCGGATTGATGGTCAGCGCGCCGTTGGCGCCCCAGTAGAACGTCGTGCCGTCGGGCGCGGCCTTGGCGACGCGGTCACCGCCGACGCTGCCGCCGGCGCCCGGAACGTTCTCCACCGTCACCGGCACGTTCCAGGCTTCGGCGAATTTCTGCGCGAACAACCGCGCCGTGATGTCGGTGGCGCTGCCGGCGGTGAAGCCGACGATGAAGCGGATCGGCTTGTCGGGATAAGCGGCGTGAGACGTTCCTTGCGCCAATGCGGAAGGCCCGCTGAGAACGACCGCCGCCGCGGCCAGCCAAGCTCGAGCCCGCCAAGTTCGAGCCCACCAAGTTCGAGCCCGCCAAGTCCGAGCCCGCCAAGTCCGGATCATCTGCTCCTCCCGCGCTGTCGTTGCGACTTACTGAGGCACCTTGATTCCAGCGTCCTTGATGAAGAAGATGTTGAGCCGGCCGCCCAGCAGGTCCGGCAGGATCGCGGTCGTGCCGCGATACGGCACCTGCTGGATTTTCACGCCGGTCATCTTCATGAACAGCTCGCCGGCGAGATGCTGGGAGGTGCCGACCCCGGCGTGTCCGGCGACGAAATAGTCCGGCTTTTGCCTGGCGAGCGCGATCACCTCCTGGACGGTCCTGGCCGGCACGTCCGGCGTCACCACCATGATGTTCGGCACGATGAAAACCTGGGTGATGTAGGTGAAATCCTTGACCGGGTCGTAGCCGAGCTTGTCGATCAGGTTCGGGTTGATCACCACCGCGGCGTTGCCGCCCATCACCAGGTTGTAGCCGTCGGCCGGCGCCTTGGCGGTGCGCTCGACAGCGAGGTTGCCGCCCGCACCGGTGACGTTCTCCACCACCACGCCCCTGGCCCAGGTCTCGCTGAACTTGTCGGCGAACAGCCGCGAGGTCACGTCCGGCGCCACGCCCGGCGAGAAGCCGACGAGAATCTTGATCGGCTTGTCGGGATAGGCGGCTTGCGCGGATGCAGACGAGGCAAACACAAGCGAGAACGCGGCCAGAAGGCCGATCAGCACTTTCATGATTCCTCCCTGAGCGCGGCCGTTTGCGGCTTCTCTCGCTACTTTATGTGACTGCTTTGTGTGTCTGCTTGATGTGTCTTTGTGTGTCTTCCTGGCCACGCCCGCAGGAAACATAGCAGACTTTAAGCTTTCGTTAACCGTCCGCCACACATCCGCCGCGTTTCGTCAAAACGGGCGCCCAAGTCTCGACGAACCCGCGCCCGCATCCGCCGCCATA
This sequence comes from Xanthobacteraceae bacterium, assembly GCA_019746135.1. Lineage (GTDB taxonomy): Bacteria > Pseudomonadota > Alphaproteobacteria > Rhizobiales > Xanthobacteraceae > Z2-YC6860. The sequence continues at coordinate 7,223 of JAIESI010000159.1, forward strand.
TTTGTGGACAGAAGTGATTCGCGGGATTGAGACCCATGACCAGAGAACTGATCGAGCGTTCGCGTCAGCGTCATGCGTTCGCGGGATTGCCGGTGATTGTTGCCACGTTGTCGCTTGTGGTTTCGCTGGTGGTTGCGGCAACCGCTGTGTCGATCGGCATCGCCCGGGCCGATGCGCTTGTGCCGATGACCGGAGGCAGCGGCGGCAAACTTGCGTTGGCGGTGTTTGTCGGCCTCGTGATCGCCTGCATGGGAGCGTTGACGGCAGGGATGGCAGGCGACGAAGTCAGTCCGCGTCAGGGTGAGTGATCGCCATCGGTAGCGCGCCCGTGGGAGGGCGATAGCCGCGTCCGCGTCGCGTATCGGATGACGGCACCGTAGCGTCAGTTGTCAGTTGGGTTCCGGTTTGTAGTTCCGGTTTGTAGTTCCAAGCGCCCCTGGGCGCCGCGCGTTGTCAGCGGCGGCCAGGGGCCTTTTGTTGCCCATCGTTTGCGCGTGCCATCCGGAAAGCCGGCGCCTGCCCCGCATCAAGTGCGGGGCAGGCTTTTTTCCGGCACGTTCGCTAGCGCGGCGGGGTGGCCGGCGTGGTGCCGGCGGCCGCATTGGCCGCCTTGATCATCGGCGCCCATTTGTCGATGTCGGCCTTGTGGTAGGCGCGCAGCGCCCCGGGCGACTGCTGCTCCTTGGGGGCGACCTCATGGCCCATCTCGACGAGCTTCTGCCGCACCGCCGGATCCGCCAACGCCTCGCCCACCGCGGCAGCGAGCTTGTCGACCACGTCCTTGGGCGTGCCCTTCACGGTCCACATGGCGTGCCAGAACGGAAAGTGCAGGCCGGGCACGCCGGCCTCGTCGATGGTCGGCACGTCGGGAGCGGCGAACCAGCGCTTGTTCTGCAGCACCGCGTAGGCCTTGATCGAGCCGGCCCGATATTGCGGCAGGGTCTGGCCGGCCTCGGGGCAGGACAGGTCGATCTGGCCGGCCAGGAGGTCCTGCATGATCGGAGCAGCGCCACGGTACGGCACCAGCGGGAACTTGGTGCCGGTGTTGTTCTGGAAATAGACCATGCACATGTGGATGCCGCCGCCGACGCCGGTGGTGCCGGTCGCGCCGCGGCTCGGATTGGCCTTGAGCCAGGCGATCAGCTCCTTCAGGTCCTTCGGCGGCAGGTCCTTGTTGCCGACAATCCAGAGCGGTCCGATCGACAAGAGCGAGATCGGCTGGAAGTCATCGACGAAGTCGAACGGCATCGAATACATCACACTGCCGCCGACATGCGACGTCCATTGCCCGACGATCAGCGTGTAGCCGTCGGCCGGCGAACGGTGCAGGCGCGAGATGCCGATGGTGCCGCCGGCGCCGCCGACGTTCTCGACGATCACCGGCTGGCCGAGCGCGCTCTTCATGCGCTCGGAAACCACGCGGGCGACGATGTCGGTGATGCCGCCGGCGGCGAACGGTACGATCACGGTGATGGGCTTGTTCGGAAAACCCTGCGCCCGCGCATTCACGGTGCCAAGCAGCGCAACCGCACACGCCATCAGCAATGGCACCAACTTCCACTTCATCATTTCCTCCCGTTTGATTTCCGAAAGCATGACACGCGCACCGGCCGCATGAAAGGCGGCCGGGCGCATGGCTGAGGGGAGAAAATGAAAACGGGCTTCGCTACTGGACCTTGATGCCGGCGGCCTTGATGATCGGCCACCACTTGTCGAGCTCGGCCTTGTGATAGTCGAGCAGCGCCTTCGGCGTGAGCTCGGCCTTGCCTGGAATGCTCATGCCGAGCGCGTCGACACGCTTCTGTACCGCCGGATCGTCCAGCGCCTTGATCACCGCGCCGTTGAGCTTGGCGACGACGTCCTTGGGCGTGCCCTTCGGCGCCCACATGCCGTGCCAGAATTCGATGCGCATGCCGATGACGCCGACCTCTTCCATCGTCGGCACATCGGGCAACGGCGCCCAGCGCTTGCTGCCCATGACCGCGAAAGCCTTCATCTTGCCGCCGCGCACATGCGCCAGCGTCTGCGAGGCTTCCGCGCACATCAGGTCGATCTGGTTGCCGACCAGATCACCCATCGCCGGCGCACCGCCGCGGTATTGCGCGAACTGGAACTTGGTGCCGGTCTTGTCCATGAAGTAGAGGCCGCAGATGTGCGCGCCGGAGCCCGCGCCGACGCTCACCGCCGTCGCCTTGTCGGGGTTCGCCTTGAGCCAGGCAATCAGCTCCTGAATCGTGTTGGCCGGCAGGCTGGTCTTGCCGACGATCATCAGCGCCGACACCGGCAACCGCGCGATCGGCTCGAAGTCATTCACGGGATTCCACGAGACCGGATAGAGCGCGGGCGAGCCGACATTGCTCGACCAGTTGCCGACCTGGATCATATAGCCGTCCGGCGCAGCGCCTGCGACGCGGCCGACGCCGATGGTTGCGCCCGCCCCGGTGACGGATTCGATCACCACCGGCTGGCCGAGCGTGTCCTTCATATGCTCGCCGATGATCCGCGCGATGGTGTCGGTCGGCCCGCCGGCCGCGAACGGCACGACCATGGTCACCGGCCGCGACGGGTAATTGTCCGCGGATGCGCCCGCGGCGCTGGCCAGCGCGAGAGCGAATGCAATAACGGCGGTCGGCACTCTCATAAAATTCCCCAGGTTTTCACTGTTGCACCGGCGGCAACAATGACCGGGCGAAAGGAGGGCGAAAAGTCAGCAATGCTGACGGAATCGGCGCGCGGTGCGGGGACACAGCGCCGCAGCCTGCGGCGCGAGAAAATCTCTCCATCGTCATTCCGGGGCGTTCGCGAAAGCGAGCGAGCCCGGAAACCAGAAACGCCGGGATTTCCTCTGTGGCTGGATTCCGGGTTCGCGACCATAGCGCGTCGAAGACGCGCGTGAACGCGCTTGTGGGCGCGCCCCGGAATGGCCGAGTGTGAACTACTGCGACTTGATGCCGGACTCGCGGATCACCGCGCCCCACTTGTCCATCTCGGCCTTGAGATAGGCCGCGAATGCCGCCGGCGTCTGCTGCTCGGGCGGCGGAATTTCCAGGCCCATGTCGGCGATGCGCTTGGCAACTGCCGGGTCGGCCATCGCCGCCCTGAACGCCGCGTTGAGCTTGTCGACGATGTCCTTCGGCGTGTCCTTGGGCGCGTAAGCCGCAAGCCAGTTGGTGACCTCGAGGCCCGGCACGCCCGCTTCGTAGACGGTCGGCACCTCCGGCGCCGCAAACCAGCGCTTCTTCGCCGTCACCGCATAGGCCTTGATGTTGCCGGCCTTGACCTGCGTGAGCGAATTCGCCGCGAGGTCGCACATGGTGTCGACGTTGCCGGCGACGACGTCCTGCAGCGCGGGCGCGCCGCCGCGATACGGCACCAGCGTCGTCTTGGTGCCGGTGATCTTGCCGAGATAATAGGCGCAGACCGCGGAGCTGCCGCCCGAGCCGACCGACGCCGCGGTCACCTTGCCGTCGTTCTCCTTCATGTAGGCGACGAGCCCCTTCATGTCCGCCGGCGGCAGGTTCTTGCGCGCGATGAACCAGTGCGGCACGCTCGGCAAGAGCGCCACCGGCTCGAAGTCCTTGCCGAGATCGTAAGGCGGCGAATAGACGAAGGCGTTGACAACGTGCGTGCCCCAGGTGCCGACGCTGATGGTGTAGCCGTCGGGCGCGGCCTTCGCGACGCGCGCGACACCGGTCGTGCCGCCCGCGCCGCCCATGTTCTCCACCAGAATCGGCTGGCCGAGCGTGGCGCGCAGCGAGTCGAGCATGGTGCGGACCATGGTGTCGACCGCGCCGCCGGCCGCGAGCGGGACCACCACGGTGACCGGTTTCGACGGAAAGCCCTGCGCCTGCGCCGCGGCGGCCGTGGTCAGCACGGCCCAAGACACAGCCAAGCCCGCCAACAATGCACGTTTCATTGTCACTCCCTGTTGTTTCCTGCGCCTTATCCGCCGTCTATTGGCCCCTGATGTTGTGCGCCTTGATGACCGGCCACCATTTGTCGACCTCGGCCTTCTGGAACGCGCGCAGCGCCTCCGGCGTCTGCTGCTCGCGCGCGGGCTTCTCCAGGCCCAGCTCCTGGAACTTGCGCGTCACCGTGGGATCGGCCAGCGTTTCCATCATCACCGTGTTGAGCCGCGCCGCGATTTCCTTCGGCGTGCCTTTCGGAACCCAGACGCCGTACCAGAGCGAGGCGACGAATCCGGGAAGGCCTGCCTCCTCGGCGGTCGGGATGTCGGGCGCGGCTCCGATGCGCGCCTTCGACGTCATCGCAAACGGCCTGATCGCGCCGGCTTTCACCTGCGCATAAAAATTCGACGCCGGCTCCATCTGCAGGTCGATCTGGCCGGCGACGAGGTCCTGCAGCGCAGGACCGTTGCCGCGATACGGCACGAACGTGAACTTGGTACCGGTCTCCTTCTGGAAGGCGAGACCGGTGAGATGCCCGGTGCCGCCGAGGGCGGGTATCCCGGCCGACGCCTTGTCCGGATTGGCCTTGAGCCAGGCGATCATCTCCTTGAGGCTGCCCGCCGGAAAATCCTTCTTGACGACGATCATCATCGGCTCGCTGGCGATCTGGATGATCGGATCGAGATCCGTGAGCAGGTCAAACTGCAGCTGATAAAGCGCCCCGGTCATCACATTGGTGGTCGATGTGCCGATCTGCATCGTGTAGCCGTCGGCCGGCGCGCGCATCGCGCGGCCGACGCCGATGGTCCCCCCCGCACCCGTGACGTTCTCGATCACCACCGGCTGGCCGAGGCCTGCCCGCATGCGGTCGGCGAGAAACCGCGCCAGCACGTCGGTGGCGCCGCCCGCCGCAAACGGCACGATCAGCGTCACCGGCCGCGACGGATAGCTCTGCGCCGAGGCCACAGAAATTCCCGCAAGCGTCGCCAGCAGGATTGCACCGAGCAGTTTCTTCATCGTTGCCCCCTCCCCGCTACTGCATCCTGATGTTGGCCGCCCTGATGACCGGCCACCAGACCGCGATGTCGGCTTTTTGCTGCGCGGCCAGCGCTTCCGGTGTCTGCTGTTCGCGCGGCGGGATCTCCATCCCGAGGCCGGAAAGCCTTCCGCGCACGTCCGGATCGGCGAGCGCATCCTGCACCGCGGCTTGCAGCTTCCGCACCACCTGCGCCGGCATGCCAGGCGGCCCCCAGAAGCCGTACCACAGCGACATGTGCAGGCCCGGCGCGCCGGCCTCGTCGACGGTCGGCACCTCCGGCACCGAGTTGGAGCGTGCGGACGCGGCGATGGCAAAGGCCTTGATCGTGCCGCCCTTGACCTGCGCCGACGAGGTCTGCACCTGATCCACCATCAGGTCGATCTGGCCGGCGACGAGATCGGTCATCGCCGGGCCGGAGCCGCGATAGGGCACGTAGTTCATGGTGCCGCCGGCCTGGCTCGCAAGCTGCAGCGCAAGCAGGTGCGGCCCGGTGCCGACGCCGGGATGCCCCATGTTGACCTTGTTCGGATTGGCCTTCACGTGGGCCATGAACTCGCGCAGATTGTTCGCCGGCAGATCTTTCTTGCCGACGATGAGATACGGATTGCGCGGCAGCAGCGAGATCGGCGTGAAGTCGGCGACGAGGTCATAGGGAAGCTGGTAGACCGCGCCGTTGGTCGCAAACGTCCCGAAGTGACCGCAAATGATGGTGTAGCCGTCCGGCGCCGCGCGGTTGACGCGCGTGGTGCCGACCGTGCCGCTGGCGCCGACAACGTATTCGACCAGAAGCGGCTGGCCGAGCGACTGCCGCATCCGTTCGCCGAGATTGCGGATGATGGCGTCGGTCGGCCCGCCCGCCGGGAACGGCACCACGACGGTGATCGGCCGGTTCGGATAGTCCTGCGCGCGTGCTCCGCTTTGCGCCAGCGAGATGTTCAAAACCGCAGCGGCAATCGCCACCCAGACCCGACGCATGTGACGCCCCTTCCCCGGCCCGCCGGCCGCTACGGCTTGATGTTCGCCGCCTTGATCACCGGCCACCATTTCGCGACCTCGGCCTTCTGATGCGCGCGCAGCGCCTCGGGCGACTGCTGCGCGGTAGCCGGAAATTCCAGGCCCAGCTCGGCGTAGCGTTTCTGCACGCCCGCGTCGGCAAACGCGGCACGCACCGCCTCGTTGAGCTTGGCGATGACATCCTTCGGCGTGTCCTTCGGCGCCCACAGGCCGGACCACAGCGAGACATGGAAGCCCGGCAGGCCTGCTTCCGCCACGGTCGGGATGCTCGACGCCGAGGCGATGCGCTTGGTGTCCGTCACGGCGTAGGCGCGGATCGTGCCGGCATTGACCTGCGGCAGCGAGTTCGACGCCTGATCGACCATGATGTCGATCTGGCCGGCGACCAGGTCCTGCAACGCCGGACCGGTGCCGCGGTAGGGCACGTAATTCGCCTTGGTGCCGATCAGGCTCTGGAAATAGACGCCGCTGAAATGCGCGCCGGAGCCGACACCCGCGGTGCCGAACGTCGCCTTGTCCTGGTTCGCTTTCACCCAGGCGATCAACTCCTGAAGCGTCCTCGCCGGGAGCGCATTCTTGCTCACCACCAGCATCGGATTGGCCCCGAGGAGCGCCACCGGCTCGAGGTCGTTCACCAGATCGAACGGCAGCGTGTAGATCGCGCCGTTGACCACATGGGTGCCGAGATGACCGAAGCTGATGGTGTAGCCATCGGCCGGAGCGCGCGTCACGCGCGTGACGCCGATCGTGCCGGCCGCGCCGGTGACGTTTTCGACGACGACGGTCTGATGGAGTGTCGCGCGCATGCGCTCGCCGAGCGTGCGGGCGAGCACGTCGCTCGGCCCGCCCGCCGCAAACGGCACGATGATGGTGATCGGCTTCGACGGAAACGGCTGCGCGTGCACCGCCGTGACAAAGCTCGCGAACAACGCGAGCGCGATGGAAACGAGTTTGCCCATGTCGGTCCTTTCTGCTTTTTCGATGCCCGTTCTCACTCCGCCTTGATGCCGGCGGCCTTGATGATCGGATGCCACTTCTCGATTTCGGCCTTGTGATAGGCGTAGAGCGCTTCCGGCGTCTGCTGGTCGGCCGGCGGCAGATCCTGGCCGAGCTCGACCAGCCGCTGGCGTGCCGCGGGATCCGCCAGCACCTCGCGCACCGCCGCATTCATCCGCATGACGATGTCCTTGGGCGTGCCCTTCGGCAGCCACAGCGCGTGCCAGATCGCGATGTAAAAGTTCGGCATCCCGGCCTCGTCGACCGTTGGAATGTCCGGCTCCGAGCTGAGCCTTGTCTTTGCCGTCACCGCAAACGCGCGCACATTGCCGTTGCGCACCTGCGGCAAGGCGCTGGCCGCCTGGTCGAACATCAGGTCGAGATTGCCTGCGACCACGTCCTGCAGCGCGGGGCCAGTGCCGCGATAGGGCACGAAGGTGAACTTCGTGCCGGTTACACTCTGGAAATAGACGCCGCTGACATGGGACGCCGCGCCCGCCCCGGCCGTGCCTGCGGAAATCTTGTCCTGATTAGCCTTCACCCAGGCGATCAGCTCCTGAAGGTTCCTGGCCGGCACGGTTTTCCTGGCGACCAAAAGCTGCGGGTTCGATGCAATCAGCGAGATCGGCTCGAAATCGTTGAGCAGATCGAACGTCAGCGGATAGATCGCGCCATTGATGACGTGCGTGCTCCAATGGCCGATCAGCACGGTGTAGCCATCGGGCGTGGCGCGCACCACGCGGCCGGTGCCGATGGTGCCCGCGGCACCGGTCGTGTTCTCGACCACGACCATCTGGCCGAGACTGGCGCGCAGCCGCTCGGCAAAGATGCGGGCGATGGTGTCGGTCGGCCCGCCGGCGGCGAACGGCACCACCAGCGTGATCGGGCGATTGGGAAAGCCTTGCGCGTTCGCGACGCTCCACACGGCGCTTGCCGCGAACATCGCCAGCGCAGCCAACAATTTTCTCATTGCGACTCTCCATGGTCCTCGGCTGTTGCTACTCGGCCTTGATTCCCGCGGCCTTGATGACCGGTGCCCATTTCTCGATTTCCGCCTTGTGGTGCGCCGCCAATCCGGCCGGCATCCGCATATTCTGCGGCAGCAGTTCCTGCCCCAGGTCAGCGAGCCGCGCACGCACCGCCGGATCGGCCAACGCGCTTTCAACCGCCACGTTGAGCTTTATGACCACATCGGCCGGCGTGCCCTTTGGCGCCCAGATGCCGTGCCAGAACGGCATCTGCAGGCCGGGCACGCCGGTCTCGCCGATGGTCGGCACGTCCGGCGCGGCAGACCAGCGCTTGTCGGCCAGAACGGCATAGGCGCGAATCTTGTCGCCGCTCAGGTGCGAGACGACGTTCGAGCCTTCCATGCAGCCGAGGTCGATGTGTCCGGCCAGCATGTCCTGCACCACCAGCACGGCGCCACGATACGGAATGAACTGAAAGCTGACGCTGGTGGCCTGATGAAAGTGCGTGCCCCAAACCCGCGCGGGCCCGCCGACCCCGACCGAGCCGAAGGTCGCCTTGCCCGGATTGGCCTTCAGCCATTCCACCAGCCCGCGCATGTCCCGGGCCGGCAGCGCCTGCCTTGCGACGAAGACCATGGGAGCGGTGACCAGCCCTGCGACCGGCTCGAGATCATTCAGCGGATCGTAGGCGTTGTAGGTGATGCTGCTGATGACGTGAGAATTGAAGTGGCCGAGGCTGAGCGTGTAGCCGTCGGGCGCGGCGCGAACCACGCGGGCGACGCCGGCCGTTCCGCCGGCTCCGGTTGCGTTCTCGACCACCACGGGCTGGCCGAGCGAGGCCCGCATCGGCTCGGCGAGCAGGCGGGCCAGCGTGTCGGGCGGGCCGCCCGGCGACGTCGGCACCACGATGGTGACCGGCTTGGTCGGGTAGCCCTCGGCCTGTGCGAATGAAACGGCGGCGGTCAGGAGGATCGCTGTCAGTGCAAGAAACCTCGTCATGCCAGCCTCCTTTCGGTCGCCGTCGCTATTGCCTCACTCCGGCTTGATCCCGGCGGCCTTGATGATCGGCCACCATTTGTCGATCTCGGCCTTCTGGAAGGCGGCGAGCCCTTCCGGCGTCTGCTGCTGCGCCGACGCGACGTCGAGGCCGAGCTCGGTGAAGCGCGCCTTCACCGCCGGATCGGCCAGCACCTGCTTCATGGCGCCGTTGAGCTTGTCGACGACCTCCTTCGGCATGCCCTTGGGCCCGAAGAAGCCGAACCAGCCGGACATGTAGAGGCCCGGCACGCCGGTCTCGTCGGAGGTCGGGATGTCCGGCATCGACGCCGAACGCTGCGGCGACAGGTTGGCGATGGCCTTGATGGTCCCGGCGCGCACCTGCGGCAAGGCCGCGGCGCCCTGGATGACGAGCAGATCGACCTGTCCCGAGATCAGGTCGGTCATTGCCGGGCCCGCGCCGCGATAGGGAATGTAGGTCACCTTCGTGCCGGTCGCCTTCTCCATCAGGATGCCGGTGACATGCGCGGCCGCGTTCTGGTTGACGAACTTGGCGTCGCCAGGATTGGCCTTCATCCACGCGACCAGCTCGTTGAGCCGGTTGGCCTGCAGGTTCTTCTTCGCCACCAGCAACTGCGGATTGACCGAGATCAATCCGATCGGGTCGAAGTCTTTCTGCAGATCGTAGCTGATGTTGTAGATGATGCTGCCGACATGGGTGTCCCACTGGCCGATGTCGATGGTGTAGCCGTCAGGCGCCGCGCGTGCGACGCGGCCGACCGCGATGCTGCCGCCCGCGCCGCCGACGTTCTCGATGATGACCGACTGGCCGAGGATCGGCTTCATCCGGTCGGCCATGATGCGGGCCGCGGTGTCGGTGGAGCCGCCCGGCGGGAACGGCACGACCAAAGTGATCGGCCGCGACGGAAAGCTTTGCGCGTGTGCGGCCACGGTGCCGGCGAGCAACACGCCTGCCATGGCAAGGATGAACTTCCGCATTCCGTCCCTCCCGTCTGTTGTCGTGCGCGGCTTATTGCAATTTGATTCCTGCCGCCTTGATGATCGGCCACCACTTCTCAGTCTCGGCCTTGTGATGCGCGCCGAGCGCCTCGGGCGTCCGGTTCTCGCGCGCCGGAATCACATGGCCCTGCTCGGTGAGCTTCTGCCGCACCGCCGGATCGTCGAACGTCGCCGCCACCGCCGCGTTGAGCTTGACGATCATGTCGCGCGGCACGCCCGCCGGAGCCCACAGCCCGTACCAGAACGCCATGTGCAGGCCGGGCGCGCCAGCCTCGTCGGTGGTCGGGACCTCGGGTGCGGCATGCCAGCGCGTCTTGTCCATGACGGCGAACGCCTTGATCTTGCCGGCGCGCCACAGCTCCAGCGTCTGCCCGGCCTCCGGGCACGTGAGATCGATCTGGCCGGCGAGCATGTCCTGCAGGATCGGCGCCGCCCCGCGATAGGGCACGATCTGGAATTTGGTGCCGGTGCTCTGCTGGAAATAAATCAGGCAAAGCTGCGTGCCGCTGCCCGCGCCGATGTTACCCGCCGTCCGCTTCTCCGGATTGGCTTTCAGCCAGGCGATCAGCTCCCTGAGGTTGTTCGCAGGCACGTTCGGGCCGCCGATCAGCCACAGCACCGCGGAGGTGAGCGGCGCGACCGGCGTCAGGTCTTTCAGGAGATCGAAGGTGAGCGGATAGAGCGCGCCGGAGCCGACATGCGAGGTCCATTGGCCGAAGCCGATGGTGTAGCCGTCGGGCGCCGAGCGCGCGACGCGCGTGGTGCCGATGGTACCGCCCGCGCCGCCGACGTTCTCGATGACCACCGGCTGGCCGAGCGACTGCCGCATGCCGTCGGCGACGATGCGGGCGAGGATGTCGGAGCCGCCGCCCGCCGGGAACGGCACGATCATGGTGACCGGCCGCGCCGGGTAGGTCTGCGCCTCCGCCGGCAGCGCGGCGCAGGCCAGCACGCCCGTCAATGCCACCGCCGCTGCCAATGTCCTCATGCAAACCCCTCGTGCGCCCGGCACCGCGCAAGGAAGAAAGAGAGCGGGAAAAGCTAACGCACCCTGATGCCCTGCGCCCTGATCACCGGCCACCACTTCTCGATCTCGTCCTTCTGGAACTTGGCGAGTCCCTCGGGCGTCGTCATCGAGGTCGGGAAGAACTCCTGGCCGATCTTGACCAGCCGTTCGCGCGTCACCGGATCGGCCACCGCCTTGGTCACCGCTTCGTTGAGCTTGGCGATCACGGGCTTGGGCGTGCCCTTCGGCGCCCAGATCGCGTGCCAGAAGTAGAAGTACATCCCCGGCATGCCCGCCTCGTCGACGGTCGGCAGATCGGGCAGCACCGGCGTGCGGTCCTTGCCGGCGAGCACGTAGGCCTTGATCAAGCCGTTCTTGACGTTCTGGCCGGAGGTCGACGGCGTGTCGACGATCATGTCGACCTGCCCGCCGACCAGGTCCTTCTGCGATTCACCGGCGCTGCGATAGGGGATGAAGTTGAACTTGGCCTGGATCGCGTTTTGAAAGAACGATCCGAACACATGACTCGGGCTTCCCGGACCTGCCGTGCCGACCGACACCTTTTCGGGGTTCGCCTTCAGCCACGCGATCAATTCCTTGAAATCCTTCGGCGGCAGATCCTTGCGGCCGACGATCAGCGACGGCTGCGTCGAGATCAGCGCGACCGGCTCCAGGTCCTTGAGCAGATCGAGCGGCAGATCGTGCACCACGCCGCTCGCGACATTGGTGCCCCATTGGCCGATCTGCAGCGTGTAGCCGTCCGGCGCCGAGCGCGCGACGCGGATCACACCGGTGGCGCCGCCGGCCCCCGGCGTATTCTCGACGATCACGGTCTGGCCGAGATGCGGCCGCATGCCTTCGGCGATGATGCGGCCGATGGTGTCGGTCGAGCCGCCGGTCGCGAGCGGCACGACGAGCGTCACATGGCGGGAGGGATAGTCCTGAGCGTTTGCGTCTCCGGCTGCCAACAGCGCAGCAAATGCACAGCCGACCACGGCTTTTCTCATTTCACTTCCTCCCTGTCGTTCTGTACACACTAGAGCACGTCCCGTTCCATTGGAACGGGACGTGCTCTAGATTCCTCAGGTGGCGCATGTCCTTTTCGGAAAGCCGGTGTCCACCCCGCATCAAGTGCGGGGCGGGCTTTTTCCGGGACATGCGCTACCACTACGAGTTCGCCGGGGCCTAGGCGGTCCGCGCCGCCTGGGCCTTTCCATTCACGCCAATCCGCCGGGATTTGGTTTGACCGTTCTAGCCAGCGATCCGCCTCCTGCGGGGGTGCGATCAATCGACACACGCGAGCGGCCGCACTCGATCGAGACGCGAACCTCCTGGGTCGTCGCCTCCGTCTCGCTCGTGCTGCTCGGCATGTCGTTCGGCGGGCCGTGGATCACCGCCGTCGGCCTGAAGGAAATCGCCAACGACATTTCCGGCGGCGCGCGCCAGGTGCCGTCGCTCGCAGTGTCGCTCGCCCTCTTCGGCTCCGGCGCGGGCGGAATTCTGATGGGCCGGCTCGCCAACAGCTACGGCGTCCGCTGGACCGTGATCGCGGGCTCGCTGATGATCGCGCTCGGCCTTGCGATCTCCTCGCTCGGCGCGCCCTGGCAGCTCTATGTCGGGCACGGCCTGTTCATGGGCCTCATCGGCAACGCCGGCTTGAACGCGCCGCTGTTCGTCTATGTCAGCCGCTGGTTCGACCGCCGCCGCGGCTCGGCGCTGGCGCTGATCTCCAGCGGCGGCTATCTCGCGGGCTTCGTCTGGCCGACCATTTTCGAGCGCTCGATCGCCTTCGTCGGCTGGCGCTGGACCATGATCGGCTTCGCCATCCTTCAGCTTGTGGTGATCGTGCCGCTGGCGATCGCGTTCCTGCGCCCGCCGCCCGAATTGCCGCAGGAAAGCGCGGCTCATGCCAACGGCGGCGCGCGGCCCAAGGTGCTCGGCTGGCCGCCCAACCTCACCTTCGGCCTGCTCACACTCGCGTCGTTTCTCTGCTGCGTGACCATGTCGATGCCGCAGCAGCATCTGGTCGCGTTCTGCAGCGACCTGGGCATTTCGCCCACGGTCGGCGCGGCGATGCTGTCGCTCCTGCTCGGCATGGGCTTCTTCAGCCGTCAGGCCTGGGGCTGGCTGTCCGACCGGCTCGGCGGGTTGCTCACCGCCATGCTCAGCTCGCTGATGCAATGCGCGGCGATGAGCGGGTTTCTGTTCACGCAGGATCCGGTGGGGCTGTTCACGGTCGCGACCGCGTTCGGGATCGGCTTCAGCGCGCTGATCCCGGCCTACGTGCTGACCATCCGCGATCTCTATCCGATGAGCGAGGCGCACTGGCGGGTGCCGACGCTGCTGCTGTTCAGCGGCAGCGGCATGGCGGCCGGCGGCTGGCTCGCGGGCTATCTCTACGACATCTATGGCTACTACACGCCGGCGTTCGCGACCGGCGTCGCCTTCAACGTCGCCAACATCGCGATCCTGTTCATGCTGCTGATGCGCCAGCGCATGACGATGACGGTGGTCACTGCGCGCTGACCGTCAGTTCCGACGTACGAAACCATCATCACCAAGATTTGTTGTCCCGCGGACGCCATTTTGCCCGCGGCTCGCTGCACATTGTGCGGGCCAACAGGAAGCTCAAATGACCAGGCTGTTCGCTCTTGCCATTTTTCTTGCTGCATTCCCGAGCATCGCCCAGGCGCGGGCCTTCAAGTCCTCCGCCGGCGATCTCAAGGTCGAGACCGTGGTCGGCGGCCTCGTCCACCCGTGGGCGCTGGCGTTTCTGCCTGACGGCCGCATGCTGGTGACCGAGCGTCCGGGCCGGATGCGGATCGCGACGCCGGACGGCAAGCTGACGCCGCCGCTTCCCGGCGTGCCGAAGGTCTTTGCCTCGGGCCAGGGCGGCCTGCTTGACGTGGTGCTCGACCGCAACTTTGCGCAGAACCGCACGATCTATTTCTGCTTCGCCGAACCCGAAGCCGGCGGCGCCCGCACGGCGATGGCGCGCGCGACATTCGCCGAAGGCACGCTCGACGACGTGAAGGTGATCTTCCACCAGGAAGGCCCGCTCTCGAGCGGACCCCACTTCGGCTGCCGCGTCGCGCAAGCGGCGGACGGCAATCTGTTTCTGACCATGGGCGATCACTTCAAGGATCGCGACGACGCGCAGAAGCTCGGCAACCACATCGGCAAGATCGTGCGCATCGCTCCCGACGGTTCGGTGCCCAAGGACAACCCGTTCGTCGGCCGCAGCGGCGCCAAGCCGGAAATCTGGAGCTACGGCCACCGCAACTCGCAGGGCGCGGCGATCCATCCGCAGAGCGGCAAGCTCTGGGAGCACGAGCACGGCGCGCGCGGCGGCGACGAGGTCAACATTCCGCAAGGCGGCAAGAACTACGGCTGGCCGGTGATCAGCCACGGCGTGAACTACGACGGCTCGCCGGTCGGCAGCGGCAAGTCGGCGATGCCGGGCATGGAGCAGCCGGTCAAACACTGGACGCCGTCGATCGCGCCGTCCGGCATGGCGTTCTACACCGGCGACCTGTTCCCGGCCTGGAAGGGCAGCCTGCTGGTCGGCGCCCTGAAAGACCAGATGCTGGTGCGGCTGTCGCTCGACGGCGAGAAGGTCACCGGCGAGGAGCGGCTGCTGCAAGGGCTGCGCGAGCGCATCCGCGACGTGCGCACAGGGCCCGACGGCGCGATCTACCTCGTCACCGACAATTCGGCGGGGCGTGTGCTGAAGGTCGCGCCGGCGAAGTGAGTCAATAGTCAAGCTCGTCCAGATCCCGCGCGCCGTGAAGCACTCGGGCGATGATGATCGAATCGTCTTCTATCCGATAGAAAACCACCCACGACATAACGGCGAAACTGCGCAGGCCCGGCATGATCTCGGGCCGCTCGCGACCGAGTTCCGGATGTTGCGATATGGACAGCAAGACACGCTCGATGCGGTCCAGGACACGATCCGCCGCTGTCGGACTGTCGGCTGCAACGTATGTCCAGATGTCCAGTATATCGGTGCGAGCCAGCCGCGAAAGCCGAATGGCCGCCGGCCGACTCATTTGCCTGCAGTACGGCCCGCTAGTCGCGCGCGTCCCTCGCGCTTGATATTTGCAAATTCGTCGGCGGATATCGGTTGGGAACCCGATGCCAGCCCCTCGCTGACCAATTCGCGCAAACGAACGATCTTGTCCGCGCGCATGGCCTGCTTGATCTTCCAGTCGTTCAATGCGTCGATCACGACATCGCTCTCGACCACATAGCGCTCGCCATCCAGCGCCTCACGCACCGAACGGGCAAGGTCGGGCGGTAGCAATACGGTCAATTTGTCATGGTCGGACATCGCTTTGGCTCCGAACCAGACCCTATCACAAAATGCGGCTGGACACTACGCGTGGCTTTCACTTGTCGCCGATCACCGCGACCGCGGAAATCTCCAGCATCATGCCGACCGCCGGCAGGCTGTGCACGGTGATGGTGGTGCTCGCCGGGAAATTCCCCTCCGGCCAGAACTCGCGGCGGATCGGCATCAGCGGATCGATCAGCCGCGGATCGGTGAGATAGACGGTGATCGTCACCACGTCCTTGATGCTGCCGCCGGCGCGCTTCACCACCGCGTCGATGGCGCGGAAGATGACGCGCGCCTGGCCTTCGAAGTTTCCGGCCATCGACTGGCCCTGCTCGTCAATGAGCCCGGTCTGGCCGGACACCCAGACGATCCTGCCGCCCTCGGTGACCACGCCCGGCGAGAAGCCGCGCGACTGCGCCCGCTCCTGCTTGAGATAGTCGCGTGCCGCAACGGGCCCCGCCGCAAACAGAGCCAGCGCCAGCGCCAATCCGATCGCCTTCATCGCCCCCTCCTTCCGTTCCCTATTTGCCGCGAACCAGAAACTTCTTCTCCAGCATGACGTGAATGCCCTTCGCGCCGTTGACCACCTGGGTCACACGCAGATCGGCGGCGAGGCTGCACAGCGTGTAGGCGTCCTCGCGCGAGATGCCGGTGCGGGCGCAGATCAGCTTGATCATGTCGCGCAGCGCGATCACCACGCAGTCGTCGAGGTCGGGATCGAACGCCATGGTCATCACGTGGGTCGGCGTCTCGGCCATCGGCCACTCCAGCGTCATGTCGGGACGCACGATCAGTTCGAAGGTGCCGACCAGTCCGGTCTCGATCGCGGTGATGCAGACCTCGCCGTCGCCCTGCACGCCGTGGCCGTCACCGCAGGAGAACAGCGCGCCGTCGGTGAAGATCGGCAGATAGAGCGTGGTGCCCGCAACCAGTTCCTTGTTGTCGAGATTGCCGCCGTTCTTTCGCGGCGGCGGCGAGTTGATCATGCCCCAGGCGGCGGGCGGCGCCACCGCCATGATGCCGAAGAACGGCTTCAGTTCGATGTCCAGGCCCCACGGCAGCTTGCCGGTCATCCGCTGCTTGTCGAGCGGGATATGGATATGCCGCATCTGCGCGAAGTCATGGGGCAGCGCCCCCGCCAGCGGACGAATGGTGTTGTAGCCCCAGTTCTGATGAAGCTCGACCGCCTTGATGCGAACTTCAAGGACTTGGCCCGCCTTCGCACCTCGCACCGCCACCGGTCCGGTGAGAATGTGCGGGCCGCCGAGCTTCGGCTGCACCTTCTGATGGATCGCCGCGAGCTCCGGCGGGACGGTGAGACCGGACTCCGGCTTCGGCAGATGGCCAACCATCCCCGACACCGCGGAAATCGCGACGGTGTCGCCGGAGTCGACGGTCACCTGCGGCTTCAGCGCGGCGTCGAAATAGCCCCAGTGCACGGTTTCCGGTGAAGCGTCGAGGCGATGAGTGGCCATTTCCGTCCTTTGCCCTTGCCTGTTGTGAAATGAAGGTTTTGCCCGAGGGCCCAAAGCCCGTCATCTGGATGATGACTGCGCCATCCTTGGCCCAGATGTCATGAGGGCCTTCGGCGGCTCGGAACAGGACGTACCGGCAGGATTACCCTTGAACTTGCTTTCATCCCGATTCCCCCCGAGCCAAGCAGCAGGCCCCCGACAGCACAACGATGGTCCGTGCCGCGCCGGGGTGCAAGTGTGGCATAACTTTCCAGCCAGGCGCGAGCCGGACACGCGAAACCAACAATATCCCGGCTTGGCCGCGTCGCCATAGAGGACAACGGCTTGAGGCAGGCGCCAACAGAAGGGACCGCAATACCTGCCGGGCCTGCGAGCGCGGCAGCCGTTGCCGGAAGAGTTACCTGGTCGGGCAGCGCTGGAAAGATTTCAAGTCGTCGAATGCCGTGCAGGTGCCGTCCGGAAAGTGGTTGGAATTCGGTGCGGCGCGATCTCCGATAACACGAGGGTATCGTTTCAGGCTGC
>JAIESI010000169.1 GCA_019746135.1 Xanthobacteraceae bacterium
TCCGCCCGGCCCAGGAACTCCAGCACGCCGTCAGAGCGCCAGCGCGCCAGGTCCCCGGTGCGGTACATCCGCGAGCCCGCCGCACCATGCGGGTCGGCGACGAACCGCTCCGCCGTCAGGCCCGCACGGTTCAGATAGCCGCGCGCCAGCCCCGTGCCGGCGAGGTACAGCTCGCCCACCACACCCGCCGGCACAGGCTCAAGACCCGCGTCCAGAACATACGCGCGATAATTGGGAAGAGGACGGCCGATCGGGATGTGCGGTCCTGCCTCATCGCGGGTCACCACATGGGCAATCGCGTCAATGGTCGCCTCGGTCGGACCATAGAGATTGGTGGTTCGCGATACGTGCAAGGCACGCGCAACCTCTCGCTCAAACTCCAAAGTGAAGGGCTCGCCGCCGAGCGCGAGACGCTCCAAGGACGCGCCGGCCGGAGCTTCAGGAATGACCGATTCAAAAAATGACGGAACGCAACTGATGAACGTCACCTTGCTGGCAGTGACTTGCTGCCAGAACCGCCGCGGCGCTTCTCGAACCTCGTCGCTGATCACAACGGCAGCACCGCCTCCGACAAAAGGCAGCAGCGTCTGCTCGATCGAAGCGTCGAAGGACGAAGAAATAAGCAGCGCAGAGCGGAAGCGTTCGTTCACGCCAAACTGCTTGCCGAGCGCCAGCATCTTGTTTGCAAGGCTTGCATTCTCGACGACGACGGCCTTTGGCGTTCCTGTGGAGCCGGATGTGAAGATGACGTAGGCCGGGTTGCGCGGATCGAGCGCAACGGCCGGGGCGGTCGCTGGCGCCTGTGCGATCTGCGGCCCGTCGGCGTCGAGCAGCACCACGTCCGTCGACATGACTTCCGGCAATCGCCCGATCAGCGCCTGTTGCGTTATCAACAAAGTCGCGCCCGCGTCGGTCAGCATGAAGGCGAGCCGCTCGCGCGGGTAGTTCGGATCGAGCGGCAGGTAGGCCGCTCCCGCCTTCAGGATGCCGAGCAGGCCGATCACCATCTCCGGCGAACGCTCGACGCACAGCCCCACCACCGTCTCGGGCCCCGCCCCGAGGCTGCGCAGATGGTGGGCCAGGCGGTTCGATTGAGCGTCGAGCCCGGCATAGGTCAGCTCGCGGTGCTCGAAAATGACTGCGACGGCGTCCGGTGTCCGGGCCGCCTGCGCAGAAAACAACGCCGGAAACGTTGCTGCATGCGGCTCGAGCAACGCGACCGGATCGGTCTCGTTCCATGTCCGCAGGACGGCCTTCCGTTCGGCCGCTTCCAGGAGATCGAGATTGCCGATCGCGGAATCGGCGCCGGCAAGGCCCGCGAGCAAATTCAGGAGGCGCTGCTTGTAGAAGACGAGATCGGAATCCGTATGCAGAGCCGGGTTGACGTCGATATCGATCCGCAGCGGACCGGCATCCGCGCGCTGGTAGACCGAGATCGAAAGATCCTCGACAGGCCCGAGCGAAAGGTTGTGCGCGGTCGCCCGGCAGCCGCCGAAGGCCAGGCGGTAGTCGAAACGCATGACGTTGACGCTGAGCCCGAACAAGGGCCGCTCGTCACCGCTCGAACGCACCATTTGGCGCAATTCGGCCAACGGACAACGCTGATGCTCCAAAACCTCACGCAAACGAAGTGCGGTCTGCGCAACGACATCGGCCACCGACAGTCCCGGGCGCAGAGACAGAGCAAGCGGCAGCACGTTCGACGCCATGCCGGGCACGTTGCGTGTCGCCTCGGTGCGGGCTGCGACCGGCACGCCGATCACAACGTCCTCGGTCATCTTCAGGCGGTGCAGCAAAATGGCTGCAGCCGCAATCAGAAGCCGCGTCAGATTGGTTCCGGAACGCCTGGCTGCGGCACTGAGTGCGGTGACCTGCTCCTCCGCCAGTTGCACGGTGGCGCGCAGAAAATTCGGTGAATGGACCGGCGGACGCTCGCTGAACGTGAGGCCGCCGGGCTCCGGAAGATCGGACAGTGCGCGGAGCCAGTGGTGCCGGTCTTTCGCTGCCGAATCCGACGCCCGATAGGCCGCATCGTCTTCGAGCAGCTTCGTGTACGGCCCGAGAGCGCCCTCGCGAACGTCCTGCTCGCGTGTGAGCTTCGAATAAATCGCGGCGGCGCGATGCGCGAGCAGCCACATCCCATAGCCATCCGCGACGAGATGGTGGTAGCGCGCGTACCAGATGGACCGCCCGGCCGAAATCTTGAACAGCGCGAACTGAAACAGCGGTCCACGCAGCGGGTCGATCGCTTTCGCCATGTCGGCCTGCATCCAGGTCCGCGCGGCGGCACTCGGATCGCTTTCGCCGCTGACGTCGATGACCGGCAGCGAGAAGCCGCAGTCCGCGCCGATGATCTGCCTCGGCTCGCCGGCCACCTCGACGAAGCGCACGCGCAGCACATCGGCTTCGGCCACGAGGCGCGCGAGCGCGCGCTCGAACAACGCCACGTCGATCGCGCCTTCGATCTCGATGTATTCGCCGATGTTGTAGGCAGGACTTGCGAGGTTGAGCTTTTGGGCAAACCAGATGCCGAGTTGCGCGCCAGTCAGCGCAAGCGCTTCGCCACCCGGCGCACGCGCTTTGTCGAGCCCAGCCTTGCGATCGGAATCAGCACCCAGATCTGACACGGACTGAACGACCCAATTCACCACCGACAACGGGGAGCACGACGATCAAATCCAACACCCTCGAATGGAGCTTCCGGTCCGCCGCCCCCTCCGGCTGCGACAAGCCCGGCCGTCCACTCGACAGGACATTCTGTCCTTGAAACCTGATCTCTCCCCCGGAGCAGACCTTATTACCCCCGCCAAACGGCAACCGCACAAGTTCCCCGGTCCCAGGTTACCGCAGGCACCCACTAAAATCCGCGCCGACGTGGCCGCTGACTTTGGCTATAGCCATGAATAACAACAACAATCAGCGTTTCAAAACAATAAACCATCGGCCGGGGCAACGGTTCACAGTTCGTTCGCGACGAGGACCTCAAACCTTGCAAAAAAGAGCTTCGGATGGCGCCTCGCTCATCGGCGCGAAACCATCCTTCACCCGTCAGTATGACCAAACTTGATGCCGCGAGGAGTGCCAAAAGTCACTTGCTGCAAGGCAAGGATCCGGCAGCCTACCGTACCCGCTATTGCGGGCGCGCCCTCGGGCCTTCCGGCGGCCGGGCCGGAACAGACTCGGGGCCGTGCGGCGGCGGAGCCGTGCCCATATGAGGCTCCGCATGTGGTGGTGCAGACGAAGGTGGCGGCGGCGCGCCCTGCCCGGTCGTCTCGACGTTGCTGCGCAAGGCGCGCGCCAGCAGTTCCTGCAACTCCGAGATCGTCAGCGTCCACGACGAACCTTGCGCCTGATTTGGCGCAGACGACTGCCGGCCGGGCGCACCCGGAGGCGCTTGCGGTCCTGGAGCGCCGGGCGGGGCTGGTTGCACCTGCGGCCCTGACGGCGGCGCGGGCCGCTCCGTCGGTGTCGGCAGATTGCTCGCCGGCGTCTTCTCCAGCAACGGCGGGCTTGCGGCCGTGGGCTTCTGCTTTGCGGCTTCGCTGTTGTCCGGCGCAGGCGTCGTGCCGCCGGCCGGCGGCTGCGGCGCGATCGGCGTATCGACATTGCCGAGGATGACCGGCAAACCGTCCTTGCCGCTGCCGATGATGACGATCTTGGTGTTCGGCGATTGCGCAAGCTGCAGCGTCGCCTCGATGCCGCGCCAGCGCACGTAGGAATCGGAAATGCCCTGCGTCACGGTCTGCTGGAAATCGCGGATGCCGTAGGCCTCGATCTGCTTGCGCTCCGACTCCTTCCTCTCGCGATCGACGCGGAACGCATATTCCTGCACCAGATAATACTGCTCGACCTTGCGGTTGATCGCGGCGACGACGGTTTGCGGCAATTCAAGTCCGAGCACCAGCGTGTCGTAGAGGATCAGCATCTCGTCGAGCGACACCCGATAGTGCTCTCCGTACTCGCTCTCCTGCTCGGTGCGCTGGATCATGCTCTGGCCCAGCATCGCCTCGGTGTGGGTGCGGATGCGCTTCTGGATTTCCTGGCGCTTGGTCGAATAGACCTCCTCGGCGGTGTATTCGGCGATGATCTCGCGCGCGCGGTTGCCGATTTCCGGACGCAGCATGCGCGAGATGTAGTCGGGGCCGATCGACTGATGCAGTTGCGGCACGGCGTCGTGCTTGAGCCGGAAACGGATGTTGATGGTGGCGACGAGATTGACGCCGTCCTTGGAGATGGCGTTGTAGGTATCCGTCGTTGTCTGCAGGCGGAGGTCGTAGAGGAACAGCTTGTCCCAGGGCAGAAGCACCCGCAGGCCTTCGTCCTTCAGCGCACGCGGATCGAGCTGCGTGCCGCCGCGGAACCGCTTCCACAGGATGCCGACATGGCCGGTCGGCACCGTCACGAACACGTTGGGGGCGATCAGGAATCCGACCAGCGTCGCCACCATCAGATAGATGACGATGATCGGCAGGCTGCGCTCGATGAACCGCCACCACCGATATTTCTTCGGGTTGGACTTGGGGTCGAGAAATTCGGCACCCGGTTTCATCAGCCGGTCTCCACCCTGCTCAGCTCAGTGAACCGCCCTTCATCCATGCGCAATCGTCGCATGGGAACGTCCATCTCGTCGATATAGCGGTCGTCGTGGGAGATCGCGACCACCGTCACACCGGCCTGGTGCAGGGCCGGCAAAAACTCGAAATAGAACTTGCGGCGGAACTCCGGGTCCTGGTCGGCGGCCCATTCGTCGAGCAGCAGCAGCGGACGCTTCTCGAGCTGGGCGACAATCAGCGCCAGACGGCGGCGCTGGCCGCTGGAGAGGTCGACGGTGCGGAACTCGCCGTGGGTCAGACGGGTCTTATCCTGCAGCTTGAACTGCCTGAGCATGTCGGTGAGCGCTTCGGTGCTCGGGTCCTCGATGCCGTAGAGCCGCTGGAACAGGTGGAAATCCGGGAAGATCGCAGTGATCAGGCTGCGATAGCGCTCGTAATTGTCGTCGCCGACCGGCTCGCCATCGAGCAGAAGCTCTCCCGACGCGGGCCGGTAGAAGCCCGCGAGAATCTTCATGAAGGTCGATTTTCCCGAACCGTTGCCGCCGGTCAGGATCACCAGATCGCCGGTGTTGAGCGTAAAGTTGAACGGCCCGACCTTGAAGACCGTATCCGAGGTCTTGCCCGGATAGTGGAACTCGACGTCCCGCATCTCGATCTTGTGGAACGACTTGGCGTCGGGGGGCGGCGTATCGTCCTTGAGGCTGGTGATCTCCAGAAGTTGCTCTTCGAGCCTTTCCAGGCGGTCGGCCGCGGTGTTGGCGGCGGCGATAATCGGGATCGACTGCACGAGACCCGAGCAGGCGCCGACGATGAACACCAGCGCGGTCACCGCCTTGGTGATGCTGCCGGGCGTCATCGTGTCGCTGAACACCGGAACGATGAATGCCACGGCGCCAAGCAGCGAGAACAGCGACGTCTGCAGCAGTACCATCCGCCGGAAGGTCTCGCTCTGGGTGCGGATCTTGATGTTGGCAGCGGTGCGCGACACGTCAACGACATGATCGAGCAGCGCGTCGCTGCGCCCGCGGTGCAGCCGCACTTCCTTGAAGCCGTCGAGCACGTCGCTCAACCGGTCATAGAGTCGATTCTCCCAGCTCGCCGCCTCGCGCATCTCGATCGCATGCTGCTTGGTCTTGGAATGGAAAACCGCAGCGCCGATGCCGACGATGATCACGGCCAGCACGAAGGCGGTGAACGAGAGGTAGGCGACGTAGCTGATGACGAGGACGATCAGCAGCGCACCTTGCGCCGCGAACGCCAGCATGTTGCTCGCCTGCGTCAGGATCGCGGTGTCGCCGGTGATGGCAGCGACGATCTCGGCGCGGCCGATCGACTCGAGCGGCAGGAGCTCGGACCGGCGCACATAGTCCAGCATCCGCACCCGCAGCTTGTGAATGATCGCGCCGATCTCGGCGGTGGTGGTGATCAGGATGTAGTGCTGGGTCTGCACGAACAGCAGCAAGGCGATGATGAAGACGCCCGCGGCCCAGAGGCTCACCTCGCCCCGGTCAGCGGCCTGCGCGCCGGCATTGATCGCACCGATGATCGCGGTCGTGCTGATGCCGCCCATCGCCGACACGAACACCAGCCGGCCGAGCGAGCCCTGCATTTCACGGCGGACGAGCTGGAAGAAGGACATCAGGCTACGCCGTCCGGTTGATTCCAGCGGGCCGCCGATCCTCGCGAACGCCTAACACCAGCTACGCAACACAGCACTCAGCGACTCCGTTGGCGGCGTTCCATTTGCACGCGGCGCGACGGCCCGGTGATCAGGATAAGAACCAGCGCCAGGATCGGCGTGATGACCAGGGCCAGAAGGAACGTGCCGGTGAATCCCAGCCTGCGCTGGCTGCCGCACAGCCCGACGAGAATGGAAAAGACCAGATACGCAGACAGAAGCGCGAGCGGTAGAACCATGACGCAACGTCTCCTTCGACACAGCGGTCCCCAGACCGGTCCCCATCCTGGGCCGCTCGCTCACGCTCCGGCGGCAGATGGGTGCTGCGTCCGCTTGAAGCCGGCTCAGACTCAAGCAGCCGAGCCGGACTTCCCCCGCCCGAACTTGCTCGCGACCTTCTCCTGCTGGGTCTTGATGAATTCCTTGTAGTCCGGCGGATCGAAGTCGAGCAGCGTGCCGCCAGACGCAAAATGCTTCATGAAGACCCGGCCGATAACGAACGTCACGCCCGCCGAATAGACCGGCATGGTGAGCGCGCCGATGGTCGTGCCGATGCCCGGAATGCCCTTGATCAGGCTGCCGAATGTCATCGCCGTCGTCGTCGCGGTGCTGGCTGGAATGATCGCGCCGGCGAGCGCGGTGATAACCGACTTGCCGCGGTTGTCGGCGAACGGCACCCCGTAGATATCGGAAAGCCGCCGCAGCATCTGCAACTGCACGCCGGCCACCGCCGCGACATCGACGATCGGAATTGGAACGAGACCCGCAGCGCCGGACCACAGCGAGAAACGATCGACCACCTGGGAAGCCTGTTCGTCGCGCTCTGCTTCAGTCAGCGGAGCCGCGCCGGATTCAGTCGGATCGTTAGCCATGTCCGCATCCCCTTGTTCGTCGCCAGTGGCGAGCACCATTAAGCCAGAGCGAAGCGCGCAATCAAGGCGATTCAGCCGGGATTGAACAGCGCGGGAATCCGCACCAGCCCTGGATTCCTAACAGATCGGCGACAACAGTGCCAAGCCCTTGAACCGGCAACCATTCCGCCCACCTCCGCGGCCGAATGCAGCATCGCCAGGCCAACGCGCGCGGCGATCCAAACCGCATGGCCGTGGCAAAGCCCGGCGGCCGATTTCAACCCGGTCACCGGGCCGATTTCGGGCTATATGGATTTGATGACGACGGCACGAAATCCACTGCTGCGGAGCGCGTTTGAAGAAATTGCCGTGCCGCGCGTGTTGCTCGACCATCGCATCATCACCGAAGGCGACGAACAGGCCCTGCTCGCCGAAGAACGCAGCGCATTTGCCACAAGCGTCGTCAAGGTGCAGCGCGCGAGTGGCGCCGCGCGCATCGTTGCGCGTGAGCTCATGCGGCGCGCCGGCATGCCGCCGCAACCCATCGTCAAGTCGGCCGGAGGAATGCCTGAATGGCCGGACGGCATCGTCGGCTCGTTGGCGCATGACGCGACGGTTGCGGTGGCGGCGCTGGCGAGACGCGCCGACTATCTCAGCATCGGCATCGATATCGAGCCGGCAGAGCCGCTCGCCCCCGACCTGCTGGAGATGGTGGCCACTCCGGCCGAGCGTGTGGCGATACGGGATGCGCCACTTGGCGGACGGCTCCTGTTCTCGATCAAGGAGGCGGTCTACAAGGCGGCCTATCCGCTCGACCGGGTTTTCCTTGACCACCACGACGTCGAGGTCGATCTCGCGGCGCACACTGCGGTGCTCCGCCACGGGCGCATCGTGCCGTTCGTCTACGCCCAATCGTCCCATATTGTCGCCCTGGCTTTTGTCCTGCCGCCCGAGATGGCCAACGCGCGCTGAGCCATCCGGCGAAAATCTCTGCTTCAAGTGGTTTTTGCCCGCAAACGCCCCTCCAAGCCTGGCCCGCTGGTTGGCCACAGTCCGGCACGATCTGGCCGTTGCCCGCCCAAGGTCTCGCAAAAACAGGAATTTTCCGCTAGTAAAGTAATCCTGTGGGCCTGACTGCTCGGGGGTATAGGGCAATCTTACAGACGTTATAGTTGTGGACCCGCATTCCGCGCCCTCGGCGAGCGTCGAGGGGCAAGGGTTTGCAATTCATTGCATGCCGTTGGTTTGATTGAGGTGGCGTCGGGGGGTTGATGCCAGGGTTTGGGTGCTGGCAGTTGCGGGCGATGGTGCTGTCGGTCGTGGGCGCGGCGTCGTGCAGCGTTCCGGCGTCCGCGCAATCCCTTGAGGCTGCGCTCGCCTACGCCTACGCCAACAATCCGCAACTGAACGCGCAGCGCGCGCAGGTCCGTGCCACCGACGAAAACGTACCCACCGCGCTCGCCGGCTACCGGCCGCGGGTCTCGATCACCGCGAACGCCGGCACGCAGTCGCTGTCGACCACCATCCGGGAAATCAGCTCGACCACGCCCCCCGGGGCCGCGGCAAGTTACTTCACGCAAAGCGGCGTCAATGCTCCGCGCGGTGCCGGCGCGACCGTGACACAGAACCTGCTCAACGGCTTCCAGACCGCCAACCGCACGCGGCAGGCCGAGGCGCAGGTGTTCGCGGCGCGCGAGACGCTGCGCAACATCGAGCAGACCGTACTGCTGAATGCCGCGACTGCGTACATGAACCTGCTGCGCGACGGCGGCATTCTCGAATTGCAGCGAAGCAACGTCGAGGTGCTGCAGGAGCAGCTGCGCCAGAGCAAGCAGCGGCTCGAGCAGGGCAACGTCACGCAGACCGACGTTTCACAGTCCGAAGCACGACTGGCGGTCGGGCGCACGCAACTGTTCGCCGCCGAAGCCGCCTATGAGACCTCCAAGGCGGCATTCCGCCAGGTCATCGGCCTCGAACCCGGCCGGTTGCTGCCGGCCGCACCGGTCGACCGCTTCTCGCCGAACACCTTGCCGGCTGCGGTCGCCGCCGGTACCGCCGCCAACCCGAACGTGACAACCGCGCAGTTCAACGTCGATGTCGCGCTGATGCAGGTGAAGGTCGCGGAAGGCGCGCTCTATCCGACCGTCAACGTCGTCGGCCAGGTGCAGAAGAACTACGAGGTCGCGCTGAACTCGCTGGAGACGTTCACGGGCTCGCTCGCCGGCCAGTTCTCGATGCCGATCTATCAGGGCGGCTCCGAATACGCCGCGATCCGGCAGGCGAAGGAAACGCACGGCCAGCGGCAGCTCGATCTCAATGTCGCGCGCGACCTGGCCCGCGTCACGGTGGTGCAGGCGTGGTCGCTGCTCGAAGCCGCGAAAAGCAGCATCGAGTCGACACGCAATCAGGTGAAGTCGGCGGAGGCGGCGCTGAACGGCGTGCGCGAGGAGGCCCGCCTCGGCCAGCGCACCACGCTCGACGTTCTGAACGCGCAGCAAGAGCTCGTCAGCGCGCGGATCGCTCTGGTCCAGGCGCAGCGCGACCGGCTGGTGAACTCCTACGGATTGCTTGCCGCGGTCGGACGGCTGTCGCCACAGGTGCTGGGCTTGCAGGTCGCGACCTATGACCCCGCGGTTCATTATCACCAGGTCCGCGACGCCTGGACCGGCGTGCGCACCCCCGACGGCCGCTGATCCCGGGGCCCATTGGTTAAGGACCGATCCGGCTCGCATCGCCTTCGTCGCTGCGGAAATTATGTTTTTATGGTTAATGCGCGAAGCAAATTGCGACTCCTGGTAACATAAGAGATATCTGCACTTTATTGTTTTGGCGGGCATGAATTTTCGACGCTGAGGACCACCGCAATGCGGCAGCCCCCCCGGAAGCCCAACCAGCGCTCCGAGCTTGCGGAAGCGCTGTCCGCCTGCCGTGGCACTTTCATCGCGGTCGGCCTGATGAGCGGCATGAGCAACATCCTGCAGCTCACCGGCGCGTTCTTCATGCTGGAAATCTACGACCGCGTGCTGCCGAGCCGCAGCGTGCCGACCCTCGTCGGACTGGTGATCCTGGCCGCCGGCCTGTTCACCGCGCTCGGCCTGCTCGACATGATCCGCGGCCGCATTCTCGTGCGGATCGGCGGCAAGCTCGATGAGGCGCTGAGCGCGCGTGTCTACGAGACCATCGTGCGCCTGCCGCTGAAGGCCGGCAACCGCGGCGACAGCCTGCAGCCGCTGCGTGATCTCGACAGCGTGCGCTCGTTCCTGTCCGGCACCGGACCGGGGGCGCTGTTCGATCTGCCGTGGATCCCGATCTACCTCGTGATCTGCTTCATGTTTCATCCCTATATCGGTCTTGCCGCGCTGTTCGGCGCGCTGGTCCTCGCCGCGCTCACCTGGCTCACGGAATCGATGACGCGCGACAAGACGCGCGAGGCGACCTCGTTTGCGACGACGCGGAACTCGCTCGCGGAGGCGAGCCGCCGCAATGCCGAGGTGCTGACCGCGATGGGCATGACCGGCCGCATCGCGGCGCTGTGGAGCGAGGCCAACGCGAAGTATCAGGCGAGCCAGCGCGACACCACCGACGTTGCCGGCGGCATTGGCTCGATTTCCAAGGTGCTGCGGATGATGCTGCAGTCCGGCGTGCTCGCGGTCGGCGCCTATCTCGTGATCTATCAGATGGCGACACCCGGCATCATCATCGCCGGCTCGATCCTGAGCGCGCGGGCGCTGGCCCCGGTCGATCTTGCCATTGCCAACTGGCGCGGCTTCGTCGGTGCCCGCCAGGGCTGGAAGCGCCTGACCGATCTGCTCACGCTCCTGCCCTCGCAGCTTGCACCAATGGCACTACGCCCCCCGGTCAAGAGCCTCGCGGTCGAGAACGTCGGCGTCGTCCCGCCGGGCAGCGAGAAGGTCGTCATCCAGGATGTCAGCCTTTCGCTGCAGGCCGGCAACGGCTTGGGCGTCATCGGGCCGAGCGGGTCGGGCAAAAGCAGCCTGGCACGCGTGCTGGTGAATGTCTGGAAGCCGGTTCGCGGCCGCATCCGTCTCGACGGCGCGGCGCTCGAGCAATGGTCGCAGGAGTCGCTCGGCAAGCACGTCGGCTATCTGCCGCAGGACGTCGAGCTCCTGGCCGGCACGGTGGCGCAGAATATCGGGCGTTTCTCGCCCCAGCTCGACCCGAACGCCGTGATCGCCGCCGCCAATGCGGCCGGCGTGCATGAGTTGATCGTCGGGCTGCCCGAAGGATACGAAACCCAGGTCGGCGAGAACGGCTCGGCGCTGTCGGCCGGCCAGGCGCAGCGGGTCGCCTTGGCGCGTGCGCTTTTCGGCGATCCGTTCCTCGTCGTGCTCGACGAGCCCAATTCCAATCTCGACGCCGAAGGCGACGAGGCGCTGAGCCGCGCCATCCTGGGCGTACGCGCCCGCGGCGGCATCGTCGTCGTGATCGCCCACCGCCCGAGCGCAATCGCCGGCGTCGACCTGCTGCTGATGATGAATCAGGGGCGCGCCCAGGCGTTCGGCCCCAAGGACGAGGTGCTGGCGCGCGTGCTGCAACGCGACACCGGCCAGGCCCGGCCGCTCCGGGCCGTTGCCGACACAGGGACCGCCAAATCATAAGAACCAAGTCATAAGAGCAAGACCATGAACCAGCCGCAGCCGCCGGCCCTCGACTCCACCCGATCCATTCATCGCCATGTGCTGGCGGGCCTGATCATCGTCCTGGTGCTGGCCGGCGGCGTCGGCGGCTGGGCCGGCACGATGACGCTCTCGGGCGCGCTGATCGCGCAGGGGCAGGTGGTCGTCGACTCCAACGTCAAGAAGGTGCAACACCCGACCGGCGGCATCGTCGGCGAGTTGCGTGTGCGCGACGGCGACCGCGTCAAGCAGGGCGACGTGGTGGTTCGGCTCGACGAGACGGTGACGCGCGCCAACCTCGCGATCGTCAACAAGGGCCTCAACGAGCTTTACGCGCGCCGCGCGCGGCTCGAGAGCGAGCGCGACGGCCTCGCCTCGGTCAAGTTTCCCGGCGACCTTCTGGCACGCGAATCTGATCCCGAAGTCGCCGCGTTGCTGGACGGCGAGCGCAAGCTGTTCGACCTGCGCAGCAGCGCCCGCAACGGCCAGAAGGCGCAGCTTCGGCAGCGGATCGAGCAGCTTCAGGAGGAAATCCGCGGGCTGAAGGCGCAGCGCGAGTCCAAGGAAAAGGAAATCAAGCTGATCATCCGCGAGAAGGAGGGCGTCCACGATCTCTGGAAGCAGAAGCTCGTGCCGCTGACCAAGCTGACCCAGATCGAGCGCGACGAGACGCGGCTGGAGGGCGAGGCCGGCCAGCTCGTCGCCCAGACCGCCCAGGCCGGCGGCAAGATCTCCGAAACCGAGCTGCAGATCCTGCAGATCGACCGCGATCTCAGCAGCGAGGTCGCCAAGGAGACGCGCGAGATCGAAGGTAAGATCGGCGAGTTCGTCGAGCGCAAGGTGACGGCGGAAGACCAGCTCAAGCGGATCGAAATCCGTGCGCCGCAGGATGGCACCGTGTTCCAGTCCAACGTCCACACCGTCGGCGGCGTGATCACCGCCGGCGACGCGATCATGCTGATCGTGCCCGAAGCCGACAGCCTCACGGTCGAGGCCAAGGTCAATCCGCAGGACATCGACCAGGCCCGGGAAGGGCTGCCGGCGCTGCTGCGCTTCTCCGCGTTCAATCAGCGCACTACGCCGGAAATCTACGGCAAGGTGAGCCGCATCTCCGCCGACGCCTCGACCGACCAGCGCACCGGACAGACCTATTACACGGTCCGCATCGCGCTGCCCGCCGACGAGGTTGCCAAGCTCGGTGAGGTCAGGATCGTGCCGGGCATGCCGGTCGAGACCTTCATCCAGACCGGCGACCGGACGATGATCTCCTACCTCACCAAGCCGCTGCACGATAACCTGATGCGGATGTTCCGCGAGAAGTGACGCGGACGGCCGGTCCGGTTAAGCTTGAGTCCGGCTGGTTTCGCATGAAATGGTTTTCTCGTCAGGCTCGGCGTCTTCTGTCTGCGCGCATCCTGTGCGCGGGCCTTCTGCTCGCGCTGCTGCTGCTGCGCTGGAGCGATCCCGGCCCGGTTGAAGAGCTGAGGCTGCGGACCTTCGACCTGTTCCAGTTGATATCGCCTCGCGTGGCCGCTCAGCGGCCGGTCGTGATCGTCGACATCGACGAAGAGAGCCTGCGCAAGCTCGGCCAGTGGCCGTGGCCACGCACGCGCGTGGCGGAGATGATCGACCGGCTCACCCAGGCCGGCGCGGCGGCCATCGCCTTCGACGTCATTTTTGCCGAACCCGACCGCCTGTCGCCGGGCCTTGCCGCCGACGTCTACCGCACGCTCGACGAGGAAACGCGCGCCAAGCTGCGTGCCCTTCCGAGCAACGACCAGATCATGGCCGACGCGATCAAGCGGTCGCGGGTCGTGCTCGGCGAAAGCGTGTTGCCGGTGGCGGTGCCGCCGGAGGAAGGGCGGCCACCGCCGATCGGGGTTGCCTCGCTCGGCAGCGATCCGAAGCCGTTCCTGTTCCATTTCCCTGGGCTGCTGCGCAACATCCAGACGCTGGACGGCGCGGCTGCCGGTCGCGGGCTGTTCAGCATCATTCCGGAACGCGATGGCATCGTGCGCCGCGTGCCGATGGTCGTCGTGGCCCAGGACGTGATCGCGCCGGCGCTGTCGCTCGAGGTCATTCGCGCCGTCACCGGGACGAATACGATCATGACCCGGGCGGATGCCGCCGGCATCAAGAGCGTCGCCGTTCCGGAAGCGCGGCTGGAGTTTCCCACCGACAGGAACGGGCGCTTCTGGATTCACTTCGCGCCGCACGACGAGGCGCGCTTCGTTTCCGCCGTGGACGTGCTCGAAGGCCGCGTCACGTCGGATCGCGTCGCCCAGCGGCTGATCCTGGTCGGCACGTCAGCGACCGGCCTGCTCGATCTGAAGACCACGCCGATCGATCCGGCGATGCCCGGGGTCGAGGTCCATGCCCAGATCCTGGAAAGCATTTTGACCAACGCGACGCTGTCCGCGCCGAACTACGCGCTTCTCATGGAGCTCGGCGCAGCGCTCGTGCTGGGTGTCATCATCATTGTGCTCGCGCCGATGCTGAGCCCGGCTCTGCTGCTGCTGTTCGGTGCAGCAATCGTTTCGCTCTTGATCGGCACCTCCTGGTACTACTTCACGCAACAGAAGCTCCTGATCGACTTCACCTTCCCGCTGCTGTCGAGCCTGCTGATCTACCTCACGCTGGTGTTCACCAACTTCGTCAAGGAGCAGGCGCAGCGCCGGCAAATCCGCTCGGCGTTCGGCCAGTACCTGTCGCCGGCGCTGGTCGAGCAGCTCGCGCAGTCGCCGGAGAAGCTCGTGCTGGGCGGCGAGCAGCGCGAAATGACCATCATGTTCAGCGACGTGCGTGGCTTCACCACCATCTCGGAAATCTACAAGGACGATCCGCAAGGGCTGACGGCGCTGATGAACAGCTTCCTCACGCCGCTCACCAACGCCATCATCGACCGCAAGGGCACCATCGACAAATACATGGGCGACGCGATCATGGCGTTCTGGAATGCGCCGATCGACGATCCCACCCACGAGCTGAACGCCTGCGAGGCGGCGCTCGACATGCTCGACCGGGTCGCGACCCTCAACCGCGACCGCGAGGCCGCGGCCAGGGAAAGCAACACGACGTTCGTCCCGATCCAGATCGGCGTCGGCATCAACACCGGCAAGTGCGTGGTCGGCAACATGGGATCGGACCTGCGCTTCGACTATTCGGTGCTGGGCGACAGCGTCAATCTCGCCTCCCGCCTCGAAGGCCAATGCAAGTCCTACGGCCTGCCGATCATCCTCGGCTCGCGCACCGCGAGCATTGCCAAGGACCGGTTCGCCATGCTCGAGCTCGATTTCATCGCGGTGAAGGGCAAGAAGGAGCCGGAGGTGGTCTACGCGCTGGTCGGCCGCGAGGACATGATCAATTCCGAGCGGTTCGAGCGCTGGCGCGAGATCAACATGAGGATGCTGTCGCGCTATCGCGGGCGCGATTGGGATTCGGCGCTGAGCGCGATCGAGGAAGGCCGTGCGGCCGACGGCGAAGGCCGCTTCGCCACGCTCTATAAGGTCTACGCTGAGCGGATCCGCGCGTTCCAGACCACGCCCCCGCCCGACGACTGGGACGGCGCCTACGCGCTCGACACCAAGTAGCCGGCGCAGGCTCTTTCCAAGCCCCGAAAAGGCGGCATAAGATGCTGAAAAAGAATAATTATCCGCCCTGTGACCTTTCGCACTTCAACCTCCGGCCCGGCCGGCCCATGCTCCCCGCCACAAACACTGCTTTGGGGACATCAGCCATGCGCCTCGTCATCGACGACACCACGCGCTTCTTCTCGGTCGTGGGTGCGCCTTACATCCCCGAGAGCCATCTCGACAATCGCTGCGCGGAGCACGACCTGCACGCACGGCGGGACGACGATCCGGAAGCGACGTTCGTGCCTTGGCCGCCGCCGCCGGGTGGTGGCCACAAGCCTGCCGTTAAGGAGCCTGCGGTTAACCTAATAAAGACAGCCGCTAAGAAACTGACGCTGAATCTGGCAACTCGCACGTCCACGTTGGTCTAATGGACCGTGGTGAATCGGGGGAATACGGGACCGGGTAATGACATTGCATGACGGGCCGTCCGGCTCGGCACCTATTGCGGTCCAGTTCTGGGGCGTCCGGGGAAGCATTGCTTGCCCCGGGCCTGATGCCATGCGTTATGGCGGCAACACACCCTGCGTCGAGGTTCTGTGCGGCGGCCACACGCTCATCTTCGACGCCGGCACCGGCATCCGGCAGCTCGGCAACGCGCTGGTGAAGTCGGCCAACAAGACCGACTTCGACATCTTCCTGAGCCATGGGCATATCGACCACGTGGTCGGGCTGCCGTTCTTTGCGCCGCTGTTCGTGAAGAACCAGGTGGTGCGCGTGTGGGGCGGCAATCTGCAGCCCGCGGGCGGCGTCAGGGAAGCGGTGCGCAAGCTGATGAGCTTTCCGTTCTTTCCGCTGCAGGTCGACGCCCTGCAGGCGCGGCTCGAATTTCACGACTTCCGCGCCGGCGACTCGATCAGGCCGCGGCCCGACATCACGCTGCGAACCGCGGCGCTCAATCATCCGGGCGGCGCGACCGGCTATCGCGTCGATTACGGCGGACGCTCGGTCGCCTACGTGACCGACGTCGAGATCGGCGCGGGCGCCCCCGACCCGGCGCTGATCGCGCTGGTGAAGGACGTGTCGTTCCTCATTCTCGACACGACCTACACCAGCGAGGAGCTGCCTGCGCATGCCGGCTGGGGCCATTCGAGCTGGGAGCAGGGCGTCGCGCTCGCCAACATGGCGGGCGTCGGCCGGCTTTGCCTGTTCCACCACGATCCCGATCACGGCGACGGCCTGATGGACAAGATCGCCGCCGCGGCCGAGGCGGCGCGGCCCGGCACGGTGGTGGCGCGTGAGGGACTGAAGATCGAGGTGTAGAGGCTTCTTGTTTGAGCATGATCTTTTCCGAAAACCGCTTCACACCCCGGATCAAGTCCGGGGCAGGCTTTTTCGGGATCATGCTCTAGGCCGGCTTCTGGCCGGCCGCGAGTGCGTCGAGCTTGATCTTCTGCTCGGCGACGATGCTTTCGAGGCGCCCGATGTTCTGCATCAGCCGCTCGGTGGTCAGGCGCAGGAAGTAATAGCCGAACTCCGGATTCTGGAAATAAAGCTCCAGCAGCTTGTCATAGGTGATGGTCAGCACCTCGCCGTTCTCGAGGCTTTCGACGGTCTGGGTGCGGCGGTTGTTCGGGTCGATGAAACCGAGCTCGCCCATGATACGGCCGGACGGCAGTTCGATGCCGATCTCCTTGACCAGAAAGCGCCCGGTCACCGTGAGGAACATCTCGTCGGCCCTGTCGCCCTTGCGGAACAGGATGTCGCCCTTTTTGTATTTGCGCGGGCTCATGAACGGCCGGAGCCAGTCCATCGACAGGTCGCCCTGCGTCGACGCCCTCGCCTTCTTCACCAGCGTGAGCATCTGGCGCAGCCGGATGACGTTGATCGGCAGCGAAGGAGATAGAGAAAGAAGGTCGCGACCGCGCCCGCGAGCGCGCCATAGCCGATGAAGAACACGATGCTGATGATGCCGATCACGCGCAGCGGCACGATGGTGCGGACCATCAGCGTCGCGACGTAGAAGATCGCGCCGACCAGCGCCAGCATATTGGCGAAGGTGATGTTGGCCAGGATGATGTCGACCAGCCGGTTGAACACCGCGTCATAGGTCACGTTGGTCGGATCGAGGCCGAGCTGGATCAGGAGCTTTTCGACCCTGAGATTTTGCGCCGCGTATTCGAGTGCGCGATTGAGTATTGCAGCCGGATCAATATTGGCGCTGCCCATACTTCCCTCACCAAATCCGCGGGCTCAGCCCTCGCCTGGGCCGACCGCAAAGCCGTAGCGCTGCCGGGCGGCAGCCGGTGTGAAAGCCCCCACGCCGTGTATTGCGGCCCCGCCTTGCGCTTGGCAAGAGAGCGAAACAGTCAGGCGCGGCAGCACTTTACCCGCTGCTGCCCGGGAACCAACCTATATTCAGGAAGGGGCGCGTGGGGAGAGACAATAGTCACAGCATTTGCACCTCCCGGCGTCCCGCCGCCGGGATTTGTGACAGGTGAATGCGTGGCTCCCGCCCCCGCCGGTTGCAAACGCGGCGGCTATTTCACCGGCACGAACTGCGTCGTGAACATCACCTTGTCGTCGGGCTTTTCCTTGAGCAGCCCCATCTCGATGAACGATTCCTTGAGCACCTCGACGGCCTTCGGATCGAACATCCCGTCGGTGCTGAAGATCGCGATCTGCTCGTCATAGGCGCGGCTCGCGACCGACGGGCTGATGTTGACGACCTTGGCGGTGATCTCCACGGTCTTGGACTTGTTGGCCTTCATGAAGGCGATCGTCTCCATCCAGGCGCGCAGATAGGCGCGCACCGCGTCGGGCCGTTTGGCGATCACCTCCTCGCGCACGAAGAACACGTGGGTGATGAAGTCCTCGACAAAGGGCGTCGCCGAGGTGATGACGCGCCACTCCTTGTTCTCCTCGAGCTCGTAGCCGGACTCGAGCGCGCCGATATAGCCGTCGAGTTGGCCGGTCTTCACCGCGGCGCGCGCCGGCTGCATGCCGCCGATCGGAACCACGGTGATGCCGTTGGTGGTCCAGCCCTTCTTGACGTTGATGCGCTTGCCGATCCAGTCGGTGAGCGAGCCGACCGTGGTGACGCCGAGCTTCTTGCCGCGCAGGTCGTCGACCGTGCGGATCGGCTTGTTGTAGTCGGCCATCACCGCCATGTTGCGCGGTATGCCGGCCATCGCCGCGACGGCCTTCGCCGGCACGCCCTTCGCCATGAACGCCATGCCGGGGCCCGAGCCGATGCCGACATCGATGCTGTCTGCGGTCAGCGCCTGCTGCATCCGCGCGTCGCCGCCGAACGCCGAGGCGTCGATCTCGAGCCCATGCTTGGCGAAGATGCCCGTCTGCATGCCGACATCGAGCGGCGTGAATGTCCACGCAAACGGCACGGCCTTGCCGACGCGGAGCTTCTCGGCGGCGTTCGCCGGCGCGAGCAGCAGGGCCGCGCTCAAGATCGCGGTCAGGCCGCAGAGTGCGGTGCGAAACAGTCGGGGCATCCCATCCTCCCTGTGGCCGTTGGCGTGTCGGCCTTAACGAAATCATTGCAGAAAACGTCCACTCTGGCCATGCGCCAAAGCAGCGCTCGCGTTGACCGGGAACGAGCATCGCCCTAGAATCATTGAATCTTCGCCGCTGGCAGGATCTCCGACATGCACATCATCGATTCCCACTTTCACTGGTGGCCGCGCTCGATCTTCGAGAAGCTCTGCAAGCGCGCCGAATATCCGCGGTGCCAGGTCAACCAGCGCGGCGGCTATGACTACATGCGCGGGTCCGACGCCGGTCAGCACCTGAACTCCTGGGCCGAGTGGTTCGATCTCGACAAGCAGTTCGAATACATGGACAGCCTCGGCCACCGCGTCGACGTGGTGTGCTCGATCGGTCCGTTCTCGGTGTCGTTCTCCGACATGCCGATCTCGGAAGGCCGCGACTACGCGCTGATGTGGAACGAGGAGATGTCGGCCGCGCAGAAGAAATATCCGGGACGGCTCTGGGCCAGCGCCGCGGTGCCGCTGCAGGACACGCGCACGGCCATCGAGGTGGTCGACGACGCGGTCAACCGGCTCGGCCTGATGGGCGTGAACCTGCCCGGCAGCGTCGGCCCGGATGCGCGCATCGACGCCGAGCGGCTGCAGCCGTTCTACGCCCATGTCGAGAAGCTTGGGCTGCCGCTGTTCCTGCATCCGACCGACGTGATCTTCCAGGACATGCTGTCGGACGGCTATGGCGGCGCGCTGCACCTGAGTCTCGGCCGCGTCATCGAGGTCAGCACCGCGGCGATGCGGCTCATTCTCTCCGGCACGATGGAGCGCCACCCGAACCTCAAGGTGGTGATGTCGCACACCGGTGGCGCCCTGCCCTACCAGTCCGGCCGCATGGACAAGAACTCCAAGGCGGCGAAGCTGCCGAAGCCGGTCTCGACGTATCTGAAGCGCATGTACACCGACACGGTGTCGCCGCACACCGCGGGCATGCAGTTCGCGATCGACTATTACGGCATCGACAACGTGATGTACGGCACCGACTATCCGTGCTGGGACCCGGCGCCCTGCCTGCAGCTTCTGCAAGACGTGCGGCTGAGCGAGGCCGACAAGCAGAAGCTGTTCTATACCAACGCGCGGCGCATCCTCGGGCTGAAGGACCCGGCACCGGCCAAGGCCGACGCCAAGCGCGAACCGGCGCTGGTTTAGCTGTTGATCGAACGTGCACGGTGGGCGTCGCCGTTGCGACGCAGCGCCGTTGCTGCCGGTAGCGGACAGTTCGTTCCGCCAACCTCCTATTTTTGGTTGTATTTTCATTTTTTGCCGCGCAAAAGTCGTGCAACTGCAAAGCCCAGGATGGCTGATTTGCGACGCGACATGGCCCGCCGCTCATAACGGTCGAGCGTAACCAGCTCCCCGATTTTTTCAGGTGCGGTGCCGGAACCAGGCTCCGCGACCAGTGCACCCATGACGGCATGCCGCGCGTGGCGTACGCGTTGCACATCGATCTGCGCCGCGGCGACCCGGACTGCGAGCTCTCGCATCTGAGAATCCGTGGAGCCGTTGGCGATGCGCTCCGCCAGTTCAGCGACCTCTTTTTCCAGGACCGGATCGGCAAGAACAGGGACGTTCAACCCATGCCGCAAGGCGTTCCTTGCGGCGCGCAGCTTTCCCTGCGCCGTAACCGGTCCGGTGCACCGCCACGCATCACGGCGATTGGCGGCGGGGCGACGAGAGACGGTCACGCCGAGGGTGCTGTCGTGTCAGGCAAAATATCCATATCGAGGGCGTCTCCAGTGCTGTGATCCGATCACGTCTCATGGCGATATTCGCCACTGCGGCCGCCGAACCGCCTTCGGCGCGCCGTGCGGTGCTTCACCGCGGTGATTTTCGTGAGGCCTCACCCCGCACGCGAATAGAACAAATAAAGAACAAAACGGAAGAGTCAACCCGCGGCCAAGGCCGCCTTTGGCCGCCTTCAGCCTCGCCCGACCGGACTTTCCGGACCGCTGTAGCGCTGGTCGATCGTCAATCCCAGGTCGTCAATCCCAGCTCGTCCATCTCAGCCTTGACCATCGCCGCGCCGTGCCAGATCACCGGCACGCCGCCCGGGATGCGCGACCGTGATCGCCCGAAACAGCTCGCGCGGCGTTGCGCCGGCCAGCAGCGCGCGCCGCACATGAACGCGCGCACCATGCATCTTGCCCTGCGCGAGCAGCACGCCGGTGATGATGAACTCCGTCACCATCTCGGAATGGCGGCGTCTTTGCGGGACATCGTCCAGGTCGAACAGTCGTTCTTCAAGGCGGAAAAATACTCCGGGTCCAGCGTCATGACGGCCTCGTGGCCGGGATGCGTGACCCCAAGCGTCGCGCGCTTGAAATCGTCCGGCAGTTCGGACGTCTTGGCCGCCGCGTCGGCGGAGCCAAGGATTTCACGATCGAAAGCGTCGCCTATTCCCGCACTCCTGCTGCCTCCTCGCCTGACCGCGAGCCGCTCGTCCTGCCCCCTCCGGCATATTCAGCGAATCGAAATTTGCGCTACTGTGCGTCGACTGAAACCAAACCCAGGACGGCGAGAGCGCTGGCATGACATTGCTGCGAAACCCGAGCATCACTTTGAAACCCTGGCTGATTGCCGTGATGCTGGCCGCAGCCAGCACGGCCGCACAGGCCCAAGCGCCCGACAGCGGCAACGAGGCGAAGGTTCTGCGCTGCCGGCAGAACGTCAGCGACCTGATGTGGCTGGATCGGGAGAAGCTTCGCGCGCGGTGCGGGCTCTGGTCCAGCAGCTACACGACGAAGACGCGCAAGGGCGAAATCGAGAAGCTCGTTTACAGCCGGTATTTCGTGGTCACACTGCGCGACGGCGTGGTCTCGAGCGTCCGCCAGAAAAAGCAGATCTTTACCGGGCTCAAGAAAGTCGCGAACCCTTGAGGCGAGGCCGGCAAGCCCGCGCCCGCCCTTCAGTCCTTCGCATTCTCCGCTTCCGGCCCGCTGGTGCGCTCGTCGATCTTCAATCCGAGCTCGTCCATCTCGGCCTTGACCATCGCCGCGCCGTGCCAGATCACCGGCACGCCGCCCGGGATGCCGGCCACCGCAATCGCCTGAAACAGCTCCCGGGGCGTCGCGCCGGCGAGCAGCGCCCGCCGCACATGCACGCGCGCGCCGTGCATCTTGCCCTGGGTGAGCAGAATGCCGGTGATGATGAACTCCATCACCGATCTCGGAATGGCGGCGTCCTTTCGGGAAATCGTCCAGGTCGAATAGTAGTTCTTCAAGGCGGAAAAATACTCCGGGTCCAGCGCCATGACGGCCTCGTGGCCGGGATGCGTGACTCCAAGCGTCTCGCGCCTGAAATCGTCCGGCAGTTCGGACGTCGTGGCCGCCGCATCGGCCGAGCCAAGGATTTCACGATTGAAAGCGTCGCCTATTTCCGCACTCATGCTGCCTCCTCGCCTGACCGTGGGCCGCTCGCCCTGACCCCTCCAGCATATTCAGCGAATCGAAATTTGCGCTACTGTACGCTGATCGGAATCCAACCCAGGACAGCAACTGGCATGGCATTGCTGCGAAACCCGAGCATCCCATTGAAACCCTGGCTGATCGCCGTGCTGCTGGCAGCAGCCAGCACTGCCGCGCAGGCGCAAGCGCCCGACAGCGACAACGAGGCGAAAACTCTGCGCTGCCGGCAAAACGTGAGCGACCTCATGTGGCTGGATCGGGAGAAGCTTCGCGCGCGCTGCGGACTCTGGTCTCGCACCTACACGACCAAGACGGCCAAGGGCGAGATCGAGAAGCTCGTTTACAGCCGCTATTTCGTGGTGACCCTGCGCGACGGCGTGGTCTCGAGCGTCCGCCAGAAAAGGCCGATCTTTACGGGGCTCAAGAAGACCGCGAGCCCCTAGTGTCCTTTTCGGAAAAACCCGGTGCCCGCTGTTCCGGGACATGCCGTAACCGGTCACCGCCGCGCGGCCGGGAAGGTCATCGGCGATCCGCCAGTTGTCGCGGCCGAACAGGAGCTTGATGGCGATGATGGTGACGACCACCAAAAACACGACCTTGAACACCGCGGCCGGTGGTTTGCCTCACTATCATATCAGATGACACAAGATGAAGGACACCAATGCGCTTGGTCCGTGAAGCAATGCAGATCCAGACTTGGTGAGAAGCACACGCTTGGTCCACGAACTGATCCCCTACCGGCAGCAAGCGGTAGATAACCTCAACTAAACTTTGAGCCTGCGAACACGTTGGTTCGACGCGGCGCCGATAGACCTTACGCCGACGAAAAGCTGATTGTGGGAGGCAAGCTAAGGGCCTTCACCAATCCCGCTGTAGTGGCTGGCGAACGCAGTGGTCATTTCGGTATCGAGCAAACATATGCCGTTGACGACGCCTACGCGGCGTCCCGACGTCATGGTGGCGAGCGCTGAATTTTGGGCGTGGCGGAGCCGAGGCAATCCCATTCGCCGGAGGTGGAACCCGTCCGCTTGCCGCGCCCGATAATGATCCACAGTTGAAGATTGCTGGACGGCCTCCAGGCCCACCAGCGATCTCACGCTTTTGCCGGCCTGAACTGATTTGTCACCTGCCCCCAAGCCTTCTCGATCAGCGGCCAGAACAGCAGCACGATCGCCAATGTGGCTATCGTGCCGACAAGTCCATTCGACCAGAACACGCGCATATCGCCTTCTGCGCCGATCATCGAAAGCCGGAACGCATCCTCGGCGCGATTGCCGAGAACGAGCGCCAAAGTGAACGGCGCCAGAGGGATTCCGATTTTCTTGAAGACATAGCCGACGACCCCGAACCCCAACATCAGCCAAATGTCGAACATCGCGTTGTGGATCGCATAGGCACCGATCGCACAGGACACAACGATGAACGGTGCTATCGCGGCGAATGGCACCCGCAGGATCGCGGCGAAGATCGGAACCGTCGATAGCACGATGATCAGACCAACCACGTTGCCCAAATACATCGAGGCGATCAGGCCCCACACGAAATCCTTATGCTCCACGAACAAGAGCGGGCCTGGATTGAGGCCCCAGACCATCAGGCCGCCGAGCAGGATCGCGGCAGTGCCGGAGCCGGGAATGCCGAGCGCGAGCATCGGCAAAAGCGCTGCCGTGCCCGATGCGTGGGCCGCTGTCTCCGGCGCGAACACGCCCTCGATGCGGCCCTTTCCGAAAGATTCCTTGTCCTTGGCGAACCGCTTGGCGACATTGTAGCCCATGAACGATGCTGCGATCGCGCCGCCCGGCGTGATTCCGAGCCACGAGCCAATCATCGACGAGCGCAACAACGTCGCCCAGTAGCGCGGAAGATCCTTCCACACGTTCCAGACTGCACGCAGGCTGATGCGCGCGGCATGGCCGCGCAGCGCCAGCCGCTCTTCCATCGTGAGCAGGATCTCGCTGATGCCGAACAAGCCGATGACCGCTACCAGGAAGTTGATCCCGCGCAGCAAATCTTCGAAACCGAACGTCATGCGCAGTGAGCCGGAGACCGTGTCCATGCCCACGCCAGCCA
Organism: Xanthobacteraceae bacterium; assembly: GCA_019746135.1. Taxonomy (GTDB): domain Bacteria; phylum Pseudomonadota; class Alphaproteobacteria; order Rhizobiales; family Xanthobacteraceae; genus Z2-YC6860. The sequence continues at coordinate 24,320 of JAIESI010000169.1, forward strand.
GCAAAAGACCAAGCGCCATGGAGATGATCGTCTTATGCTTCTCTTCGCGGCCAAGGCCGACAAATGAGCAGAACGTCAGCAAGTAGACCGCGAAAAACTCAGGGGGTCCGAATTTCAGTGCGAAGGATGCAATGCCCGGCGCGAGAAAAGTGATCAACAAGACAGCGAACAGCGAGCCGATGAAGGAAGACGTGAAAGCGGCCGTCAGCGCCTCCGCTGCTCTACCTTGCTGCGCCATGGGATATCCGTCGAACGTCGTCGCGACCGACCACGCTTCGCCGGGAATATTGAACAGAATCGACGTGATGGCGCCGCCAAACAGCGAGCCCCAATAGATGCATGAGAGCATGACGATGGCCGAAGTCGGGTCCATCGTGAAGGTCAGCGGGAGGAGAATGGCGACGCCGTTTGGGCCGCCGAGCCCTGGCAGAACGCCGACGAAGACACCAAGCATCAACCCGACCATCATCAGGACGAGCGTCTTCCAGGTCAGTAGAACGGTGAAACCGTGCAGGAGAAGGCTGAGCGCTTCCATATCGCCTCTGCTAGGGTCAGAACTCATTAATTTTTCTGCTCTGACAATACGATCCTGATTCGTTTTTGGAAGGGGATCGGGACCA
>JAIESI010000105.1 GCA_019746135.1 Xanthobacteraceae bacterium
CCGTGGCGCGCGGCGGACCCCGGATTTGGGTTCGCCAACCGGCGGCGATCCGCCGGTGGCGCCTCCCGGCGCTCCAATCCCCTTTTGGGGAAAAGGAAAAAGGGAAACGGCGCGCCCGAAGCCGCGGTGAGAACGGGCAGCGAAGCGTTGGCTAAATGCTGGTTTCGCGCGTTATAAGGTCGCGCAAGATTCCCCAAAACCAACGTTCCCAGCATCGGCTCATGCACGACATCCGCTTCATTCGCGAAAACCCGGCCGAGTACGACAGGGCGCTCAACCGCCGCCCCCTCGACGCGGACTCGAAGAAGCTGTTCACGTCGCAGAACCTGCTCGCCATCGACGAACGCCGCCGTGCGGCGATCCAGAAGTTCGAGCAGGCCCAGGCGCGGCGGAACGCGGCCTCCAAGGAGATCGGCCAGGCCAAGGCGAAGAAGGACGAGGCCACGGCGCAAAAGCTGATGGCCGAGGTCAATGAGCTCAAGATCACGCTGCCGGCGTTCGACGCCGAGGCGAAGGCCGCCGAGGACGAGTTGAACGACGTGCTCGCGACCATTCCGAACCTGCCGCTTGCGGAAGTGCCGGACGGCGCGGACGAGCACGGCAATGTCGAGCACCACAAGGCCGGGGTAAAGCGCGACTATGCGTTCAAGCCGAAGCAGCATTTCGAGCTCGGCGAAGCGCTCGGCATGATGGATTTCGAGACCGCGGCGAAGCTGTCGGGGGCGCGGTTTGTCGTGTTGAAGGGTGCGCTGGCGCGAATGGAGCGGGCGCTTGGGCAACTGTTTCTCGACATGCACACCGGTGAGCATGGATACACAGAGGTCAATCCGCCGCTGCTGGTCCGCAATGAAACGATGTTCGGCACGGCGCAGCTTCCGAAATTCAAGGACGACCAATTTTCGGCCCATCGCGCGCTGTCGATCGACGAGTGGAGCAAGGTTGCCGATCAGCTCAACGAGGATCGGTTTTGGGAGCAGGCCGGCCCATCGAAGGAGGCACCGGTCCGCTTTACCCCGGAAGGCTTGGCACGTGTCGAGGAAATCCGGTCGCAGTTGGGTCATTTGTGGCTCATCCCCACCGCCGAAGTCTCGCTCACCAACCTCGTCCGCGAATCCATCGTCGACGACGCCCAGCTTCCCATGCGTCTCACCGCCTGCACCCCGTGTTTCCGCGCCGAAGCGGGGGCGGCCGGCAAAGACACCCGCGGCATGATCCGCCAGCACCAGTTCACCAAGGTCGAGCTCGTCTCCATCACCACGCCCGAGCAGAGCCTGGCCGAGCACGAGCGCATGCTCGCGTCGGCCGAAGCGGTGCTGAAGAAGCTCGATCTGCACTATCGCGTCGTGACGCTCTGCACCGGCGACATGGGCTTTGCCTCGCAGAAGACCTACGATATCGAGGTGTGGCTGCCGGGGCAGAACATGTACCGGGAGATTTCGTCCTGCTCGGTCTGCGGCGATTTCCAGGCGCGGCGCATGAACGCGCGCTATCGCGGCAAGGACGGCAAGCCCGCCTTTGTGCATACACTCAACGGCTCGGGCGTCGCGGTCGGCCGCGCGCTGATCGCCGTGATGGAGACATACCAGGAGGCCGACGGCTCCATCGTGGTGCCGGACGCGCTCGCCCCGTATATGGGCGGGATCAGGAAAATCGAGAAGAAAGCGTGATGGGACTTCCGAAAATGCAACCCGTGTGTCCCGGGCGCAGCGCAGCGCCATCAGCGCGTTTACGCGCGTCTTCGACGCGCTATGGCGGTGCGCTGCAGACCCGGGACCGTTCCACATTCCGAATTTGGAACGGTCCCGGATCAGCGGTGCATCGTTTCGCTTCGCTACACGCTGCACCGCATCCGGGACACGGAGCCGCGTAATGCGCATCCTTGTCACCAACGACGACGGCATCCACGCGCCGGGCCTGAAAATCTGCGAGCAGATCGCCCGCGAGCTGTCCGAGGACGTCTGGGTGATCGCGCCCGAGCACGACCAGTCCGGCGTGTCGCATTCGCTCTCGCTCAACGATCCGCTCAGGCTCCGGCAGGTCGGTGAACGACACTATGCAGTGAAGGGCACGCCGACCGATTGCGTGATCATGGGCGCGCGCCACGTGCTGCACGACCATCAGCCCGATCTCGTGCTCTCCGGCGTCAACCGCGGCCGCAACGCCGCCGAGGACGTGCTCTATTCCGGCACCATCGCCGGCGCCAAGGAAGCCTGCGTGCTCGGCATTCCCTCGTTCGCGCTGTCGCAGGCGCATTCGGCCGGCAACAAGCAGAACCCGTACTGGCAGACCGCGATCGAGCACGCGCCCGCGATCATCGACCGCGTGCTGCGGCAGGGGATTCCACGCGACGTGCTGGTCAACATCAACTTTCCCGATTGCCCGCCGGGCGCGGTGAAGGGCGTCGCGGTGTCGTCGCAAGGCAAGCGCGACCAGCAGCTCCTGCACATCGACGCGCGTCACGACGGCCGCGGCAATCCGTACTACTGGATCGCCTATGCGCGCGGCGTGCGGCCGACCGGCAAGGACGGCACCGACCTCGCGGCGCTGTTCGACAACCGCATCGCGGTGACGCCGCTGCGGCTCGACCAGACCGATCAGCCGTTCCTCACCAAGCTCGCGGAGCTGTTTCCGGACTCATGAGCATGATCCCGAACAAGCCTGTCCCGGACCTGATCCGGGATCGGGACCGGTTTCCCGCCTTCGCGAAGCCCGCTTCGGCGGGCGAAGCAAGGTCGGACAGGATCATGCTCCGACCATAACGAGGGGCACGTGCCGGGCGACGAAAGCGTGCAGCGGATGGAGTTCATGCTGACGCTGCGGCGGCGCGGCATCGGCGACCAGGCGGTGCTGCGCGCGATGGACGAGGTGCCGCGCGAGCATTTCGTCGAGGCGCGCCACATCGACGCAGCATATGCCGACCGCGCGATGCCGATCGCCTGCGGCCAGACCATCAGCCAGCCTTACGTGGTCGCCTATATGACCGAGCAGCTGCAGGTGAAGCCGAACCATCGCGTGCTCGAGGTCGGCACCGGCTCCGGCTACCAGGCGGCGGTGCTGTCGCGGCTGGCCCGCGAGGTGTTCACCATCGAGCGCTTCCGCACGCTGGCCGACGCCGCGCGCCACCGCCTCAAGACGCTCGGCTACAACAATGTCGAGGTGCTGTTCGGCGACGGCTTTGTCGGCAACCTGAGCCACGCGCCCTACGACCGCATCGTCGTCACCGCCGCAGCCGAGAGCATGCCGCAGCCGCTCATTCAGCAACTGGCCGAGGGCGGTATCATGATCCTGCCGCTTGGGCCGCATGAGGGCGCGCAGCACCTCGTGCGCGTCACCAAGACGCGCGACGGCATCGAGCAGGAAAAGCTGATCGGCGTCCGCTTCGTGCCGCTCTTGCCGGGAAAGGCGAGGGAGCTTTGACGCGCACTCTCGCCCCGGTCATTCCGGGCTCGCTCGCTTTCGCCCGACTGCGGCGCGCGGTCTGCAATTGTGGCGGCAGACGGATCGCGTTTCCATCAATGTGGCGGAAAAACCGCAGCCTGCCATTAGGGTTGAGAGACTCTTGCGAACTTAAAAGCTTGTTTACCCGCACGCGGTTTACTGCCCGCTCGTGTGTTGCGTACGAGTGGGAAAACCTATGCGTTGCGTCGCCGAGCCACGCCGCTCGCTTCATCTGTTGCGCCTCGCCCTGTTCGCCACAATTTCGGCCGCGGCGGCCGGGTGCAGCGCCGACACTCACCGTTTTGACTCCAATCCGTTCGGTTCGCGCCGGCAGGCCTCCGCGCCGCAGCAGGAGGTGACCGGCTCGGTGCAGCATCGGCGCACATCGAGTGTGCAGAGCGAGCCGCTGCCGCCGCCGAACGCGTCGGCGCCCGGCACGCGCCCGGTCGCCGGCGGCTCCTCGGGCGGTTCGCCCGGCATGGCGTCGTATCGTCCGGGGCAGACGAGCCCGCAAGCGAGCCACCAGGCGAGCCAAAGGCCGAGCCCCGAGATCACCGGCACGGCCGGTTCGTCTCAGGCCACCGCGCGGTCGGGCTGGAACTGGGAAGGCGGCACCGCGATCACGGTGCAGCAGGGCGACACCATCGACTCGGTCGTCAAACGCTACGGCGTGCCGGCCTACGCCATCGCCGAGGCCAACAACCTGCCGAACGGCTCGACGCTGCGTCCCGGCCAGCGGCTGGTGATCCCGAAATACGAGGCGACCGGCAGCACCGTTGCGCCGCGCGTCGCGTCCGCGCCGCCGCAGCCGAAGCCTGCGATCTCGGCGCCCGCGACCACCGCGCCGGCTCCGGGCGGGCCGCACGTGCACATCATCCAGCCCGGCGAGACGCTGATGAAGCTGTCGCGCCAGTACAACAAGCCATTGGTCGAGATCGCCCGCGCCAACAACATTCCGCCGTCGACGCTGGTGAAGGTCGGCGACCGCATCGTCATTCCGGGCGTGCGCGGCCAAGTCGCCGCGGTGAAGCCGCCTCAGGCTGTGCCGGTCGCGCAGGCACAACCGAAACCGGCAGCGCCCGTGCTGGCGCAAGCGCAGCCGAAGCCGGCTGCCGCGCCCGCGCCGCAAAAGCTTGCCGCCGCGCCGGTCGCCGCCGTTCCCGCGGCACCGCAGACCGCGGTGAATGTCGTGACGCCGGCCGCGCAAAGTCCCGAGCCGCCGAAGGTCAAGCAGGAGGTCACGGCGGCGACGCCGTCGTTCCGCTGGCCGGTGAACGGCCGCGTCATCCAGGCGTTCGGTCCCAAGCCCAGCGGGGCGCAGAACGACGGCATCAACATCTCGGTGCCGGAGGGCACGGCGATCAAGGCGGCCGAGGACGGCGTCGTCGCCTACGCCGGCAACGAGCTCAAGACCTACGGCAATCTGGTGCTGATCCGGCACTCGAACGGTTATGTCACCGCCTATGCCCATGCGAGCGAAATCACCGTGAAACGCGACGACGTCGTCAAGCGCGGGCAGGTGATCGCCAAGGCCGGCCAGACCGGCAGCGTGAATGCGCCGCAGGTGCACTTCGAGATCCGCAAGGGCTCGACGCCGGTCGATCCCGCGCCGTTCCTCGCCAAGGGCGGCGGCTGATCACGGGCACCGTCATTCCGGGGCGCGAGGCGCAGCCTCGCGAACCCGGAATCCATACTCCGCAGCCGTGGTTATGGATTGCGGGTTCGCTCCAGAGCGCGTCGAAGACGCGCGTGACCGCGCTGGTGGTGCTCGCGCCCCGGAATGACGGCGGTGGTCAACCGCTCAGCTTCACACCCAAGCGTCCCGCCAGGTCCTGCACGTATTGCCAGGCGACGCGGCCGGAGCGCGAGCCGCGCGTGGTCGCCCATTCCAGCGCCTCGCGCCGCAAATCGTCAGCGCCGACCGGAATTTTGAAGTGGCTGACATAGCCCTCGACCATCGCCAGGAACTCGTCCTGGCTGCAGCGGTGGAACCCGAGCCAGAGCCCGAAGCGGTCCGACAGCGAGACCTTCTCCTCGACCGTCTCGCCGGGATTGATCGCGGTCGAGCGCTCGTTCTCCATCATGTCGCGCGACATCAGGTGGCGACGGTTCGACGTGGCATAGAGGATCACGTTCTCCGGCCGGCCTTCGATGCCGCCTTCCAGCACCGCCTTGAGCGACTTGTAGGAGGTGTCCTCGGCGTCGAACGACAGATCGTCGCAGAACACGACGAAGCGGTAGGGCGCGGGCCGCACCAGCGTCATCAGTTCGGGCAGGCTCTCGATATCCTCGCGGTGGATTTCCACGAGCTTGAGGTTGCCGCGGGCGATGCTCTTGTTGACCGCGGAGTGCGAGGCCTTCACCAGCGACGACTTGCCCATGCCGCGCGCGCCCCAAAGCAGCGCATTGTTGGCGGGCAGGCCCTTGGCGAACCGCTCGGTGTTCTCCATCAGCGTGTCGCGCATCCGGTCGATGCCCTTGAGCAGCATCATCTCCACGCGATTGACGCGCGGCACCGGCACAAGACGGTGGCCCTTGGGCTGCCAGATGAAGGCGTCGGCTGCGTCGAGATCGGTCGCCGCGCCGGCCGTGGGCGCGAGCCGCTCGAGTGCGGTGGCAATGCGCTCCAGGGTCTCGAACGCGACCTCGGGCGTGACCGCCGAAGCCGCGGGTGCCTTGGTCGCCGGGCGGGTGGAGGGGGCCTTGGAACGCGACTTTGCCTTCGCCTTGAGACTGGCCATGAGACTGCCTTGGTTTGGCCGCTCCCTTAGCCGCTGGGCACCTGCCTCGCAAGCCGCCGGATTCTTGAAAACATTGAATATTTGGGCCTTTGGCCGCACGGCGCGGCGTTGCAATTGGGTCCGCGGCCGCTATATTCCGCGCAACTTTGAGGCGCCAGCCGCGGCGGCAGGCGCCGCCGGGGACGCCGCCGCGACCAGAGGCTCTCATGTTCATTTCGCCCGCATATGCCCAGGCCGCCAATCCGTTCGGCGGCGACAGCATGCTGGTATCACTGCTGCCCTTCATCCTGATCTTCGTGATCATGTACTTCCTGATTCTGCGGCCGCAGCAGAAGCGCCAGAAGCAGCACCAGGAGATGGTCAAGAACGTGCGCCGCGGCGACACCGTCGTCACCTCCGGGGGGCTCGTGGGTAAGGTCACCAAGGTGTCGGACGACGACCACATCGAGGTCGAGGTGGCGGACGGCGTGCGCGTGCGCCAGATGCGCTCGATGATCGCCGACGTGCGCGCCAAGGGCGAACCGGTGAAGGAGGAGAGCGCATCGAGCTGATCGTTGAGGCGATCGGTTAGGAGCTCGGCAGGCCAATGCTGTATTTTTCCCGCTGGAAGGCAGCCGCGATCCTGCTCACGACGTTCATCGTCTGCGCGTTCTCCATTCCCAATTTCTTCTCCGAGCAGACGGTGGATTCCTGGCCCAAATGGGCGCAGCGCCATCTGGTGCTGGGGCTCGACCTGCAGGGCGGCTCGCACATCCTGCTGGAGGTGGATGCCAACGCGGTCCGCAAGGAGAAGATCGAAGCGTTGCGGGAAGATGTCCGCCGCGTGGTCCGCGACAACCGGCTCGGCAGTCCGGGCGCCGTGCAGATCCGGGGCGGCACTGTGGAATTCCGTGTCCGCGAGGGCGTCGACCGGGCGCTCGCGCTGCAGAAGCTGCGCGAGCTGTCGCAGCCGCTCGGAGGCCTGCTCAGCACCACCGGCCAGCGGAGCGTGGATGTGGTCGATGCCGGCAACGGCGTATACCGGCTGACGCCCACCCAGCCCGCCCTGGTCGAGCGGGTTCGCCAGTCGGTCGAGCAGTCGATCCAGATCGTCGAGCGGCGCGTCAACGAGCTCGGCACCGTCGAGCCGACCATTCAGCGCCAGGGCGTCGACCGCATTCTGGTGCAGGTGCCCGGCCTGCAGGATCCCTCTCGCCTGAAGGAACTGCTCGGCAAGACTGCAAAGCTCTCGTTCAGGATGGTGGACCAGTCGGTATCGCCCGACCAGGTCAGCCAGGGCAACGTGCCGCCCGACTCCGAACTCCTCAAGGGCACCAAGGCCGAGAACAACCAGCCCTATCTCATCGAAAGGCGTGAGCTGGTTTCCGGCGCGGACCTGACCGACGCGCAGCCGGGCTTCGACCAGCGGACCAGCGAGCCGATCGTCACCTTCCGCTTCAACAACAAGGGCGCGCGCGAGTTCGCCCAGGTGACGCAGCAGAACGTCGGCAAGCCGTTCGCGATCGTGCTCGACAACGAGGTCATCTCGGCGCCGGTGATCCGCGAGCCGATTCTCGGCGGCTCAGGCCAGATTTCCGGCAATTTCACGGTGCAGCAGGCGAACGATCTCGCGATCCTGCTGCGCGCCGGCGCGCTGCCGGCTCCTCTCACCATCATCGAGGAACGCACCGTCGGTCCTGGCCTGGGGCAGGACTCGATCGAGAAGGGCATGCGCGCCGCCTGGATCGGCGCGCTGATGGTCGCGCTGTTCATGTTTGCCACCTACGGTCTGTTCGGCCTGATCGCCAACATCGCGGTCACCTTCAACGTCGCGATGATCTTCGGCCTCCTGTCGGTGTTCAACGCCACGCTGACGCTGCCCGGAATCGCCGGCATCGTGCTTACCGTCGGCATGGCGGTGGATTCCAACGTGCTGATCTACGAGCGTGTCCGCGAAGAGGTGCGCGGCGGCCGGTCGGCGATCAGCTCGCTCGACGCAGGTTTTGCGCGTGCGCTTGCGACCATCATCGACTCCAACACCACGACCTTTATCGCCGCCGCCGTGCTGTTCTTCATCGGCTCGGGACCGGTGCGCGGGTTTGCGTTGACGCTCGGCATCGGCATCATCACCACCGTCTTCACCGCCTTTACGCTGACCCGGCTGATGATCGCCACGTGGTACCGGATCTGGCGTCCGCGCACAGTGCCGATCTGATCGAGGGGTTTTCGTGCGTCTCCTACGCATCGTTCCGGACGACACCAAGTTCGATTTCATGCGCTTCCGGCGCATCAGCTTTCCGCTGTCGGCGGTGCTGTCGGTGCTGGCGATCGTCGGGTATTTCACGCTCGGACTGAATTTCGGCATCGATTTCATCGGCGGCACGCTGCTCGAGGTGCAGACCAAATCCGGCCCGGCCGATCTCGGCAAGATCCGCACCACGCTGAATGCGCTCCATCTCGGCGATGTGCAGTTGCAGCAATTCGGCGGGCCGAGCGACGTGCTGATCCGCATTCCGCAACAGGCCGGCGGGGACGAGGTGCAGCAGCAGGCGCTCGCCAAGGTGCGCAATGCGCTCGGCTCGGACGTCGAATACCGGCGCGTCGAGGTGGTGGGGCCGCGCATTTCCAACGAGCTCCTGAGCTACGGCACGCTGGGCCTGATGCTCGCCATCCTTGGCATCCTGATCTATCTCTGGTTCCGCTTCGAATGGCAGTTTGCGCTCGGCGCCATGATCGCCAACGTTCACGATCTGGTGCTCACGATAGGTTTCATGTCGCTGACGCAGATCGATTTCGATCTCAGCAGCGTGGCGGCGTTGCTGACCATTCTCGGCTATTCGCTGAACGACACCGTCGTCATCTACGACCGCATCCGCGAGATGCTGCGTCGTTACAAGCGGCTGTCGATGTTCGATCTCTTGAACATCTCGGTCAATGCCACGCTGTCGCGTTCGATCATCACCCACGTCACCGTGACGCTCGCCTTGCTGTCGCTCCTGATCTTCGGCGGGCCATCGATCCACAGCTTCAGTGCGGCGATGACCTTCGGCGCGGTGCTCGTCGGCTCCTATACGTCGATCTTCATCGCGGCTCCGATCCTGATCTATCTCGGGGTGGGCGAGGGCCGGGAGGCCGCGACGGAAACGGAGCCCGCCGAAGAAGCGCCGGCGAAACCAAGTCCGGCCCGGCGCTGACGGCGGCGGCTTTGAGCGGGCGTCACCTGCCGCAGCGCGTGCCGATCGACGGCTACGGCAAGGGCGGCTTCCGCTTCGGCGGCATGTCGCATCGCGGCTCGCTCCTGTGCCTGCCGAGCGGCGTCTGGGCCTGGCCGGTCGCGCAGGCCAGCGACATCGACGAGCAGACACTGCAGCCGGTGTTCGCCGAGGCCGCCGACATCGGGCTGTTCCTGCTCGGCGCGGGCCGCGACCGCTGGATCATGCCCGAGGCGCTCGCCGACCGCTTCCGCGAACTGAAGATCAACGTCGAAACGTCGCGGACCGGCACGGCGGTGAGCACCTACAACATCCTTCTCGGCGAAGGCCGCCGCGTCGCCGCGGGCTTCATCGCGGTCGACTGAGAATCCCGCTACGTTGTCGTCATGGCGGATGCATTCGACCATTGCGGCGAGCTTGTGCGCGAAGGCGACAAGGATCGCTTTCTCGCAACGCTGTTCGCGCCGCCGAAATATCGCCGCGCGCTGTTTGCGCTCTACGCGTTCAATCTCGAAGTCGCCCGCACGCGGGAGCTCGCGCGCGAGCCGATGCCGGGCGAGATCCGGCTGCAATGGTGGCGTGATGTCTTGAGCGGCATCGGCCGCGGCGACGTCGACGCGCATCCGGTGGCGGCTGCGATCCGCGACGTGGTGGTGCGCTATAGGCTGCCGCCGAAGGCGCTGGCTGACCTGATCGACGCGCGTACGTTCGATCTCTACGACGAGCCGATGCCGGACGTGGCCTATCTCGATCGCTACGCCGTGCACACCTCGGCGGTGCTCATCGACCTGGCCGCGCGCATCCTGCGCGACGGCCGCGATCCGGACATCGCCGCGCTCGCCGGTCATGCCGGGATCGCCTATGCGATTTCTGGGCTTGTTCGCGCGCTGCCGCTTCACGCCTCGCGCGGGCAGATCTACCTGCCGGCCGACCTGATGCAGCGTTATGGCGCGCAGGCGGCCGACGTTCTCGCCGGCAAGGCCACGACCGAAATTCGCGCGGTGCTGGCCGAATTGCGGCTGCGGGCGCGGCAGCATCTTTCCGCCATGCGCCCGCTGCTGGGCACCGCTCCGGCCGAAATCCTGCCGGCGTTGCTTCCCGTCGCTTTGGTGCGGCCGGCGCTCGACCGCATGGAGAGAAGGCGCTACGCCCCGTTCGCACCGTCCGAACTGCCGCAATGGCGGCGGCAGTGGGCGCTGTGGCGCGCCGCCCGCACCGATCTGCGCAAGGCGTTCTGACTACTCCGCGGCGATCCGCGCGCCGCCGATCCATTGGTCGAGATCGGCCAGCGCCCGCGCGCTGAGCGCGCGCTTCTTGGCGACGGCTTTGGCCGGGCCGCGCAGCCGTGCGCCGTCGGGGGCCTTGGTCGGCATCTGCGCAAGCGGCGGGAACAGCCCGAAGTTGACGTTCATCGGCTGATACGAGCGCGGGCCGGCATCGATGGTCTCGATATGGCCGCCGGTGATGTGGCCCAGCAGTGCGCCGTGTGCCGTGGTGGGCGGCGGAGCCGACAGCGGCTCGCCGCGCCGCTCCGCGGCGGCAAAACGGCCGGCGAGCAGGCCGATCGCCGCGGACTCGACGTAGCCTTCGCAGCCGGTGATCTGGCCGGCGAAGCGCAGCCGCGGGGCGGCTTTCAGCCGAAGACGCGCGTCGAGCAGCTTTGGTGAATTGAGGAACGTGTTGCGATGCAGGCCCCCGAGCCGGGCGAACTCGGCGCGCTCGAGGCCCGGAATGGTGCGGAAGATGCGCGTCTGCTCGCCGTGCTTCAGCTTGGTCTGAAAGCCGACCATGTTGAACAGCGTGCCGAGCTTGTTGTCCTGGCGAAGCTGGACGATGGCATGGGCCTTGGTTTGCGGATTGTGCGGGTTGGTCAGCCCGACCGGCTTCATCGGCCCGTGGCGCAGCGTTTCGGGGCCGCGTTCGGCCATCACCTCGATCGGCAGGCAGCCGTCGAAATAGGGCGTCGACTTTTCCCATTCGTGGAACGAGGTCTTGTCGCCGGCGATCAGCGCCGCAACGAAGGCCTCGTACTGCGCCCGATCCATCGGGCAGTTGATGTAGTCGGAGCCGGAGCCGCCGGGACCGGCCTTGTCATAGCGCGACTGGAACCAGGCCACGTTCATGTCGATGCTGTCGCGATGCACGATCGGCGCGATGGCGTCGAAGAAGGCAAGCTGATCCTCGCCGGTCATGGCGCCGATCGACTGCGCGAGCGCAGGCGAGGTGAGGGGACCGGTGGCGACGATCACGCTGTCCCATTCGGGCGGCGGCACGGCAATTTCCTCGCGCGCCAGCTCGATCAGCGGATGGGCGGCGATCTCCTTGGTGATGGCCGCGGAAAATCCGTCACGGTCGACCGCAAGCGCGCCGCCTGCCGGCACCTGGTTCACGTCGGCCGCGCGCATCACCAGGGAATTCAGCCGCCGCATTTCCTCGTGCAGCAGGCCTACGGCGTTGGTCTCGCGGTCGTCGGAGCGGAACGAATTCGAGCAGACCAGCTCGGCAAGGCCGTCGGTCTTGTGCGCGTCGGTTCCGCGCCCGGGGCGCATCTCGTGCAGCACCACGGGCACGCCGGCCGACGCGAGCTGCCATGCGGCCTCGGAGCCCGCAAGCCCGCCGCCGACGATGTGGACGGGTTGAATTTGACGCTCTGCCATGGACAATACCTAGGCGGCCCGAAGAAGGCCGACAATAACAATCGGTCGCGGTCCTTGAGGGTGGGTCAGTTGCGCCGATCGATCGCAGCGGTATTGGTGGTTGCGGGCCTTCTGCTGGGCCCGGCACCCGCGCGCGCCATTCAGCTCTCGTTTGGCCAGCAGCAGATGTATTCCTCGGTCGAGGCGGTGCCGCCGACCGCGAGCCAGATGATGGTGTGCTACGGCTTCGTCTGCCGGCTGCGCTTCTTCCTGTATTTTTCGCCGGCGGAGCGGGGAACGCTCACCAGCATCATGGCCAGGGGCAAGGCGTCGGCGGCCGACGAGCGCAGGGCATTGCAGCAGGCCTTCGTCTGGTTCGATCACCGCGTCGGTCGCGAGGTCGGCACCAACCGGCGCGTCGCCCGCGCCGATTTCCGCAACCGCGACGACGACCACAATTTCGATTGCTACGACACCACGCGGAACGCGGTGAGCCTGCTGCTGGTGCTGCGCGAGTGGGGCCTGTTGCGGCATCACACCATTTCCGACCCGATCCACCGCGCCAAGCTGCTGTTCGGCCAGACGCCGCACAACACCGCGGTCATCAAGGAGAAGATCGGCGGCAAGGAGTGGGTGGTCGACATGTGGACCACCAAATTCGGCCAGGTCCCCGACGTGATGACGGCCGAGAAATGGATGGACGAGAATTAGCGCGCCGCGGAAAATTCCCTGCGTGGCGAGGGAATTTTCGCAGGCCGGCTGCTAGCCCGGGAGGCGGCAATCCTGCATTCTCCCGGCCTCCGGATCGAAAGTTCATTGGAGGCGACACAATGACGCTTAAAACCGGGCTCCTGCTCGGAGCCGCAATCGGAATTGGCATGATGGCGCAGCCGGCATCCGCGGCCGAGATCAAGGTGCTCACCACGGGCGCGTTCAAGTCGGTGGTCGTGGCGCTGGTGCCGGAGTTCGAAAAGGCGACCGGCCACAAGGTGGTGGTCGATAACGGCACGGTCGGCCAGTTGCAGAAGCGGGTCGACGGCGGCGAGACCTTCGACGTGCTGGTGCTGTCGCCGAAGGGCATCGAGGACTACATCAAGAGCGGCAAGATCGCGGCCGGCAGCAACGCCCGGCTGGCCAAGGTCGGCGTCGGCGTCATGGTCAAGGAGGGCGCGCCGAAGCCGGACGTGAGCACGGTCGACGCGTTCAAGCAGGCGCTGCTCAAGGCCTCGACGGTCGGCTACATCGACCCGGCGAGCGGCGGCTCGAGCGGCATCTATGTCGCGGGCCTCCTGGACAAGCTCGGCATCGCCGACCAGATCAAGCCGAAGGCAAAGCTGCAGCAGGGCGGGCACGTGTCCGACCTGGTGAAGGCCGGCACCGCCGAGATCGGCATCCACCAGATCAGCGAGATCGTCGGCCAAGCCGGGGTGACACTGGTCGGCCCGCTGCCGGCCGAGATCCAGAACTACACGGTCTACGTGGTCGGGCTCAGCACCGCAGCCAAGGAGGCCGAGGCGGCCAAGGCCTTCATCAGGGTGCTGACCGGCCCGTCAGCGGCCGGCGTGCTCAAGTCCAAGGGCATGGAAGGGGCCTGAGGAGCCCTTTGAGCTCTGCAAAAAACGAAAGCGCCCGCCGTCGGGCGGGCGCTGTCTGTAGGGCTCAGAGCAATTAATGCTCGGAGTTTTCCCAGGCCACGCGGGGAATGTCACCCCGGGTGATGCCGATATCGGCCAATTCGCGGTCGCCGAGCCGGTTGAGCTCGCGAAGGCTGTTGTTGTAGCGGCGCCATTGCTGGAACACGCCAACGAGATGAGAGAGGAACATCGTCTTTAACCCTTTGAAAGCAGCGGATGATTCCGCCCGCTTTTGATGTGGCATACATAATATTCACCAGGATTTGGGAAAAGCCACATTGCTGCGCCGCAGCATTGCTCTGTACGCATGGCTAGCGCAACTTCTCGTTAATATTGTCGGAAAGGGACCTTCTTTTAGAAGAATCTTTCCTGCAGGCCGATCACTGTGGAACAAAATTGTGCGCCGCACACAACGGAATTAACCGAAACCGGGGGTGAATTCCACAGGGCAAAATCTAAGGCGCGGAATCAGGTCGAAACCAGTCGTATCGGATGCTGGTCTCCTTCAGGACGCGCGACCAGCGGTCGGCCTCCTCGCGGATGAAGCGGCCGAACTGCTCGGGCGTGCTGGGAACCGGAAAGGCGCCGGTCCGCTCGGATTTCTCGCGCATCGCCGGGTCGGACAGGATCTGGGCGACCTTCTGCTGGATCTTGCCGATGATCGGCCCGGGCGTGCCCTTGGGCGCGACGAGGCCGAGCCACACCGACATGTCCTCGAGATTGGGAAGGCCCGCGGCCTCCGCAAGCGTCGGAATCGCCGCCATCGAGGCCGGCGCGACGCGGTCGAGCCTGGCCAGCGCGCGGACCTTTCCGCCCTCGATCAGCGGGTTCACGGTGACGTTTGCGGCATAGATCGCCTGGACGCTTCCCGTGAGCAGGCCGTTCACGGTTTCCGGTGTGCCCTTGAACGGCACATAGACGATGTCGAGGCCCGCGGCCTTGTGGAAGCGATAGCCCATGAGCTGCGCGGTGATGGTGCCGGCGCCGTAATTGAGCCTGCCCGGCGCGGCTTTGGCCCTGGCGATCAGGTCCTGCACCGACGTCGGTCCGTCTTGCGCCGACACCGCCAGCACCGACACCGTCTTGGTCGTCATGGTGATTGGCGCAAAATCATGGAGCGGGTCGTAGGGCAGCGATTTGTAGAGGAACTGGTTCATCACCAGCGTCGAGTCGATCGCCATCAGCAGCGTGTAGCCGTCGGGCGCGGCCTTTGCGACCAGCTGCGCGCCGATCACGGTGTTGCCGCCGGGGCGGTTGTCGACGATCACCGGCTGGCCCCAGTCCTCGTTCATGCGCTGCGCCAGGAGCCGGGCCGCGACGTCGGCCGGACCGCCGGCCGGGAACGGCACGACGATGTGGATCGCGCGGCTCGGATAGTCCTTCGCGGCGTCGGGGGCAGGCGACTGCGCGGCCGCCGGAACGCACGCGGCGAACGTCAGCATGGCGGCAAGGCAATTGCGCATGTCGTTCCTCCCCGATGAAGCGGCTTGGCGACGAAGCGGCTTGGCGACGAAGCGGCGTGGGCCGGCTTGTTGCAGCAAGCTTAGCAGCGCCGCGCGGGCGTTGTCGTCACGCCGCGGAGGGCAGCTTTGCGAATTTCCGCTGGCGCGCGCGGCCGCAGGACGGGCAATGTTTGCGGCTCCATGCAAGCCTCCCGTCCGGTCACCATCACCGCGCTCGGCATCGCCCAGATCCTCGGCTGGGGCACGTCGTTCTATTTCCCGGCCGTGCTGGCGCCGCCGATCGTCGCCGACACCGGCTGGTCGCTCGCCTTCGTGGTCAGCGGCACCTCGATCGGGCTTTTGGTTGCGGGCCTGATCGCGCCCAAGGTCGGCGCGATCATCGACCGGCACGGCGGACGGCCGGTGCTCGCGGCCTCATCACTGATGTACGCCGCGGGGCTCCTGTGCATCGGGCTTGCGCCAAATCTGCCAACCTACCTGTTGGGCTGGATCGTGCTCGGCGGCGGCATGGGCAGCGGGCTCTACGACGCG
This sequence comes from Xanthobacteraceae bacterium, assembly GCA_019746135.1. Lineage (GTDB taxonomy): Bacteria > Pseudomonadota > Alphaproteobacteria > Rhizobiales > Xanthobacteraceae > Z2-YC6860. The sequence continues at coordinate 15,635 of JAIESI010000105.1, forward strand.
GTGTTTGCGGCGCTCGGCAAGCTCTACGGCCGCGACGCCCGCGCGCCGATCACCAATCTGACGCTGTTCGGCGGCTTTGCCTCGACGGTGTGCTGGCCGCTGAGCGCGTTCCTGGCGGAGAATTTCGGCTGGCGCAGCGCCTGCCTGATCTATGCGGCGCTGCATCTGTTGGTCAGCCTGCCGTTGCAGATGGCGGTGATGCCGCCGCTTGCGAAATCGCAGCCGCAAAAGCCGGATGACATGGCGACCGGCCTCGCAGAGCCTGCACGGGCCGTGTCGCCCGCGAACGAACGCCTGATCCTGCTCGCGCTCGCCAGCATCCTGACCATCTCCGCAAGCATCGGCTCGATCGTCATCGTGCACATGATGATCTTTCTGCAGGATCGCGGCGCGAGCTTTGCGCTCGCGGTGTCGCTCGGCACCCTGTTCGGGCCGGCCCAGGTCGGCGCGCGCGTGGTCGAGCGGATGTTCGGGGCGAGCTACCATCCGATCTGGACCATGATCGCGTCCTGCGTGTTGATGCTCGTGGGCCTGATCATGCTGGTCGGCGGCGCGCCGCTCCTCTGGCTCACCATCCTGATCTATGGCGGCGGCTACGGCATCATGTGGATCGCCCGCGGCACGCTGCCGCTCGCGCTGTTCGGGCCGGAGCGCTACGCGACGCTGATGGGGCGGCTCGCGTTTCCGAGCCTGATCGCGCAGGCGCTGGCGCCCTCGGCCGGGGCGTTGCTGATCGAGCACTATGGCGCCCATGCCACCGCGGCGGTGTTGACCGCATTGGCTGCGCTCAATGTGGCGCTGATCGCGGTGCTGTGGGCGTTGTGCCGGCCGGGCGCAGCGCGCACGTAACCGCAGCTATGGCGTGGCCAACCCCGCGCTCTGGGCAACCCTGGCCCATTTCTCCACCTCGTTCTTGAAGCGGGCGGCGAACTCCTCCGGCGCGTTGCCGATCGGAATGGCGCCTTCGCGGGTGATCCGCGCATGCACCTCCGGTGTCTTCAGCATCGCCACGATCTCGCGGTTGAGCCGTCCGACGATCTCCTTCGGCGTGCCGGCGGGCGCGAACACGCCCTGCCAGGAGCTGATCTCATAGGCCGGATAGCCGAGCTCGGCGATGGTCGGCACATCGGGCAGGTCGGGCAGCCGCTTCTCGGTCGTCACCGCGATCACCCGGAGCGTGCCGTTGCGCACATGCTGCAAGGTCGACGCGGTCAGCGCGAAGTGCACCTTCACATGGCCGCCGACCAGCGCGTTGATCACCTCGGCGTTGCCCTTGAACGGCACGTGCACGAGCTTCGCGCCGGTCATGGCCTTGAACATCTCGGCGGCGAGATGCGTCGAGGTGCCGGGCCCGGACGTCGCATAATCGAGTCCCGCCGGCTGCGCCTTGGAGTATTCGATGAACACCTTGAGGTTGTTGATCGGCAGCGACGGGTGCACCACCAGCATCAGCGGGATGGTCGAAAGCTCGCTGATCGCGGTGAAGTCCTTGATCGCGTCGTAGGGCTGCTTTTGCAGGCTGGCGTTGATCGCGAACGCGATCGTGGTCACCAGCAGCGTGTGCCCGTCCGGCGCGGCCTTGGCGACGATATTGGTGCCGATCGAGCTTCCGCCGCCCGGCCGGTTGCTGACGATGACCGGCTGCCCCCATTGGTCCGAAAGCCGCTGCGAGATGAAGCGGGCGACGGTATCGGTGGTGCCGCCGGCCACGAACGGGACCACCAGCTCGATCTGCTTGCTGGGATAGCTCTGCGCCTTCGAGGGCGCGGCCGTCCCAACCGGCACTATCAGCGCCGCGCAGGCGGCCGCCCAGGCCCTTCGCGCCGATGCCGCTCGCATTTTCCATCCTCCCGCCGTCTTTTCTTCGGAATTGTTGTTTTCTTGCCTTTTCGCCAAGCCTAGTCTTTGCATTGCCCGCCGGACAAGGTGACCCGTGACGAATGTCGTGACGCCTGGCCTGTCTCCAATCCCTGTCGTCGATATCCGCGAAGGCGGGGCATTGCGCCACGCGCGCGATGGCCACATCCGGGCGCGCGGGCTGCGCGACACCTGCGTCGCCTGGTTGCCGGCGCCGGCGCGTGCGATGATGCCCATGCTCGATGCGATCGCGCGGCGCTGGCTCACGCGCTCGCAGTCGCCTTACGTCGAGGAGGTGCGGGCGATCGCGGCGGCGCTGGCGTTCCCCGGCATCTGGTTTCTCAACGGCTCCTACCAATGGTCCTGCACTGCGCTCGGCCGCGACGAGGAGGGCGTTCCGTGGCTCGCGCGCACGCTCGACTGGCCGTTTCCCGGATTGGGCCGCTTCGTCGAGATCGCCCGCATGCAGGGCGCAGCCGGCGAGTTCTTCAGCGTCACCTGGCCCGGCTATGTCGGCGTGCTCACCGGGCTTGCCCCGGGCCGCTTCGGCGCCGCCATCAACCAGGCGCCGCTGCGCCGGCGGACGCATAGCCGCTTCCTGCGGCCCTACGATCTCGCGGCCAACGGACTGTCGACGCTCCTTCACCAGCGCTCGATCCCGGCCGACCAGCTGCTGCGCTTCGTGTTCGAGGAGGCGGGCGGCTTTGCCGAGGCGCGGCGGATGCTGGAGATGACGCCGATCGCGCGGCCGGCGATCTATACGCTGGTCGGATGCCGCAAGGGCGAGCGCTGCGTCATCGAGCGCACCGAGAACGGCTTCGAGACGCGTGCTGACGATCACGGTGCTGCCAACAACTGGCTCGAAGCACGCCCGGAATGGGAGGGCCGTATCAGCGCAAACCAGGTGCTGAGCTGCACCTTCGAACAGGCGGCGCAAAAGAGCCGGGCGCGGCGCGAGGGGCTGGAGCAGTGGAGGGGCTCGTTCGCGCGGCAAAGCTTCGACTGGATCGTGCCGCCGGTGCTCAACCCCTATACGCGGCTCGCGGTCGAGATGTGTCCGGCGCAGGGCGTGCTGCGCGTCGTAGGATATGAGCGGGCCGCGGGCGAGGAATTGCCGAAGCCTGCGACGCTGCCGTGCGAGGTGAGCGCCGAGAAGTTGCCTGCGTGACGGCGTCGGCAACGGGTGATGGCCTCAGGGGAACATGAAGTTTCGACCGTAAATGTAGTCCATGAACGTGCGTGCAAAGGCGCACAGGAATACGATCAAGGCCACCGTCTGTTCCGAGCAAGTTGAGATGAGGTCAGGTGGAAATGCCGCCAACAGGCAGATCGCGCAAAGCGCACTGTTCAGCACGATCCACGGGAGATAGCCGCCGAAGGCCGCGCGGCGTTCAATCTTGAGCAGCGCACTCTTGATCCAATCGACAAACAGAATGATCGCATCGGCAGCCAGCATGGCGGCCATCCATAGATAAAAGAAATGGGGCGTGGTTGGCGCCGGAACCGCGCTGAAGATTGCGCTGTTGGATTCCAGCTTCGGCAGCGGGATGGCTTGGGCAATCTTGACGAACAGGATTGCTGTGACCAGCAACATGTAAACGTCCCAGATGTAGGCGAAGTAGCGCCAGAATCCGGGTTTCTGTGGCTGGAGATATTTGATGTCGAGAGAGCGGTCGCCGCCATGGAAGATCGGCACGACGGTGACGAAGAATGCGCAGAACAGCCAGAACGATGTGTCCAGCGGAAACTGCACGAAACCTGTAGGAAACAGCTTGGTGCAAGCCAGAGTGATGGATAGCCCAACGACGATCTGATACGCTCGTTTGAAATGATCAACGAGCCGACTGCGTTCCTGATCCAAATTCGGTTGCGGGACGGGCTGTTGCATCGTGATGGCCCCCTGCATTCGGCAATATCTGGCTGCTAGAATTTGCCATGATTCGCGTCGTTATCGAATTTCGATTGCGTGCCGCCGCCATGGTTGCGGTTCAATGCTGTGCGGCCGGCCGGCGTGCTTCATCCATACGATCGGACGGCCCGTCATGTTGAAGGTGTACCTGGCCGGCCCCGACGTGTTTTTGCCCGACGCCGTTGCGATTGGCATACGCAAGAAGCAGTTGTGCAGCGCTCACGGCTTTGAGGGCCTTTATCCGTTCGACAACGAGATTTCTTCGAAGCTCGCCGGCGAGCGTGTCGATCGGCTGATCTATCGCGCCAACGAACGGATGATCCGGCGTGCGGATTTCGGCATTTTTAATCTGACGCCGTTTCGTGGCGTGAGCGCCGATCCTGGGACTGTTTTCGAGTTGGGACTGACGGTTGGGTTGGGGAAACGGGTATTTGCTTATACCAACACGTCGAGCAACTACTTTGATCGGGTGAAGCTGCACAAGGCCCTCAGCTTCGACTCCGAGCGGGACGTCTGGCGCGACGCCGATAACATGGCGGTCGAAGATTTCGGCAATGCAGACAATTTGATGATCGACTGGGCAATTGCCGAGCATGGCGGCTGTCCGATCGTCCGGCACGAAACGTCACCATCGGAGATGTATCGCGACCTTTCCGGCTTCGAAACCTGTCTGCGGCTGGCCGCCGAAGCGATTTCAAAATCCGCTTGAGAGACGACATCGCCCCGTACTGCTTGATGTGAGCCGCTGCGTGCTCGTTCGGCTCGCGCTTCGGCAGCACGTACGCGGTGTAGCCGCCGGACATCTTGCCGTCCTCGAAATAGATACACTCGACGATCTCGTTCTCACGGAACGTGATGGTGTCGCCGGCCTTCAGGTGCTGGACCGCCCGCGGCATGTTGTTGATTGCTGAGCTGGCCGGACAACCGGTCACATTTGCGCTCGAACGGCCTGATTCAGAGAACTCGTGGCCGTTGCCGGCGCGCATGCCAAGCTTGACCGGGAAAATTCCTCATTAAGGGTGGCGGTCGCGATCTCCGGATCGCCTCGTGGGATGTCGAGGATGTCGTCGCGCCGGGCCTTCGCCACCGTGGTTTGCGCCGCCGTCGGTCCGTCGAGAACGAGCAGGAGCGCGGCCAGGGGGCCTGCGGCCGATAGAATGTGTCGCATGCGGCGCTCCGGTCGTGCGGTTAGACTAGTCGAGCGTTTGCGGCTCGAAAGTCAATGTGCTTCCGCCCGCAGTGGCACGTTGAGCCTCTTAGACTAGAAGAGGCTCGCCACCTCCTCACGGGAGCCGACCAGCGAGCACTGCGCTTGCGTGGCCTTGCCGTGCGCGTCGTCACCGCTCGCCAGCGCCGCCTTGATCTTCTCGATCAATTCCAGCGCCGACTCCCGCGAAATCTCGATTGCGACGCGCTCGCGACCGCCTTGCGCCTCACAGACGAAGTCGACGCACAGCGCGTGGTCGAGCTGCGCCGCATAGGGATGGTCGTAATAGACGTTGGCGGTGTCGACCTTCATCCATTCGCTGCCCGGTCCCTTGGCGGTGCCGTAGAGCCTGGCCTTCTCGACGATGTAGGAGCACATGATGTCTCTCCGATTCCGGACGATCAGCCGAGGTGCTTCTTGAAGAAAGCGAACACCTTCTTCCAGCCGTCGGCGGCCTGCTCGGCGCGATAGGCCGAGGCGCGGGCGTGGTTGAAGAAGGCGTGGCCCGCGCCGTCGTAGCGGTGGAATTCGTAATTCTTGCCGAGCTTCTTGAGCACCGCCTCAGTGCGGTTGACCTGGTCGGCGGTCGGGTTCTCGTCGTCATTGCCGAACAGGCCGAGCAACGGCGCGGTCATTTTTTCGGTCAGATCAATGGGCGCGACCGGCCGCTTGGCGTTCAGCGCCTTGGGATCGTCGACCACCACGTTGCCGCCCCAGCAATCGACCAGCGCGTCGATCCCCTGGAGCCGGCAGCCGGCGAGATAGGTGTGGCGGCCGCCGGAGCAGAAGCCGATCACCCCGACCTTGCCGTTGGAATTGGGCTGCGCGCGCAGATACGCCATCGCCGCCGCCACATCGCCCATCACCGTGTCGTCGGGCACGCCGCCGGCCGCGCGCACCCGCGCGCCGAGGTCGTCCGGGCTGCCGGAGCCTTCACGGAAGTAGAGGTGAGGGGAGATCGCCGCATAGCCGTGATGGGCGATCTTGCGCGTGGTCTCGATGATCCATTCGTCCCAGCCGGGCATATGCATGATCACGACCACGCCGCCGACCTTGGCGTTGCCGGTGGGGCGCGCATAATAGGCCTCTCCCTTGTCGCCGTTGTGTCCCTGAAACGAAACGGTTTCCGCAATCAGACCCGGATATGACATCGCCCATTCCTCACGATTGAATTTTCGGATGCCGGACTATAGCAACGCGCGAACGGGCTGACAGGGCCTCGACATTCGCCGTGGAGCCGACATCATGGGCGCGGGAGAGATGCATGCAGACGCCCAAAGCCTGTTTCTTCGATGTGTTCGGCACGATGGTCGACTGGCGCACCAGCGTCGCGCGCGAGGCCGCAGCGATCCTGAAGCCGCTCGGCCATAGCCTCGATTGGCTCGCTTTTGCCGATGCGTGGCGCGGCGAGTACCAGCCGGCGATGGAGGAAATCCGCAGCGGCCGCCTCGCATTCTGCAAGCTCGATGTCCTGCACCGGCACAATCTCGAGCGCATCCTGCCGCGGTTCGATGTCAGCGGGCTGTCCGAGGACACCAGGCGAAACCTCAATCTCGCCTGGCACCGCCTCGATGCCTGGCCGGACGCCGCGCCCGGGCTCATGCGGCTGAAGAAGAAATGCCTGCTGGCGCCGGTGTCGAACGGCAACATCTCGCTGATGGTCGATCTCGCCCGCCGCAACGGCTTTTCGTGGGACGCCATCCTCGGCTCCGAGATCGCCGGCGACTTCAAGCCCAAGCCGCGGGTCTATCTCGCGGCCTGCGAGGCATTCGACCTTGCCCCGGGCGATTGCATGATGATCGCGGCGCACTCCAACGATCTGTCGCACGCGGCGAAAAATGGATTGCGCACCGGCCACATCGCCCGGCCCAACGAACACGGGCCCGGGAAGGGCGAGGCCGGGCCCAGCGTTCCAGTCGATGTGGCGGGCCGCGATCTCGAAGACCTCGCCGCCAAGCTCGGTCTTTGATCGCGGCTAGCGTCGCGGTTCGGCGTTCGCTCGCATTCTCAGCTTGCTCTGAAGCGGACATCCGAACCAAAGCGACACCAGCAAGCTTATGATTCCAGTGTCCCTTTTGAATCCGGGGTTCGCAAAAGTGCCCGCTGAGCCATCGTGCGAACTTCGGGTTCGGACACTGGCCTTGTGCCGCGGCGTTTCGGGCATAAGATATCCCATGTTGCCGTGAATCGACCGGCCAAGCTGCGCTCAGGCCAATCGCGTCCGTTATGTCCGAGCCTACGGCGCGCGGCGGCGAACTCTGACAGTCCCCGCGAACATCCGTCCGGCTGGCAACGGAGGCATCCATGCTCGCCACGATTCGCATGACCTGCTCGCTGCTGAAGCTCAGGATCGGCGTTGCGATTGCGGCGAGCGCTCTGGCCGGGATGGCGGCGGCCAAAGGCCCTGCCATCTCGGTTGCGCAAGCCTCGGCCTTGGCACTTGCGGTGCTTGGAGCATCAGGCGCTGCGGGTGCGTTCAACCACTACTACGAGCGCGACCTTGACCGGGAGATGCGGCGAACCCGGTCCCGCCCGTTCGCCAGCGGCGCGTTTCGGCCAAGCCCGTGGTGGCCAATCTCGTTCCTTGTCTTGCTCGTCGCCTCGCTCGCGTTGGCGGCGGCGGCGAACGGTCCAGTGTCGTCGCTCTTCGTTTTTCTCGGCTCCTTCACGTATGGCGTCGTCTACACGGTGTGGCTCAAGCGCCGGACCGCCTGGAACATCGTGATCGGGGGCCTGGCCGGAAGCTTCGCCGTGCTTGCGGGGGCGGCGGCGGTCGATCCTAAGCCGCAAGTCGTTCCCGTCCTGCTTGCGCTTGTCCTGTTCCTCTGGACGCCGCCGCATTTCTGGAGTCTCGCCGCTGCCAAAGGCGACGACTACGCCAGGGCGGGGGTGCCGATGTTGCCGGTCACCGCATCGCAGCGGGTGTGGACCTCGGCAATCCTCCTGCATACGGCCGCGTTGGTCGCGATTTCGCTGGTGCCTCTCCAGTACGGCCAGGGCCTCCTCTATGGGCTTGGCGCAGGCGCAGGCGGTGCATACTTTCTCTGGAAAAGCTGGCTGCTGTATATCGCGCCGTCGAAGCACACGGCCATGGACAATTTTTTTGCCTCGTTCGTGCAACTCGGGCTCCTGATCGTCGGCGTCGTGCTCGATGCTCTCGTCGGTCGTGCGTAAGGGTTGAAAGCGTCCGCCGGGCGCTTTGCCGCGTGCCCCGCGCAGAATACTCCACGCTCGATCAAGCCGGATGGCGCGGCGAGAACACGCCCCCGCACCGGTGGAAGGAACCATCCGCCGCAGCAAAAGCGGGCGTATTCCCCTTCGCCATATGTTGTCTGGAACCCACGGAAGGCATACATTGAGCGCGTCATATCCAGCGCCTTCAGAGGCAACGGGATGACTACAGCGATCATACTGGTTTTGGTAGCGCTCGGCTCGGTACTGTTTCACATTCTGAGCCCGTGGTGGTGGACTCCGATTGCCTCAAACTGGGATTACATCGACCACACGATCAATCTTACATTCTGGATAACCGGGGTCGTTTTCACCGCCATCATCTTGTTCACGGCCTATTGCGTATTCCGCTTCCGTCACCAGCCGGGAAGACGAGCGGTGTACAATCCGGAGAACAAGAGGCTGGAGTGGTGGCTCACCATAGGGACCGCGGTGGGCGTCGGGGCCTTGCTGGCTCCCGGCCTGTTTGTATGGGACCGATTTGTCACGGTCCCGAAAGAGGCGTCTGAGGTCGAGGTCATCGCCCAGCAGTGGCAGTGGAACTTCCGTCTTCCAGGGGAAGACGGCCGGCTCGGCGCGTCCGATACCCGCAACGTCAGTTCCAGTAACCCTTTGGGCTTGAATCCAAACGATCCCAACGGGCGCGACGATGTCGTGATCGAAGGCGACGCCTTGCACTTGCCGCTCGGCAAGCCAGTCAAGCTGTTGCTGCGCTCGATCGACGTCGTGCACAGCTTCTATGTGCCGGAGTTCCGGGCCAAGATGGATCTGGTGCCAGGCGTGGTCACATACGTCTGGTTCATCCCCACCAGAACCGGGACCTTCGAGACGCTCTGCACTGAGCTGTGCGGTGCCGCCCACTACAACATGCGTGCCAAGGTCGTCGTCGAGGAGGAGAGCGAATATCAGGCGTGGCTACAAAAACAGAAAACGTTTGCAGAATTGTCGGCTCGCACCAGACAAGCGAAAGGAACGCAGTAGAGCTGGCTTTGAGCCACCGGGCATTGGGGGGAAGAGCGCACGATGAGACTCTAGGTCGTCGAGCCTCATCCGAAAGAGCGAGGCACTCCAATGGTCGATATCACAATTGGCGCAGCCGGAGCCGTACCGCCCGCCGAAGTCAAAGACGTAGAACTCTACCATCCGAAGAGCTGGGTGACGAAATACGTCTTTTGCCAGGACGCCAAAGTCATCGCGATCCAGTATGCGATCACTGCGCTCGGGATTGGATTGGTGGCTCTGGTGCTGTCGTGGCTGATACGGCTGCAATTGGCCTTCCCGAGCAGCTTCTCTGCTATCGGCCCCACAGATTACCTGCAATTCATCACCATGCACGGCATGATCATGGTGATCTATCTGCTCACCGCGCTGTTTCTGGGCGGCTTCGGAAACTATCTGATCCCGCTGATGGTGGGCGGTGCCGTCGCGGGGTTGGTTGGAAATGAGGGTGGCGTAGTCTCCGAGATGTTCAACCTCGAATCATCCGGCG
>JAIESI010000287.1 GCA_019746135.1 Xanthobacteraceae bacterium
CTAGCGCCTGGCCCGGTTGTTCGGCCGGGCGACGGCCGATTTCGGTTCGTCGGCGTAGGACGCCAAAATATCCTTCAGCTCGCGGTTCTTCGCCGGCCGCGCCACGATCAGCGCGCGGTTCGCCACGCCCTCGAGATGCTCGTCCATCAGCGTCGAGGCGCGCTTGGCGTCGCCCGCCGCCAGCGCCGCGATCAGCGCGCGATGCTCGTTGACCGCGCATTCCGAGGAGTGCGGGCGGCTGTAGAGCGCAAGGATCAACCCGCAGCGCGACGAGACCTCGCTGATGTAGCGGGCCAGCACCGGGCTGCCGGTCATTTCCGCGAGCAGGATATGAAATTCGGTGGCCAGGCGAATCGACAGCGGCTCGTTGTTGCCGCGCGCCTTCTCCTCCTCGTCGACATGGGCTTGCAGCGTCCTGATCTGCTCGCGCGTCAGCCGGCCGGCCAGTCGCGCCATCACCAGGCGTTCGAGCCCGAGCCTCACGTCGAACGTGTCGCGCGCCTCCTCCCAGGCCGGCGTCGCCACGGCCGCGCCGCGGTTGCGGCGCAGCTCGACCAGTCCTTCGGCCGCAAGCTGGCTCAGGGCGCTGCGGACAATCGTGCGGCTTGCGCCGAAGCGCTCGCCGATCGCATCCTCCGGCAGCTTGGCGCCGGGCTCCAGCGCCTGCTCGATGATCGCATGCCGCAGCGCGCGGTAAATCTGGCCCGCGCGATCGGTGCCAGGTTTCGTGCTCGGCTTCGCCATCCTCGATTGCTCCAGCGCGTCAATCTTATGGCCATGAAACGGGCCGTGCGGTCAATCGCCGTCCCCAGCGAACGCTACTGGCGCATCGCCTCCAGCGCGCGCGCAAGCCGTTCGGCAAAGATCGCTGCAGGAATGGGCAGGTTGCGCGCCCGCAATTGCCCCAGCACGAGACTGGCGCGCGGCACATCGCGGTCGTCGATGTCACGGGCGATGAGGCCGAGCTTGTTGCCGGACGGCATGGTGCCGACGCGGATCTGGAACGAGACCAGGTTGGCCTCGAGCACCAGCCCGCGCAGCAGCTCGAACGAGTTCGACTCGGCGGCGATCTGAAACGAGATCCGGCTCCTGGCCATCACCTCGTCAAGCAGTTGCCGGCCGCCGATGCTGCGCTCCGGCAGCGCCACCGGATAGGCCGCGCAGTCGCGCAGCCGCACCGTTCGCTTGGCCGAAAGCGGATGCTCGGACGACATCACCGCGACGATCCGCTGCTCGAGCGTCATCAGCGGCTGGAAGTTGGCGAGAAACGGCGGCCGGAACACCAGCGCCAGGTCGACCTCGTAGGCGGCGAGCGCCGCCATCGCCTGCTCGTGGTCGTACACCTGCACGTCGAACGCGACGAACGGATGCCGCTTGCGGAACTCGCCGATCTGGCGCGGCAGGAATTCCAGCGCCAGCGCCTGGCTGCAGGCGATCCGCACCGTGCCGCGGCGCATGCCCTTCAGGTCCTCGATCTGCGACTTCATGCGTTCGACTTCGCCGTCCTGCTGGCGCAGGTAATTGACGAACACCTCGCCGGCGGCGGTCAGGCGCACCCCGCGCGGCCGCCGCTCGAACAGCGGTGCGCCGAGCTCCTCTTCCAGATCCATAATGCGGCGGTTCACCGCCGAGGCCGTGACGTTGAGCTGGTCGGCCGCCTTGCGGATCGAGCCCGAGCGCGCGACCTCGTCCACATAGCTGAGAATGCGCAAGTGCTTCATGGGACAGCCCAAATTCGAGTGATGCCTTTTCGGCATCACTATAGCAAGAAATCAGCGGCAGATGCGATCACTGAGAAAGGCTAGCGTTTTTGTGCCGGGACCAGCCTCGAAGGGGTGAGCCCAATGAATTGCCTTCTGCGATCCACGCTGCTGGCTCTGACCGCGGCGTTCACGTTCTCCGCGCTTTCGGCTGCGCCCGCGGCGGCGCAGACCACCAGGCTCAAGCTGGTGCTCAACTGGAAGTACCAGGGCCCGCAAGGGATGTTCTTCGTCGCCGACGACAAGGGCTACTTCAAGCAGGAGGGCCTCGAGGTCACGCTCGACCAGGGCAACGGCTCGGGCGCCGCGGTCCCTCTCGTCGCCAACGGCACCTATGACGTCGGCTTCGGCGACATCAACGCGCTGATCGAGCTTGCGGCGCGCAGGCCCGAGGACGCGCCGATCGCGGTCTATGTGATGTTCAACCAGCCGCCGTTCACCGTGGCGGTGAAGAGCGGCAGCCCGATCCGGACGCCGAAGGATTTCGAGGGCAAGACGCTCGGCGGCGCGGCCAACGACGGCGCGCTGAAGCTGTTCCCGGCGCTCTGCAAGCTCGCCAAATTCGACTGCGCCAAGGTCAACATCACCAACATGCAGCCGAACCTGCGCGAGCAGATGCTGATGAACGGCCAGGTCGACGGCGTGTTCGGCTACGTCAACACCATCCGCTTCTCGGCCAAGCTGATGGGTGTCGAGGACAGTCAGATCCGCTTCATCAATTACGGCGGCTACGGCATGGACCTCTATTCCAACGCCATCATCGTCTCCAAGAAGCTGGTCAAGGAAAACCCGAAGGCGGTCGCGGGGCTGGTGCGCGCCATCAACCGCGGCCTGATCGACTCGCTGAAGGACATCGATGCCTCGATCGCGGCGGTCGCCAGGCGCGAGGCGCTGATCAGGATCCCGGTCGAGAAGGAGCGCTTCATCCAGACGCTCAAGGACGAGATGAACCATCCCGAGATCGCCAAGATCGGGCTCGGCAATGTCGATCCGGAGCGGTTGAAGAAATCCATCGACATCCTGGTCGATGCCAACAGCCTGCCGCGCACGCCCGCGGTCTCCGAAATCTTCACCCCGGCGTTCCTGCCGGACGTCGCCGACCTGCCGAAGAAGCTGTTCTAGGCGGACCCGATCGCGCGCTCTCCCGGGGGGAGGAGAGGCGCGCAACGGCCGCGGCTCACCAACGACGAAGACCGAACGGAAGCATCATGGACCTTCAGCTCAAGGGGCGCGTCGCGATGATCACCGGTCCTGCCAAGGGCATGGGCGCGGCCATCACGCTCGCCTTTGCCGCCGAGGGCGTGAAGCTCGCGCTGGTCGGACGCGACATCGCCGCGGTCGAGCCCGTGGCGCAGGAGGCGAGGGCCGCAGGCGCCGAGGCCGTCGTCGTCGCCTGCGATCTCACCGACGCGAAGCAGTGCGAGAAGGCCGCGGCGGTGACGACGGAAAAGTTCGGCCGCATCGACATTCTGGTGAACGTCGCCGGCGGCTCAGGCCCGATCGGCAAGACCGGCGTCGAGACCACGCCGGACGAGTTCGATGACATCGTCACGCTCAACATGAACGGCTGCTTCCACACCATGCGCGCGGCGCTGCCCGCCATGATGGCGCAGCGCTATGGCAAGATCGTCAATGTCGGCGGCACCTTCGGCATGCGCGGCCGCGCCGGCCGCATGGCCTATTCGGCGTCGAAGTGGGGGCTGCGCGGCATCACCAAGAGCTTCGCGCTCGAGGTCGGCCCCTACAACATCAACGTCAATTGCGTCGCGCCCGGCATGGTCGACGGCCCGCGCTTCCGCGACAAGGTCTGCGCCAACATGGCGGCAAAGCTCGGCATCAGCGTCGAGGAGGCGATAGAGCGCCACGCCGCGGACTATGCGCTCAAGCGCGTGACGGTGGATGGCGACGTCGCCAACGCCTGTCTGTTTCTCGCGAGCGACGCTTCGCGCCAGATCACCGGCATCGACCTCCCGGTCGACGGCGGCTGGGCGATGCTGTGAGGCAATGATGGAAAGTGGAGCAGCACGGGCGGTGTGCTCGCAGTGCGTAGGGTGGGCAAAGGCGCCACCAGCGCGTTCACGCGCGTCTTCGACGCGCTATGGCCCCGTGCCCACGCGTTCTTGCTTGGTGCAAAGACGTGGGCACGCCGCTTGCGCGGCTTTGCCCACCCTACGGTTGCTTTGAGGAGGAGACGATGACTCAAGCCGATCTCGTCATCCGCGGCGGCAAGGTGGTCGCGCCGGACAGCGTCATCGAGGCCAGCGTCGCGATCAAGGACGGGCTGATCCTCGCGGTCGGCGCCGACAGCGCCATGCCGCCTACAAAACAGACACTCGATGCCTCCGGAATGCACATTCTGCCCGGCGCGATCGACGTGCACGTGCATTTCCGCGATCCCGGCTATCCGCACAAGGAGGACTTCGCCAGCGGCACGATTGCTGCAGCGTTCGGCGGCGTGACGACCGTATTCGACATGCCGAACACCATCCCGCCGGTCGGGACGCCGGAGCTGCTCGCCGCCAAGCACAGGATGGCGGCGGACAAGGCCCATGTCGATTTCGGCCTCTATGCCTTGCTGGGCGAGGACACCATCCAGCACGCAACCGAGTTCGCGAAGACCGCGATCGGCTTCAAGCTCTACATGGGCAACACCTTCGGCGCGATTCCCACGCCCGACACCGGCGCGATGCTGGAGGCGTTCGAGGTGGTGGCCCCGACCGGCAAGCGCGTGTCGCTGCACGCCGAGACCAACTCGATCATGGTGCGCCGGGAACTGCGGATGCGCGAAGCCGGCCGGATCGACCCGCTCGCCCACATCGCCTCGCGGCCGGCGGTGGTCGCCGTCGAGGCGGTGAGCCGCGCCGCGATCCTGTCCGAGTGGACCGGCTGCCGCGTCCACATCCTGCACATCTCTTCGGCGGAGGAGCTGCGGCCCTTGCGCGAGGCCAAGGCGCGCGGCGTCGACATCACCGGCGAGACCTGCCCGCAATATCTGTTCCTTTCGACCGACGACTATGCCCGTTTCGGCGGCGTCATCCGTGTCAATCCGCCGGTGCGCGAGAGGCGCAATCAGGAGCCGCTGTTTGCGGCGCTGGCCGACGGCACCGTCGACCTGGTCGCGACCGACCACGCGCCGCATTCGGTCGAGGAGAAGACCCGCAACGACATCTGGACCGTCGACTGCGGCTTCCCCGGCGTCGAGACGCAGATGCCGATGATGCTCACCGAGGTCGCGGCCGGCCGCTACAGCGTGTCAGACTATGTGCGCTGGAGCGCCGCGAGCCCGGCGAAGATCTGGGGGCTCTATCCGCGCAAGGGCGTGATCCAGCCAGGCAGCGAGGCCGACATCGCCGTGGTCGATCTCGACCGCGAGTGGACGATCGACGACGCCAGGCTGCAGTCGCTGTCCAAGATCACGCCGTTTCACGGCCGCCGCGTGCAGGGCCTGCCGGTTCACACTTTGGTGCGCGGCCGCTTTGTGATGAAGGACCGCGTGCTCCAGCCCGGCACGCGCGGCCATGGCCGCTCGGTCCACGCCATCCAGCAGATGCCGGCGGCCGCGCCGAAAAACACCGACAACACCATGTCGGCCATCGTTGGCGCCGGAAGCCCCGCCGGCCGGGAGCACGCCGCATGAGCCTCGCCGTGGTCGCAAGCCATACCGTTCCGGCCGCGCCGGCAGCTTTGCGCTCGGACGCCTTTGTCGAGCTGGAGAAGGTCACCCACACCTACGGCCGCGGTGAGCGTCAGGTCCATGCGCTGTCCGAGACGTCGCTGCGGATCGAGAAGGGCGACTTCGTCGCGCTGGTCGGCCCCTCCGGCTGCGGCAAGTCGACGATCATGAAGCTCGTCACCGGACTGATCAGCGCATCGTCCGGCTATGTCTTCGTCGCCGGCCGCCAGGTCGGCGCCGAGCCGGTGCGCGTCGGCATGGCGTTTCAGAACCCGACCCTGCTGCCGTGGCTGACTTTGCTCGACAACGTGATGCTGCCGCTGAAGATCGTGCCGCCGTACCGGCAGCAATACCGCGCCAAGCGCAAGGGCGAGTTCCGCGACAGGATCGAGGCGCTGCTGGCGCAGGTCGGGCTTGCCGGCTTCAGCAACAAATATCCCTGGCAGCTCTCCGGCGGGATGCTGCAGCGCGCCTCGCTTTGCCGCGCGCTCATTCACGAGCCGCAGCTCCTGATGCTCGACGAGCCGTTCGGCGCGCTCGACCAGTTCACCCGCGAGGAGCTGTGGGGGGTGATGCAGCACTTGTGGATCACGCACCGGCCCACGGTTCTCCTCGTCACCCACGACCTCAAGGAAGCCGCGTATCTGGCCAACCGCATCTGCGTGATGGCGGCGCGGCCCGGCCGCATCATCGACGACAGCGCGGTGGCATTCCCGCGCCCGCGCACGGTGACGATGACCTACGAGCCGGATTTCGTCTCGCTAACGCAGAAGCTCCGCGAACTGATCGTCCACGCGCAGCCGCCCAAGGTGGCGCCGCCGGGAGTGCAGCCATGAACTCGCAGCTCAACCGGCGGATCGCATCGGCAGTCCTCATCATCGGCTTCTTCGTCCTGTGGGAGGTGATCTGCATAGGCTTCGGCATCAAGGACATCGTGCTGCCGCGGCCGACCCAGGTCATCCACACCCTGGTCACGCGGTTTCCGGCGATCTGGCCCCACGCGGTGCAGACGCTTTACGAGACGCTGGTGGCGTTTGCCTTCGGCATCGCGCTGGGCGTGGCGCTCGGCGTGCTGGTCGGCTCGTCGCGGCTCGCCTACGACGTGACCTATCCGCTGCTGATCGGGTTTTCCAGCATTCCCAAAGTGGCCGTGGTGCCGATCTTCGTGCTGTGGTTCGGCGCCGGCACCGTGCCGGCCATCCTCACCGCCATCACCCTCGCGTTCTTTCCGATCGTGGTCAACGTCGCGACCGGGCTCGCCACCACCGAGCCCGAGCTCGAGGACGTGATGCGGGCGATGAAGGCGACCAGGCTCGACATTCTGTTCAATGTCGGCTTGCCGCGCACCATGCCGTACTTCTTTGCCTCGTTGAAGGTCGCGGTGACCCAGGCCTTCGTCGGCACCGTCATCGCCGAGACCGTGGCGTCGAACCGCGGCATCGGCAACCTGATGATGATCGCAAGCTCGAGCTTCGACGTGCCGCTGGTGTTCGCGGGGCTTCTGATCCTGGCGGCGCTCGGCGTCGGCCTCTACGTGATCTTCTCGCTGATCGAAACGCGCGTCACGGGCTGGGCCCGCCGCAACGACGAGTTCGCAATGGGTTGAGCAATTCAACACAGACCGGTTGCCGGGCCGGTCGCAACAGGAGCGTCCCATGTATTTGAGACTACGACTGGCGGCAGCGGCTGTCGGCCTGATGCTGTCCGCAACGGCCGGCCTCGCGCAGGACGTCACCAAAATCAAGTTCACCCTCGATTGGAAGATCCAGGGCATCCACGCCTGGTACTATCTCGCGCAGGCGAAGGGCTACTTCGCCGCCGAGAAGCTCGACGTCACGATCGACCAGGGCGAGGGCTCGGCCGCGACCGTCACCCGCATCATGTCCGGCGCCTATGACGCGGGCTTCGGCGACATGAACGCGATCATCCAGAACGCCGCGACCAAGCCCGCCGACGCGCCGCTGATGGTCTACATGATCTACAACCGTGCGCCGTTCGCGCTTCTGACCAAGGCGTCGAGCGCCGTGCAGTCGTTCAAGGACCTGCCCGGCAAGAAGCTCGGCACGCCGCCCGGCGGCGCCTCGTTCAAGCTGCTGCCGCTGATGGCGAAGAAGAACGCCATCGAATACGGAAGGATCGACGTGCTCAACGTCGCGCCGAACCTGCAGGAGCAGATGCTGCTGCAGGGGCAGGTCGACGTGATCGCGATCTTCACCGCGACGAGCTACATGAACCTTGTGGCGCTCGGCCTCGATCCGGACAAGGACTTCCGCTGGATCTACTACGCCGATTCCGGCGTCGACCTCTATTCCAACGGCATCATGGTGTCGCAGAGGCTCGCGAAAGAGAAACCCGAGGCGGTCAAGGGCCTGGTGCGCGCCGTCAACCGCGCGATCAAGGAGGCGATCGCCAATCCGGACGCGGCGATTGATCTGCTCGCCTCCAAGGAGGCGCTGATCAAGAAGGACATCGAGAGGCGCCGCATGCTCTATGTCTACAAGACGCTGATCGACACCGCCGAGGCGCGCGCGCTCGGCATCGGCGACGTCAGCGACGAACGGATGGCGGGAGCCGCCGCGACCATTGCCGAGTCGTTCGAGCTTCCCCGCGTGCCCAAGCCCGCCGACGTGTTCAGCCGCGACTTCCTGCCGGCCAAGGCCGATCGCATGCCGGCGGTTCTGTCCAATTGACGCAAACGAGCGAGCCCGCGATCATCACGGTTGCGGGCTTTCGCTTGCCGGGAATGTGCCGATGCGTGAACTGACGTGCACTCATATCCAGCCGAACGCGGCTGCACCGGCGGCCGGCGCGCACGTCATCCGGATCGACGGCGACCGCATCGTTGCGGTCGAGCCGGCGATGCCCGGCGCCCGGCGGCTCCTGGCAATGCCGGCGCTGACCAACGCCCACGACCACGCCCGTGTCACCTCGACCACGGCCTACGGCGGCGCCGGCAAGCCGCTGGAGACCTGGATCGCGTATCTCGCCCTGCTGCCGTCGATCGACCCCTATCTCGCCGGCGCCGTGTCGCTGTCGCGCGGCGCGCTCGGCGGCGCGGCCGCGGTCATGGTGCATTACACCCGCGTTCAGGGCTTCACCGATCTGCCGACCGAGGTGGCCGAGGTCGCACGCGCCGCGCGCGACGTCGGCGTGCGGGTGGGCTTTGCGGTGGCGATGCGAAACCGCAATCCGCTGGTCTATGGGCCGTCGGAGCCGGTTCTTGCCGCGCTGTCGCCGTCGGCCCGCGCCGAGGTCGAGAAGCGATATCTCAAGCCGCCGCTTTCGGTCGGGCAGCAGATCGCACTGGTCGATGCCGTCGCGAGCGCCGCGGCCAATCCGATGTTCGACGTGCAGTACGGCCCGCAGGCGGTGCAGTGGTGCACGCACGAGCTCTTGGAGGCGATCGCCGATGCCTCGAAGCGCACCGGCCGCCGCATCCACATGCATCTTCTCGAGACCGGCACCCAGCGCGCCTGGCTCGACGCCAACTATCCGGACGGCATCCTGAAATTTCTCGATCGCCTCGGCTTCCTCAGCCCGCGGCTGACGCTCGCCCATTGCACCTGGGCGCGGCCCGACGAGCTCGAGCTGATCGCCGCGCGCGGCGCGACCATCGCGGTCAACACCAGCTCGAACCTGCACCTGCGCTCCGGCATCGCGCCGGTCAGGGAGATGGTGAAGCGCGGCTGCCGCGTCGCGCTGGGCCTCGACGGCTCGACCTTCGACGAGGACGACGATGCGCTCCGCGAAATGCGGCTGGCGCACTTTCTGCACCAGGGCTGGGCCTTCACCACCGATGTCGACCGCGCGGCGATGCTGCGGATGGCGTTTGAGAACGGCCGGCTGTCGGTGACCAATACGGACGACGGCGGCGCGCTCGCGCCCGGCATGCCGGCCGATATCCTCGTGCTCGACTGGGATGCGGTCGACCATGAGCGGGTGCGGCCGGACCTCGATCCGCAGGACATGCTGTTCGCCCGCAGCACCATGCGCCACATCCATGAGCTGATCGTCGCCGGGCGCCCGGTGGTGCGCGACGGCCGCCTGCTCAACATCGACTATCCGGCCATGCGCGACGAGATGCTCGACCGGCTGCGCGCCGACATGCGGCAGAACGCAGGCCTCGTGTCCGCCATCGGCGAGCTCGAGCGCGCGGTTGCTGCCCACTACAGGTCCCAGCCTCCCTGCTGCTGAAAGCCGCCGATGCCGATCGCCAAGGTTCACCGCATTTCCGCCGCTGCCCCCGACGATGTGAGCGGCATCGAAGCCGCCATCGCCGCAGGCCGCATCGATCCCAAGGGCGTCGTCGCCGTGCTCGGCAAGACCGAGGGCAACGGCCTGGTCAACGACTACGCGCGCGGCTACGCGGCGTTCGCGCTCAACCTGATGTTCCAGCGGCATCTTCCCGCCGATGCCGCGGCCAGGATCTGCCTCGTGATGTCCGGCGGCACCGAGGGCGGAATGGCGCCGCACTGGACCGTGTTCGAGCGCGCCGAAGGCGACGGCGCCAAAGGCCCCGCGCTTGCGCTCGGGCGCGCCCACACCGCGGCGCTGCCGGGCGAGCACCTCGGCCGGCTCGCGCAGGTCGACATGGTGGCCGACGCCGTGCGCGTGGCGATGCAAGAGGCCGCGATCACCGATCCCGCCGCCGTGCATTTCGTGCAGGTGAAGTGCCCCTTGCTCACGGTTGCGCGCGCCGCCGAGGCCGAGGCGCGCGGGGCAGGCGTTTCGACCAAGGACACGCTCAAGTCGATGGGGCTGTCGCGAGCTGCGAGCGCGCTGGGTGTCGCGGTCGCGCTCGGCGAGACCGACCGTGCGCGCCTGCACGACCTTCAGATCGGCAACGACTGGGCCCTCTATTCCGGCCGCGCGAGCTGCTCGGCGGGCGTCGAGCTTCTCGGCCACGAGGTCGTGGTGATGGGCATGTCGCCTGTCTGGAGCGGGCCGCTGGCGGTGGATCATGCGGTCATGGCCGACGCGATCGACGTCGAGCCGGTCCGTGCCGCGCTCGGACGTCTCGGCTTTCCTTCCAACGGACAGCTTTCCGCCGCGCACCGCGGGCGTCTCGCCGCGGTTCTGGCCAAGGCGGAGGCGAGCCACGACGGCAGGCTGCGCGGCTTTCGCCACACCATGCTCGACGACTCCGACATTTCATCGACCCGTCATGCCCGCGCCTTTGTTTGCGGCGCGCTGGCGGGGCTGGTCGGTCACGCGGAAATCTATGTCTCCGGCGGCGCCGAGCATCAGGGCCCCGACGGCGGCGGGCCGGTCGCGCTGATTGTCGACCGGAGTGTTGGCGCCGCTGGTTGAACCGGGGTTCGGCGCCGCGCCGGTTTCATGCCTCCGGCCGGCGCATGGCGCGATCACGCGCCCCGCCAGCCTCTCGTTGTCTTGCATCCGCCGCCTGCGGTAACCGGCAGATAACTACTGTTCAAAGCGGCCGGGACTTCTTAAATGCGGCGCGTAGGTCGGTCCGTGCGAGGGGACCATGAGCATGTCGCACCGGAGACACGATCACGAGCCTCCCTGTTCGACCAAAGCCGGCCGGATGATCGCAAGCCGCGACCACAACAATGATCAGATCAGCCGCAAAAGCTGCGGCTGATCCCACTTCCGCGTTGAACGTCAGTGAGGAGGCTCGAGATGGCTCCAATGCCGAGACGTACGGTCGTCCACGGGCTGGTCGCCTCCGGGTTGGCCGCAGCCGCAGATTTCGGAAACCCAGCCGGGGCTCAGTCCATGCAAGCCGATATCGTCCTTCGCAACGGTCGCTTCACGACGCTCGACCGCTCCAATCCGCAGGCGGACGCGGTGGCGATCAAGGACGGCCGCTTCGTGGCCGTCGGCCCGGAGCGCGAGGTGATGGCTTTCGCCGGAAGCGGCGCCAAGGTTCTCGACCTCAAGGGGCGCCGCGCGATCCCCGGGCTGATCGACAGCCATATGCACATCATCCGCGGCGGACTGAACTACAATCTCGAGCTGCGGTGGGACGGCGTGCGGTCGCTCGCCACCGCGATGAACATGCTCAAGCGCCAGGTCGCGATCACGCCGCCGCCGCAGTGGGTGCGCGTGGTCGGCGGCTTCACCGAGCTGCAGTTTGCGGAAAAGCGCCTGCCGACGATCGAGGAGCTCAACGCCGCAGCCCCGGACACGCCGGTCTTCATCCTGCATCTCTACGACCGCGCGCTGCTGAACGGCGCGGCGCTGCGGGCGGCGGGCTACACCAGGGATACGCCGAACCCGCCGGGCGGCGAGATCGTCAGGGATGCCGCGGGCAATCCGACCGGTCTGCTGCTCGCGCGTCCCAATGCCACCATCCTCTACGCGACGCTGGCGAAGGGCCCGAAGCTGCCGCCGGAATACCAGTTGAATTCGAGCCGGCACTTCATGCGTGAATTGAACCGCCTCGGCGTGACCGGCGTGGTCGATGCCGGTGGCGGCTTCCAGAACTATCCCGACGACTACAGGATCATCGAGCAGCTCCACCGCGACGGGCAGCTCACGGTGCGCATCGCCTACAACCTGTTCACGCAGAAGCCCAGGCAGGAGCTCGAGGACTTCGCCGCCTGGGCCAAAATGACGAAGCCGGGGCAGGGCGACGACACCTATCGCGTGAACGGCGCCGGCGAAATGCTGGTCTATTCGGCGGCCGACTTCGAGGACTTCCGCGAGCCGCGTCCGGAGATGCCGGCCAACATGGAGGAGGACCTCGAAAAGGTCATCCGTCTGCTGGCGGAGAACCGCTGGCCGTGGCGGCTGCATGCCACCTACAACGAGACCATCGGCCGCGCGCTCGACGTGTACGAGAAGGTCAACCGCGACGTTCCGTTCAAGGGGCTCAACTGGTTCTTCGACCATGCCGAGACCATCGACCAGCGCAACATCGACCGCATCGCGGCGCTCGGCGGCGGCATCGCGATCCAGCACCGCATGGCTTATCAGGGCGACTACTTCGTCGAGCGCTATGGCGCCAAGGCTGCGGAGGCGACGCCGCCGATCGCACGAATGATGGCCGCAGGCCTTCCGGTCGGCGCCGGCACCGACGCGACCCGCGTCGCGTCCTACAATCCCTGGGTCTCGCTGGCGTGGCTCGTGTCGGGCATGACCGTGACCGGAACGCGGCTCTACCCGCCCGGCAACCGCGTCGATCGCGAAACCGCGCTGCGTCTGTGGACCGAGTCAAACACCTGGTTCTCCGGCGAGCAGGGCAAGAAGGGCGCCATCAAGACCGGGCAGCTCGCCGACCTTGCCGTGCTGTCCGCCGATTACATGTCGGTGCCGGAGGCCGAGATTGCCGACATCACGTCGGTCCTGACGCTGCTCGGCGGCAAGGTCGTGCATGGCGACCGGGAGCACGCGGGCGAGGCGCCGGCGCTGCCCGCGCCGATGCCGGACTGGTCGCCGGTGCGGGCCTTCGGCGGCTATCAGCAGCGCCGCGCCGACAACGCAGCGCCGCTCAGGTTTGCCGCGGCCTGCGGCTGCGCCGGCGCATGCAATGTCCACGGGCACGCCCATGCCTCGGCCTGGACCGCCGATGCCCCATCGTCGGATGCGGCGGGATTTTGGGGAGCCATGGGCTGTTCGTGCTGGGCTGTCTAGGACGTGCGCATGTCGAACAATGCGCGTCATGGAATCGAGGCCGGAATAGCGCGGCTGCTGGCCCAGCCGTGGTTCTCGCTGCTGGCGCGGATCGCGCTGACGGCGGCGTTCTGGCTGAGCGGCATCGGCAAGCTTGCCGACTTCCCCGGCGCGGTCGGCGAAGTTCGCGGCTTGACCGGACTTGAGTCTGCTGCGCTCGTTGCGGCGGCCGTGATCTTCGTGCAGATCGTCGGTTCGCTGCTGGTGATCTGGGGCGGCCGCTGGGCCTGGCTCGGCGCGGGCGCCCTCGGCGTCTTCACGCTGGCCGCGTCCCTGATGGCCCACGCGTGGTGGGTCAAAAGCGGGATCGAACGGGTCCGCGATTTCAACACGTTCTGGGAGCACATGGGACTGATCGGCGGGCTGATGCTCGCCGCGATTCTGGCCAATCGGGGCATGAACACCGATGCCTGATCTGGCACGATGGAATCTCGGTCGTCCGGATGGGGGTCGATGACAAATTCAGCGCCGCATCGAGCGGCAAGCTCCACACCTGGCATCGCTGACAAGACGCCGGGCGATGTATCGTCCTGGAGTCCGTTCCACCATCGCGCGTTCGCCGTGTTGTGGATCGCGACGGTGATCTCCAACATCGGCACCTGGATGCAGAACGCTGCAGCCGGCTGGCTGATGACCGGCCTCGATCCGGACGCGCTTGTTGTCGCGCTGGTTCAGGTCGCCACCACGCTGCCGATGTTCCTGCTCGGCATTCCCGCCGGCGCTCTGGCCGATATCCTCGATCGCCGCAAGCTCCTGATCGCGGTTCAGATCGCGCTGACGGCTTTGACCGCGGGCTTTTCGCTGCTCGTCTGGCTCAACCATGTTTCGCCTGCCTCGCTGCTGGTGTTCACGTTTCTGAGCGGCGTCGGAGCGGCGCTCGTCGCGCCGGCGTGGCAGTCGATCGTTCCTCAACTGGTGCCGCGGGAGGCTGTCGCCTGCCGTCGCCGCCAACAGCGTCGGCATCAATGTCAGCCGCGCGGTGGGGCCCGCGCTGGCCGGATTGTTCATCGGCCTCCTGGGGCTCGCGGCGCCGTTCTGGATCAACGCCTTGTCCAATCTCGGCGTGATCGCGGCGCTGATCTGGTGGCGTCCCTCGGAGGGGGCGGCGCATCGCCTGCCGCCCGAGCGTTTCGGCAGCGCGATGGTTGTCGGTCTGCGCCACGCGCGGCGCAACCCGCATCTCCGCTCCACGCTGATCCGAAGCGTCGGCTTCTTTGTGTTCGCAAGCGCTTACTGGGCCCTGTTGCCGCTCGTGGCGCGCGTTCAGATCAACGGCGGGCCCGCGCTTTACGGCATTCTGCTCGGCGCCATCGGTGCGAGCGCCGTGGCGGGGGCCCTGGTGCTGCCGGCGGTCAAGACGCGGCTGGGCGCCGACGGACTGGCGGCCGCGGGCACCATCGGGACCGCAGCGGCGCTCGCGCTGTTCGGCCTCGCGCGCGAGCCGCTCACTGCGTTCGCGGCGAGTTTCGTGGCCGGACTGTCGTGGATCGCCGTGCTTGCGACCATCAACGTTTCGGCGCAGGTCGGTCTGCCCGGGTGGGTCCGCGGCCGCGGTCTTGCCCTGTTCGTCACCGTGCAATTCGGCTCGATGAGTCTCGGCAGCATGGCGTGGGGCCAGCTCGCGAGCCATATCGGCCTTCCCGCCGCGCATCTGGTCGCGGCCGGCGGGCTTCTCGCCGCATTGGCCCTGTTGCGGCCCTGGAAGCTGCAAACCGGCGAGGGGGCGGACCTGACGCCCTCGATGCATTGGCCCGCGCCGGTGATCGCGCGCGATATCGAAGGCGATCGCGGGCCTGTGCTGGTCACGGTCGAGTACCGGATCGACGCCGCCGATCGTGAGCTGTTCCTGCAGGCCCTGACCAGGCTTTCCGATCAAAGGCGTCGCGACGGTGCCTTCGACTGGAGCGCGTTCGAAGACGCCGCCGCCCCGGGCCGTGTCGTCGAAACATTTCTGATCGCCTCCTGGATCGAACATCTGCGCCAGCACGACCGGGTCACGCAGGAAGGGCGGGCGCTTCAGGAGGCGGTGCAGGCGTTTCACCGCGGGCCTTCACCCCCGATCGTGTCGCATCTGATCGCCGCGGAGCTGGCTTGACCTTCTCGTCGTGGCTCCGCAGGAAGCGCGGCGACATGCTCGCGAGGCAGGATATGGCAGCGAGCGTCGCGGGCTTCGGGCCAACGAGAAATCTTCACGCCGATCCCGGCGTCATCCTGCTAAATTTGAGGGCCGACAATAATTTGACATAGGGCTGATCACGCGATGCCGAATCTCGCCACAGCGCTTCTGCAGGCCCTCAAGGATCACGGCGCGCGCGAGATCTTCGGCATTCCGGGCGACTTCGTGCTGCCGCTGTTCAAGGTCATCGAAGACAGCGGGATCCTTCCGCACTTCACGCTGAGCCACGAGCCGGCCGTGGGTTTCGCGGCCGACGCCGCGGCGCGCTATCATCTCGGGCTCGGCGTTGCCGTGGTCACGTACGGCGCGGGCGCCTTCAACCTCGTCAACGCCGTCGCCGGCGCCTATGCCGAGCGCTCGCCGGTCGTCGTCATCGCCGGCGCGCCGGGCGCGCGCGATCGCGCCGCGGGCTTCATGCTGCATCATCAGGCGCGCACCATCGACACCCAGCTTGCGGTCCTTCGCGAGGTGACCTGCGACCAGGCGGTCCTGAACGATCCCGCGAGCGCGCCGGCCGAGATCGCGCGCGTGCTGCGGTCGGCGCGCGAGCGCTCGCTGCCGGTCTACATCGAGTTTCCGCGCGACATGGTCGCGGCCCAGGTCGGGCCCGTGCCGGTGCTGCCGCGCCGCGGGGCCGACCCGGACGCGCTGGCCGAATGCGCCGACGAGATCGCGGCGCGCCTCGCCAAAGCCAAGTCGCCGGTGATCATGGTGGACGTGGAAATCCGCCGCTATGGCATCGAGGATCGCGTCGCCGAATTGGCGCACCGGCTCGCATTGCCGGTGGTGACGACCTTCATGGGGCGCGGCCTGCTGCAAGGCTGCGATGCCCTGCTCGGCACTTATGTGGGGTCCGCGGGCGCAGCCGACGTCAGCGACGTCGTCGACCAGGCCGATCTCGCTTTGCTGCTCGGGGTGATCCTGTGCGACACCAATTTCGCGCTTTCGCAGCAGCTGGCCGCGCCGCGCCACAGCGTGCTGGCGACCGACCGCACGGTGCGGATCGGGCATCACGTCTATCCGGATGTGCCGCTCGACGACCTGGTGGAAGCCCTGCTCCAAAGGGCCAGGGCGCATCCATCGGCGAAGCGGCGCGTGAAGCCGGCGAGCTATCAGCGCGGCATGCCCGTGGACGAAGAGGCGATCCTGCCGTCCGACATCGCCACCGCGGTCAACGACCTGTTCGACCGCCACGGCGTGATGCCGATGACGTCCGACGTCGGCGACTGCCTGTTCGTTGCGATGGAGATCGAGAACACGGCGCTCGCCGCGCCCGGATACTATGCCGGCATGGGCTTCGGCGTGCCGGCGGGCATCGGCGTTGCGGCCGCTACCGGCCGCCGCCCGCTGATCCTGGTGGGCGATGGCGCGTTCGAGATGACCGGCTGGGAGCTCGGCAATTGCCGCCGCTACGGGCTCGATCCGATCGTGATCGTGTTCAACAACAAGAGCTGGGAGATGCTGCGCGTGTTCCAGCCGGAAAGCGCGTTCAACGATCTCGACGACTGGCACTTTGCCGATATCGCGGCCGCGATCGGCGGCCATGGCGTGCGCGTTTCGACCCGCCGCGAGCTTGCCTTGGCGCTCGAGGCGGCCGTCGGGCGCAGGGGCATGTTCTCGCTGATCGAGGTGATGCTGCCGCGCGGCGTCACGTCGAAGACGCTCGAATGCTTCGTGGCCGGTTTCAAGGCGGCGCGGGAACGCGCGTCCGGATAGGGACGGAGCTCCAGCCCGCGATCGACGCAGAGGAGTTGATTGCGTTCCCGCAGGGGCGCGGACGGCCCATTGATTGCCCCACACTGGCAGGCTGGTAAAAAGGCCCGCGACGTCATTCCGGGGCGCGCCGACCCGCCTCCGCTCGCTATGCGAGCTACGGCGGGCTTGGAGTCCGCCGTAGCGCGTAGCGCGAAGGCGGAGGGCGCGAGCCCGGAATCCATACTCCGCAGCAGTGGCTATGGATTCCGGGTTCGCTCGCCATAGCGCGTCGAAGACGCGGGTAGACGCGCTTAGGGCGAGCGCCCCGGAATGACCGGAGGAGAGTTTTTCAGCGTCCTGCTAGGCGTAGGCGATCCACCCGCGCCAGGTGAAGGCGGCAAAGAACAGGCTCACATTCGAGAAGCCGGCGTCTCGAAGGATCGCCTCGTCCAGTTCGGGGCTGAACATGTTCACGCTCGCGTCCACCGCCGCCCGGGCCCTGTTGGCGTGGTCCGGGTCGACACCTGATGTGATTGCGAAGGCGGCATAGCGCGACAGCCACGCCGGACGTTCTGCCGCGTTTTGCGGAAAGCTGCCATGGGCTGCCACGAACGGCGCCCCCGGCTTGAGCCGGCGTCGGATCTCGCCGAGCGTCCGCTGCCGCTCGGCGGCCTGGAGAAAGTGAAGCGTCAGGAGGCATGTCGCGGCGTCAAACGGCCCGGGCGGCGCGTCCTCGATATAGCCTCGAACAAGCTCGACACGCGCACCGAGGGGGCCGAGCGCTCGCGAAGCGAGGTCCAGCATCGGTTCGGACGGATCGACGCCGACGAACGTCCATGCGGGATGAAGCTCCGCCAGCGCCTTCAATTCCAGGCCGCCGCCGGCCCCCAGGACGAGCACCCGCGCATCGCGCGGCGCGCGCTCCGCCAGCAGAATCCCCGTCATGCGGTGGAGATCGGAATAACCAGGCACGTAGCGCCGAGGTCCGTCAGCGTAGCGGGCCACGGCAGCCGGGTCGGAAAAGGCGCTCGGAAAATGCTGCGTGCCCTCGCTAGTGGACATGGCTGAGCTCCGTTCGCCGCAAGCTCTTTCGTGCCTTGAGGCGCTTGTGGAAGTCGCGGCTCAATGCGGCGAGCGTGACCTTGCTCAGGCGGGAGAGCAGCAACGCCTCGGCTTCCTGGAATGCCCGATCGAGCGATGCATTCACCGCCTGCTCGACGAGGCAGCCGGGGGCTTCCGTCCGATGGCCCAGGGCGAACAACGCAGGCCGCCCCAGCGCCTCGTACACGTCGCGCAAGGTGATTTCCGCGAGCGGGCGGGCGAGGACCCAGCCGCCGCCATGGCCCTTTTCGGAGCTCACGTAACCCTGCTCACGCAGCCCGGCCATGATTCTTCGGATCACGACCGGATTGGTGTTCATGGCCTTCGCCAGCACGTCTGACGTCACAGACTCGCGGTACTCCGCCATATGCAACAGCACGTGCAGCACGCCCGACAATCGGCTGTCTCGCTTCATGTAACTTCATTTATTACGTGACTGGGCAAACGTCAACCGGTCGTGGCCGGTTTCAAGGCGGCGCGGGAATGCGCGTCCAGATAGGGATACAGGTTGGGAAAATGGACGCCGTACGGGGCGGTCCGGCGATCAAGCCACGCATGACCGGCCGCGAGAGCTTGGACGCCACACTCCGAGACCAGACATCCAGCATCGAACAACGGACGACGCCGCCCCTCCGTCAATCTACGCACGGGTCTGCGCCATATGTCTTGACGACGGACATTCCGGCCAAGTTTGGCTCATTCTGCTGGTCAGAACGCGAACGTGTTCCACTTCATGGGTGGGCCGGTAAGATTGTCGTTGAGGAAAGAGCGGATCGAAATGGACTCGCCAAGGGGCGTGGATGCGGTCGAACGAGCACTAAGTGTGCTCACTTGTTTTGATGTTGCTGGCGAAACGCTCACGCTGGCGCAGCTTGCTCAACGCTCTTGTCTCTATAAGAGCACAATTCTTCGATTAGCCGTTTCATTGCAGCGTAGAGGTTTTCTGAAGCGCGATGAAAATGGAAGATTTTCTCTTGGCGACACCATTCGTCATCTCGGTGATTTGTCTCGAATAAGCGCGGAGCTCGAAAACGCGATCCGCCCGGAGCTCAAGCTCCTCACCGCAGTAACCGGTGAAACAGTTTCCTTCTATGTCAGGCAGGGGCGCCACCGAATTCTTCTCTTTCGCGAAGTCTCGCCTGGCTCGGTTCGTCACTATCTGGTCGAAGGAGGACGTCACGCGCTCTTTGTCGGAGCCACCGGCCGCGTATTCAAGGCATACGGCTCCAGCAAAAGGGACAAGGAGTTGCTCGATATCAGGCGGCGCGGCTGGGTGGTGTCGCGCGGCGAGCGGAAGCCCGATCTAGGGGCCGTCGCGGTCCCCGTCCTGAACGCCAGGCAGGAGCTCCTTGGGGTTCTTAATGTCGCCGTCATGTTGTCTCGGCTGACCCAGATCGGCGAGCGGAAGGCGCGGGCGCTGTTGATCGAGAGCCGGAAGCGGATTCAGCCTCGTGTCGCTCATATGGACGCTTCGATGCTCGTCAGTTTTTTCCATGAGGGAAGGCGCAAGTGAGAGGCCGTTCGCTTCATCTTGGGATGCGCATAAGGCCGCTTCGGACAAGGTGGCGGCGCGCCTCGCTTCGTCAAGGGGCACCAACGCAGTAACGTGTGGGAGAAGCTCATGATAAGGCAGCACCGTGCGCTGGCGCGTTGGCATCGGCGTGTTGTTCTAGGGGCCGGATTTGCCGCCGCTGTGTGCCTGGCATCCGGCGGCGTGGCGAACGCGAACTACCCGGAGAGGCCGATCAGAATCATTTGCGGCTCCGGCGCGGGCGGTATCGTGGACATTACCGCTCGCATCGTGGCCGAGCGGATGTCGGAAGCTCTTGGCCAGCCCGTCGTCGTTGAAAACATGTCGACAGCGAGCTCAACGGTAGCCATCAAGACCGTCTCGCGCTCTGACCCCGACGGATACACGCTTTTGTTCACGGGCGCGGGCATCAGCGTGGTGCCGGTTCTGTATCCAGCGTTGAACATCGATGTGATCAACGATCTGACGCCGATCTCCGTTGTCGGCGACACCCCGCTGGTGTTGTTCGTTCACAAGTCGATCCCGGCCACGAACTATCAGTCGCTGATTGCCTATCTGAAGGGTCATCCCGACAAAGTGAATTCGGGAAGCAACGGCCGCGGCACCGGCAGCTATCTGGCGATGGAGTTTTTCAAGAGGTTCGCCGGCGTCGAAGTCGTCAATGTGAACTACAGGTCGACTCCTCAGGTGCTGACGGACTTGCTCACCGGCCGGCTCGGCATGACCTTTACGGCCAGCGGCGGGGGAATCGTGAACCGTTCCGAGGTCTGGCCCGTGGGCATCACGGCGATCAGCCGATCGAAGGCGTTTGCCGGTGTGCCGACGTTCAAAGAGCTCGGTGTAGACGGCTTCGAGTCCGGGACGCCGACGATGCTGTTCGCCCCCAAGGGGACCCCCAAGAATATCGTCAACGCTCTCGTCAAGGCTGTCGAAACCAGCCTTGCAGATCCGGCCGTCGTCGCACGGCTCGATGGCGCGGGGGTCGTCATGCCGGAAGCGACCGGATCCGACTTTGCCGAAAAATTTCTGCGGGGCGAAGTCGTGAAGTGGGGGAACGTGCTCCGCGATGCCAAAGAGTAGGTTCATCCGCAACACGACACGCCGCGGCGCACCCGCCTGTCAGAGCCTGCGATGGAGCCCGTTCCGATGGCTTCGCGTTGCGCGGAAATCCAGATCGTCAACTGAAAGGACGTAGAAGAATGACGAAACAAGCAACAGCCGATGACAAGAAGAGCGCCGGTGAGAAGCGTGCATATTTGGATTTGCATGAACACATCGATGCGCTGCGTAAGAAAGGGCTGTTGATCGAGATCGACCGCCTGATCAACAAAGACACCGAGATGCATCCTTTGGTGCGTTGGCAGTTCCGTGGCGGCATTGCTCCAGAGGATCGGAAGGCGTTCTTGTTCACCAACCTCACCGACAGCAAGGGACGCAAGTTCGATATTCCGGTCTTGGTCTGCGGCCTCGCCGGCAACAACGAAATCTATTCCATGGGCATGGGATGCAAGATTGCGGACGTCCGCGACACCTGGCTCAAAGCATTTGCCAATCCAATCAAGTCGTGCCCGGTCGAAAACGCGCCATGTCAGGAGATTGTCTATACCGGAGACGACATCCGAAAAGGGCACGGACTCGATGACATTCCGGTTCCGATTTCGTCGCCCGGCTGGGATAACGCCCCTTATACGACGTCCAGCCATTTCATTACCGTCGATCCCGACACCGGCGTGCAGAATCTTGGCACCTACCGCGGCATGATCAAGGCGCCGGATCGGATGGGGATGAACACATCCATCGAGCTGCGCTCGGGCGGCTACATGCATTGGCAGAAATACAAGGCGATGGGTAAGCCGATGCCGTGTGCCGTTGTGCTCGGTTGTCCGCCGGTCGTTTCTTATACGTCGGTTCAGAAAGTCCCGGAGATCTACGACGAGCTCGATATCGCCGGCGGGCTCGCCGGTGGCCCGATCAACGTCACCCGCTGCAAGACGGTCGATCTTTTCGTGCCCGCGGAAGCTGAGATCGTGATCGAAGGCTACGTCTCGACTGAATTTCTGGAACCTGAAGCGCCCTTCGGCGAGAGTCACGGCCACGTCAATCTTCAGGAATACAACGGCGTCGTCGACGTGACAGCGATCACGCGACGCAAGAAGGCCATTCTGACGTCGTGGATCAGCCAGGTGACACCCTCGGAGTCGAGCTGCATCAAGCGGCCCGCCTACGAAGCGGCGCAGATGCTTCACCTGCGAACCAACCTTGGAATCCAGGGCATTAGGAAGGTCGTCACGCACGAACCGCTAACCGCGCTCCAGCGGCTGATCGTCGTCGTGGTCGAGAAAAACATGCCACGCACCGAAATCTGGCGGGCGCTCTATGGCGTGGCGTCGTTCCGTCGCGCCGAGGGCAAGTGGGTCGTCGCGGTCAATGAAGACATCGATCCGGACAACGCGGATGCAACGTTCTGGGCCATGTGCTTCCGCTGCAAGCCGCACAACGACGTCAAGATCCTTCACCATAAGGATGAAGGTCACGGACCGCGCAGCATGTACGACAGCGAAGATTCCGCCGTGCTAATCGATGCGACGCTCAAGGAAACCCTTCCACCTGTCGCCTTGCCCAAACGTGAGTTCATGGAAAAGGCGAAGGAGATATGGGAGGAGATCGGCCTGCCCAAGCTGCGGCCTGAATCGCCGTGGTTCGGCTACGATCTCGGAGAGTGGAACGAACACCTCGAGAGGCAGGCCCAGCTCGCGGTACAATCCGAATACTGGAAGACCGGAGAGTGGTGTATCCAGCGGCGGCGTTCGGACGTCGGCATGAACACCGAGTTGCGCACGCTCGATGACGAGCCGGATTACACGATAGTGCGAAAAGAGCGAGCCGACAGGCGTGTGCGGTGACGCGCCGGGATGGCTCTAGTGACCCGTGCCTGCGCCACGGTGAAAGCCCCCGAACGGACCGTCGTTCGGGGGCGGAGTTAAGCATCGAGGCTGAAGCGGATGTTTGAGTTCGAAGCACTCGGGTGGGGCGTGCACGCCAACCCACAGCGTCCCGATGAGAAAACCATTGGATGCATCACACTACGGCGTCCCGAGGCCTTGAACGCCATTGACGTCCAGATGCGTGTCGAGCTCGACATCCTTCTCGACCAGATTCATCGCGACGACAGCCTTCGCGTCATCATCATCACCGGAGAGGGGCGTGGCTTCAGCGCGGGAGGAGACTTGCGAACAGAGGAGGGCCCTCCGGGGGCGACCGAGGGCGAGCACGACTTCGGAAGAAGGCAAGATATTGCGCGAAAACCTTGGGCTGCCTCGGCCGCCAAACTCGCTGGCAAAGTGATCGCCAAGTCTGCTGATTCAATTGGCTTGTTCGTACCAGCAGGCGGTATCGCCGCGCGCCGAGCATCATCCCGTGACAGTCGACGGTGGCGCGCGCTTGGCGCGGGCAACGCCGGACGGGTGGGTTGACAACATTCCTGGCCTGGAACATAACAGGAACAGTCATTTCCCGCCCTCGGTGAAGGCGGGAAATGATCGAGGGACGCGCGAGCGAGGGAAAACGTGCCCCACGTTTGCGTCGTTTCTGGTGGAGCGCCGGGAGGCGCCGCCCCCCTGCGTCACTGGGGGGCGCGCGCCTCGAAAAGGCGCGCGGCGGACCCGATGGTCCGTCGGGCCCTACGTCACTGGGCCCGGCGCCTCCCGGCGCTCCATTCCCTCGTTTCGAGGGAGACGGAAAAAGGGGAAGGGCGGGCCCGGCAGCCCGAAAAAAGTGAAGTCGCCGGGCGGCGAAGGTTGTCTACGCCGCTGTTCTGACAAGGAAAATTGGATGCCGCTTGACGACTCAGCCCGCCCATGAGAATGAACGTTCATTCTCTTTCATTGTGCGATGCACCAATCCATGAACGCCACGGCCGTCTCAAGCCCGGTCCGCGCGCAGCGGCAGTCCGACCGCCGCGCGGAAATCCTCGAGGCCGCCGAGCGCTGTTTTGTGCGCGCGGGCTTCCACCAGACCTCGATGCAGGAGATCTGCGCCGAGGCCGGCATGAGCGCGGGCAACCTCTACCGCTACTTCCCCTCCAAGGAGGCGCTGATCGCAGGCATCGCCGAGCGCGACCGCGCCGAGGTGGCGCAGGACTTTGCCCGGGCCGATCTGTCCCAGGGCCTGTTCAACGTGCTGGAGGGCATGGCGCATTACCACTTCGCGGTGCGGCCGATCGAGCAGGTGAAGCTTTGCACCGAGGTGATGTCGGAGGCGCGCCGCCATCCGGAGATCGCGCGGATTTCCGCGGCCTTCGACGCCGACGTCCGCAGATGGCTGATCGCCATGTTCAACACCGCGGCCGAGCGCGGCGACATCCCGAACGATGCCGACATCGAAGGCGCGGTCGACATGCTGATGATCCTGGCCGACGGCGTCTGGTGGCGTCGCGCGCTCGATCCGAACTTCAAGGCCGGTGCGCTCATCCCGGTGTTCATGGATGTCGCGCGGCATCTGCTGCGTAGCCGCTCGCAAGATCAGCGTGCGGAGGGGGAGAAGTCGTCATGAAAGGCGCGCTGAAGGGCAGCCGCATCACCGCCGTGGGCCTCGTCGCCGCGGCCGCGCTGTGGATCGTGTCGGGTTATCTGTTCCCGCACGACACCTCGCACGGCAACGCCGCGCCGCGCCCGAGCGAGGCCGCGGCGCAGAAGAAGTTTCGCGTCAGCGTGGTCGATACCGCCGTGCAGCCGCACAGCCGCAAGCTCGTGCTTTCCGGCCGCACCGAGGCCGACAAGAAGGTCGTGATTTTTGCGCGCACCAACGGCCTGCTGGAGGACCTCAGGGTTCGCCGCGGCTCCCGCGTCAAGAAGGGCGAGGTGATGGCCATCCTCAAGGTCGAGGACCGCGAGGCCCTGGTGATGCAGGCCAAGGCCATGCTCGCGCAGAAGCGCATCGAGCTTGAAGCCAAGCGGCGGCTGCTTTTGTCCAACGCGGTGCCGAAGCTCGAGCTCGACAATCTCGAGGCGCAGTTCAAGGTCGCGGAGGCGGCGGTCGCGACCGCCGAGGCCGAGCTCGGCCGCAGCATCATCGTCGCGCCGTGGGACGGCATTGTCACCGAAGTTTCGGAGGTCGGCACCGCGGCGTTCTCCTTTACCGGCAAGGAAATCGTCAAGATGGTCGGGCTCGATCCGGTGCTTGCGCTGGTCGAGGTGTCGGAGCGAAACGCTGCGCGGGTGAAGGTCGGCACCACGGCCGAGATCCGCCTTGCCAACGGGCTGACCCGCCAGGGGCGCATCCGCTATGTCTCGCCGTCGGCGAGCGAGAGCACGCGCACCTATCGCGTCGAAATACAGATGGACAATCCGGACTACCTGATCCCCGACGGCATCACCGCCGAGGCGACCATTCCGCTCGAGCCCACACCCGCGACCCGCGTGCCGCGCTCGGCGCTGGTCTTCGCCTCGTCGGGTGAGCTTGGCGTTCGCACCGTCGGCGAAGGCGACAAGGTCGGCTTCGTGCCGGTGTCGATCGTCGAGGACGAGCAGAGCAACATGTGGCTTGCCGGCGTGCCGGACGGCACGCGCGTGATCGTGCAGGGCCAGGATTTCGTGCGCGAGGGCAACGTGGTCGAGGCCGTGTCCGCGACCGCGGCACAGTCGGCGCAGCGTTAGGGCATGATCGTGGTTGGTGGAAACACTCGCGTCATCGGCGGAGCCATCCCTCCCCGCGAGGGCTGTCCAATTCACACTTCTTGCGATGCGATTTGATCGCTGATTCCGTGGGTTGACCA
>JAIESI010000098.1 GCA_019746135.1 Xanthobacteraceae bacterium
TGCCGCAGGTTCTGGCGGAAGCCCGTCTCGTCGATCGTCAGGTCCGCGTTGAACGGCACCAGCGCCGCCGCCCAGATACCCTTCAAATGAGCGCGAGCATGGTCTTTGGCGTCACGTTTTGAATACGTCATGATTCACCCGATGTTTGGCGTCACCGCACCGTAAAGGGCGTGCATGCCGCAACTTAGGGCGGGCGCGACCATCGGCACAATTCGCCAAACGGGTATCGATTTATACGCGGGCCCTATGAATTCCGGGAACCTGTTCGGCGGCCGTCTGGCGGAGCCCGCGCGGCAGCGCGGCGCCGGCGCGCTTCTTCAGGTATCGGGTGAACGCCTCCGCGGCCGGCGAGAGCGCCCGGCCGCTGGCGTGGATGATGGCCATCTCGCGGCGGACCTCCGGTTCGAACAACACCCTCGCCGTCACGTTGAAGGCGCGAGCGAAGCCCCAGACATAGGCCGGCAGCACCGCGACACCCAGTCCGGCCTCGACCATCATGATGGCCGTCGTCATGTGCGACACCTCATAGGCAGGCCGCATCGTCTGGCCGGCCGATTGATAGACCTGATCGACCAGGAAGCGGATGCGGCTGTCGCGGGTCATGGCGATGAGCTGGCCCGGCAGGTCCTTCCAGGCGAGCCGGCTCGACCTTGAACTCGGCGAGTGGGCCGGAAACCAGGCCATCAGCGCGTCTTCGAACAACACCTCCTTCCGGATACCCTCCTCGGCTTCCGCGAAGGTGCCGATCCCGCAATCCGCTTCGCCGCTGCGCACTTTGTCGACAATGACGTTGGTCTGAGTGTCGATCACGCTCACGTCGATCGAGGGAAACCGCTTCTTGTAGTCGGCCACCGCGCCCGGCACGACCATCGCGGCGAGCAGCGGCGGAGCGGCGACGACCAGCCGTCCGCGCTTTCTCTCGGCGAGCTCGCGCGCATTCTGCACCGCCTGCTCCAGGTCGGCGATCAGCTTGTCGACCGACTGCAGAAACTCGCGGCCCGCTGCCGTCAGTTCGACGCGCCGGGTGGTGCGATCGAACAGCCTCGCCCCCAGCTCGCGCTCGAGATCGCGGATGTTCAGCGAGAGCGCCGGTTGAGCCACTTTCAGCCGCTGCGCCGCGGCGGTGAACGTGCCGACGTCCGCCACCGCCTTGAAGCCGTAGAGCTGCCGCAGCGTGATATTCATAGGCAATCTATATAGATGACGGCGCACCTCATGATCCAGCCGAATAAGTCACGGGAGCCCCGTGCGGCGGGACAGGCTCGCAATCGAACCTGTGCATCGGACCGCGAGATAACGGCTGCCTATGGATTTATACGAAGCGCTGATGGCGCAGAGCGCTATCGTGACGCAGCCGTCGCGGATGACCGCGCAACTCTGCATCTGGATCGCGCCGGGAGCTTTGGATGAGAGACGACACCGGGATCACATTCGTCACGGCGGAACGCGAATATGACGAAGCGTGGGCCAATCCCGCGCACACGCGGTTCGAGCTCCCGGCCGTCGATGTCAACAAGGTCCTCGGGGAGCGTTACCGGCTCGCGCCGCAAAAGAAACTCACGCGCGCGATGATCTGGGACATGGAAACCAGGAAGGCCTGGGATCCGCGCACCTATATCCCCTACGTGGTGTCGGAGGGCCGTTCATGGGGGCGCGCAGCGCTCCACGACGGCTCCTATCGGTTCAATCGCTCCTCGATGCAGCGCGGATGGATCACCCCGTCCGAAGGACGCGTGCTGGAAGATGTTTTCGTCAGCGACGCCAAACAGGCGATCTATTTCCTCGGGCGCTCCCGCATGACCGAGGAATCCGGCGGCGCGCTCGCAGCGAGCGCATTCCAGCCGCTGTTTCATGTCCGGCATGCGGTCGGCGGCTCCGACCACGAGCCGCTGAACCTGTGGAGCATCGTGCTGCTCACCGAGACGCCCGATGCCCGCTACCA
The DNA here is from genome assembly GCA_019746135.1 of Xanthobacteraceae bacterium. Taxonomy (GTDB): domain Bacteria; phylum Pseudomonadota; class Alphaproteobacteria; order Rhizobiales; family Xanthobacteraceae; genus Z2-YC6860. The sequence continues at coordinate 1,943 of JAIESI010000098.1, forward strand.
TGAACCCTTCGAGCACATGGTGCGCGAGGGGCTGCTGCCGGGGTTCATCGAGATCTACATCCGGCGCGATCTGCAGTTGCAGCTCGGCAGGCGCTGACCGGGCGCCGCCTGAGCACCCGGCGGCTCCCGAAATCCCTGACAAAAGCGACAAAGGATGGTGGGTGCGACAGGGATCGAACCTGTGACCCCTACCATGTCAAGGTAGTGCTCTTCCGCTGAGCTACGCACCCATCCAGACGGGGTGGTCTTATCGGCTACCGGCCGGGCAGGCAAGCCGCCCGGCGGCCGTCAGGCCGTCCAGGGACTTAGGCCGCCAGCATCTTCTGGACCTCGTTGACGAGGTCGCGGAGATGGACCGGCTTGGACAGCACCTTGGCGTGCTTGGGCGCGGTGGAATCGGCGTTCAGCGCCACCGCGGCAAAGCCGGTGATGAACATGATCTTGATGTCGGGGTCGAGCTCGGCCGCCCGGCGGGCGAGCTCAATGCCGTCCATTTCCGGCATCACGATGTCGGTCAGCAGAAGCTGGAACGGTTCCTCGCGCAGCCGCTGGTAGGCCGACATGCCGTTGTCATAGGAAATGACGTCGAAGCCCGCGTTCTGCAGCGCCTTGACCAGAAAGCGCCGCATGTCGTTGTCGTCTTCCGCCAAAAGGATTTTCACGTTTTGATCGGTCTGTGCCATTGTCCCCGCCCGCCCTATGCCCGGCACCTTTAGCGGGCCGACGCTAACGCCTCGTTACGACACCCCGGGAGCATGCCTTCCTTGACCGCCATCGGGCAACCGCCTTGGCGCGAATAGCTCGATAGGAACTGGTCTCTGCCCCCTTCGTGCATTAGCCGGAATGCTGGTAAACAACGGGTGAAAGGGCGCTTGGCAGGGACGAAGTTGAGATAGAGAATGCGTGCTGAAGGCGACGCGGAACGGGAACGAAATTTGAACGGTTTTCAGACCTCACATCGCGCATTCCGAGAATGCCTCCGGCCATGAACCAGTCCTACGACGAGCTCGATCCGCCGTTCGAGACCATCGAGCCGGAGCACTGGCGCGGTCCGGTGCTGTTCAACTCGCCGCATTCCGGGCGCATCTATCCGCGCCAGTTCCTGCAGACCTCGCGGCTCGATCTGCCGACCCTGCGCCGCTCCGAGGACAGCTTCGTCGACGATCTGGCGATGGGCGTGGTCGCGCGCGGCTATCCGCTGATGCGGGCGCATTTCCCGCGCTGCTATGTCGACGTCAATCGCGAGCCCTACGAGCTCGATCCGCGCATGTTCGACGGGCGGCTGCCGTCGTTCGCCAACACCCGTTCGATGCGGGTCGCCGGCGGACTCGGCACGGTGGCGCGCGTGGTCGGCGATGCGCAGGAAATCTACGACCAGCGCATCTCGGTCGACGACGCGCTGCGCCGGATCGAGACCCTGTACAAGCCCTATCATCGCGCGCTGCGGAAGCTGTTCACGCGGGTGCATCGCGAGTTCGGCGCGGCGATGCTGATCGACTGCCATTCGATGCCGTCGTCGACCGGCCCGCGCGACGAACGCCCGCGCGCCGACGTGGTGCTGGGCGACCGTTACGGGACGAGCTGCGTCGCGGTGGTATCGGAGGCGGCGGAGGCGGTGCTGCGCTCGCGCGGCTACGCCGTCAGCCGCAACAAGCCCTACGCCGGCGGCTTCATCACCGAGCACTACGGCAACCCGGCCGCGGGCCTGCACGCGATCCAGATCGAGTTCAACCGCGGGCTCTACATGGATGAGCGGCGCTTCGAGCGGTCGGCGGGCTTCGGCCGCCTCGCGGCCGACCTGGAGCTTCTGGCCGAGCGGCTCGCCGACATTCCACTGGAGGAGCTGCGGCCCTATCGCGCGGCGGCCGAGTAGCCGCGCGTCGTTCGGCGGCGGCCGGCCTCACCAAGATACCTGACCAGCAGCTTGGCCAGAAGCTTGGCCAAAAACCCGACCAAGAAAAAAGGGCCGTCGGAAAACCGACGGCCCAAGTCTAGGGAGGAAACGCCCAAGGAGGGCGGCGGGAACGGGCGAAGCCCGTTGCCGCGCTGCACAAATATGCTCTTGCGACGCACAAAAAGCAAGTGCTGCTTACCTATTTCTGACATACCTGTTCATAATTTAACGCAGACCAGATTTCCGGCCTAAGTGCCTGTCCAGGCTTCCGAAATAAATAATACAGCCGATCAGCACCAGTGCCGCCTGCAGGCCGAATACCAGCCGGTAGGCCTCCAGAGGATAGGCAGCCCCCTGCGTCGGGAAGAGATCGATGATCATCCCGCTGATGAACTGAACCAGGAATCCACCGCCCATGGCACCGATGTTGAGGAGCGTGATCGCCCGCCCGAGGAGGTGCGGCGCGGCGAGCGACCGGCCGTGCGTCAGCGTCAGCGCCAACGGTCCGGTAAAAAAGCCTATCAGCGCGAACGCCACCGGCAGCAGCGGAAACGGCATCGGGCTCAAGACGGCAAACAGCAGCAGCGTTGCGAACAGCCCGAACATCGAGATCAGAACCGGCGTCCTGCAGCTTCCGAACCACCGGTCCGTCGGACCCCACAGGAACGAGCCGAGCACCTGGGCCAGCGCTGCGACGAACAGCATGTCGCCGCGGCCCGCGAGGTCGTATCCATAGACGTGCGTGAGGTAGGGCCCGCCCCAGAGGCCTGCGACCAGAAGGTAGCTCGGATAGATCGCAACCTGGGCGAAAAACACGCGGCCCATCGACGGCGTCCGGATCACCTCCCAGACGCCGGCGAAACTTTCCTTCATCGTTTCGCGGTGCGGTTCGCGCTGCACGCCGGGCGGATCGTCGCGGACGATCAGCCAGATCACCGCGCCGATCAGCGCCGTGCAAACGCCAAGGCCGAGAAATGTCGCACGCCAGCCGACCGCAGCGGTGGCAAAGGCGAGCGGCGCGGTCGCAAGCAATGCACCGAGCGTGCCGAGACCGAGCTGAATGCCGGTGAAGGTCGAAAAGCGCTCCGGCGGAAACCAGCGCGCATAGAGCGCGCATGGCGCCATCAGGAACGAGGCGGTGCCGAAGCCGAGTAGCGCCCGCGCGATCACGAGGCTGCCCGTCGATTGTGCGGCCGCAAACATCGCGCAGCCGAGCACCGTGAAGCCCACACAGGCCAGCATGCAGAGCTTCGGCCCGAAGCGGTCGAGCGCGACGCCGAGCGGAATTTGCGTCGCCGCAAAGACGAAGAAATAGATGCTGGAGAGAAATCCCAGATCGAGCGGCGAGAGCGCCATCTCGGTGGCGAGATTGGGCGCGATCACGCCGATCGAATTGCGAATGAACTGGCTGACGATATAGAGCGCGCCGAGCGTGGCCACGACCGCGAGGGCAATCGCCGACCATGGATTGACCGCGCGCGGACGCACGGCGTGGTCCCCAGTGCTCATCCCGGCGGTCCTCCCGGCAGGCCCGCAGATCGCGTCCGTACGTCACGGTGGCCTTGCCAAACCCGCGATATCCACCGCAAATTCGGCGCTCCCTGGATGCCCTGCCTGCCCGGCCCATGACAACCGAAAAAGAACAGCGCATACCTCTCCGGCATGACTGCCATTGACTTTGCGGCCTTTGTCGACCGGCTCGCGACCGTGTCCGGCGACGCGATCCTGCCGTTCTTCCGCACGGCCTTGGGCGTCGAGAACAAGGCCAGTCCGGGCAAGTTCGACCCGGTGACGGCCGCCGACCGCGCCGCCGAGACCGCTATGCGGACGCTGATCCGGCAGACGTTTCCCGGCCACGGCATCATCGGCGAGGAGTTCGGCAACGAGCGCACCGACGCCGAATATGTCTGGGTGCTCGATCCGATCGACGGCAGCAAGTCCTTCATCACCGGCATGCCGGCCTGGGGCACGCTGATCGCTCTCACGCGCGCAAGCGTACCGGTCTACGGCATGATGCATCAGCCGTTCACCCGCGAACGGTTCACCGGCGACGGCGGCGCGTCGCGCTACCGCGGACCGGCCGGCGAGCGGGTGCTGCGCGTCAAGCGCTGCGCGGGGCTGTCCGACGCGCTGCTGATGACGACGAGCCCGCTGCTGATGAACGACGCCGACCGTGCCATGTTCGGCAAGGTCGAGCGGGCGGTCCGGCTGTCGCGCTATGGCGGCGATTGTTACGCCTATTGCATGCTGGCGGCAGGACACGTCGATCTGGTGATCGAGACCGAGCTCAAGCCCTATGACATCCTGCCGCTCATCCCGATCATTGCGGGCGCCGGCGGCATCGTCACCACCTGGGACGGCGGTCCGCCGACCGCGGGCGGACGCATCATCGCCGCGGGCGACCGGCGGGTGCACGAGGCGGCGATGAAGGCGCTGAACGGCTGACCGGCTCGTGTCCCGGGCGCGGCGCAGCACGCAGCGCAGCGGAGTGATGCGGTGTGCCCCGGGACACGAGAGCCGTCACTTGAACAGCGGCGTTCCCGGCACGAACGCATCGAACGCCGCCCAGAACTGGCCGCGATAGCGGTCCTGCTCCATCATCAGCTCGTGCTTGGCACCGGCGACGATGAGATGCGAACCGGCACGCAGCCGGATCGCGACGTCCTCGATGGCCGCCGTCGACACGATCTCGTCGCGGCCCGCCGCGACCAGCATCAGCGGCTGGCGCACCTTGCCCGGATAGGCCGGATCGGCGAACTCGCCCATCGCGCGATAGGCGGCGTTGAGCCAGCCGACCGTCGGCGAGCCGAGGCCGAGGTCGGGCGCGGCTTCGAGCACGGCCTTGGTGCGGGCGTGCCGCACCGGATCGGAGGTGGCGGGATTGCCGATATAGGGCCCGGTCGACTGCACCGTGTCGCTGCCGCCCGGCACATAGGCCGAACCCATGCCGAGGAGCCGCATGGTCCGGGCGGTGAAGCGCGCAAGCCCGCTGTCGCGCGAGCCCGAGAGCCGGATCATCGGCGCCGACAGCACGATGCGATCGAACCAGCGGCTGCCCTGGCGCGCGAGCCGCATCATGATGGTGCCGCCCATCGAATGGCCGATGGCAAAGATCGGCGGCGGACAGTCGGGCAGCACGACCTCCTTCATGAAGGTCTCGAGGTCTTCCTCGTATTCCGAGAAGTCGCCGACGTGGCCTTTGTATGGATCGTTGAGCTTGCGCCCGGAGCGGCCCTGCCCGCGCCAGTCCAGCGTGGCGACCGCGAAACCGCGCGAGCGCAACTCGCGCACCGTCTCGAAATACTTCTCGATGAATTCGGCGCGGCCCTGGAACAGGCAGACGGTGCCCTTGCGGCCAGGCGGCGGATGCCAGCGCGCGAAGCGCAGGCTGACGCCGTCGCTGGTCTTGAGCGCGCCGGTGACGACGTCGTCCGGCACCGGATTGGCTGGGATGGAGACGAGATCCATGAAATTTGAGTCGGCCGGCTTCGTCCGCTCGAAGCCTCGCGCCTTATAGCAGCCGCGCGGGCAGGCTCAATTGAATGGGCATTGTCATTTGATCTGGTTTCAAAAATACCCAGTATTTCAATGCATTAAGGCGGAAAGAACCGGGGGAAACCCCTCTTGCGGGCGGCCGTTGGCTCCCCATATCGAAGGCTGTGCAGGCCCATCCGGGCTGCACGGCTTCACAGGTTTGGCCCTTCGGGGCGGACCGAACTCATGTCGCTCAAAGGAGGACATTCCATGCGTACTTTCGATCTTGCTCCCCTCTATCGCTCGACCGTCGGCTTTGACCGGCTGTTCTCGATGCTGGACGGCTTTGAGGCCGCGCCGGGCTATCCGCCCTACAACATCGAGCGCACCGGCGAGAACGACTATCGCATCACCGTAGCCGTCGCGGGCTTCGGCGAGAACGAGCTGTCGATCGAGGCGAAAGAGAACACGCTGACCATCAGGGGCGAGAAGCAGGTCAAGCAGGACAACAGCGGCGAGGTGCTCTACCAGGGCATCGCGGCGCGCGCTTTCGAGCGCCAGTTCCAGCTTGCCGACTACGTCCAGGTGAAGGGCGCGTCCCTCGTGAACGGTCTCCTGCACGTCGACCTCGTGCGCGAGATCCCCGAGGCGAAGAAGCCGCGCCAGATCGCCATCAACGGCCAGAAGCCGAAGGTGGTCGAGGCTCAGGCCGCGGCCTAACGCGACCAGCTCAGCGGTTCCTCCGCAGAGAGGAGCGCCCCGGGATGCCCCCCGGGGCGCTTTATTTTTCGGGCTGGCTCTATTTCAGCTCGGCGTCAGTGCGGCACGCCGTCATCGGCCGGCTTCTGCTGCACGGCAGGCTTCTGCTCCGGCAGGGGCTGCGGCTTCGGCGATTCGGTCCTGGTCGCGGCGGCCGGCGGTGATGCGGCGGGTGCTGAGACTGCGGGGGCCGCGGCAGGCGCCGCCGGTTTGGTTTCGGTTGCGCCAGCCGGGGTCACAGGCCCGCTTCTGGGCTCGGCCTTGGGCTTCGGCAGCGGCGCAGCCTTGGGCGCGCCGGCCGTGGCCTCGCGTTTCACCGGCTTGGGTTTCTCGGTCTTGGGTTTCCCGGTCTTGGGTCTCTCGGCGGCCGGCGCGACGCGCTGCGGGAAACGCTCCGGCGGCGGCGGCAGCATGCCACCGTCGCGATCCGGCTCGGGCGCGTAGACGTCCCGCGAAGCGGACTGCTGGGACGGGCTGGCGCTGCGCGGCGGAGCGGCGGAGCCGGCGCGCGCGCCGGACGGCGGCGGCAAAGCGCCCGATGACGGCGGCGGCAGATCGGTGCCGCGTGCGACGCCCGGACCCGATGCAGGCGGCGCTGACCTGATCACCGGCGGCGGATCGGCGTAGCCCGTGCGCGGCGGCGGAGCAGTGCCCCGACGCGCTGCTGCCCCGGGCATGGTGCCCGGCGGACGCGGCGCCTGCTGCTCGTAGGGCAGATCGTCATCATCGTCATCGATCACCGGCGGGCGGGCGCTGGTGTGGCCGCCGTCGGGCGCGACGTAGCGCGGCGCAGGCGCCATGCGCTCATAGCGCTCCATCCGTTCGTAAGGCCCCGTCGCGTAGCCGGCGCCCGGTGGCGGCATGCGCGAGGCCGCTTGCACCGGCACGATGCGGATGATTTCGCCACGCCGCGCGTTGACGATGACGCGCATCTCGCGGTCGTCCTCGTCGAGGGCAAGCACCACGTAGTTCGGCCCGCGCAGCACCGGCCGGCCGATCGGATCAAGCCGCGTCGAGCGCACGATGGTGATGATTTCGTGCGGCGGCAGCAGGCCGGCTTCCATCGCCTGCGCGAGCCGCTGCGGCTCCGCCGCAGCCGGCACGGAAAATGCGAGCACCGAAAGGGCCGCGACAATCCATCGCTGTTTCACGGAAGTCCCCTCCCACCAGTCGATCGCCTCAAGCACTATCCCAAGCATTGGCAGGGATTAGGGCACCGCTGGGGCGTTCTCGTCACCCCTTTGCGGCAAGGGCCACGAAGGCGTCGACCTCCTCCGCGGTCGTTGCAAACGACGCCACCAGCCGGATCAGGCAGCGATCCGGCCCGGCCGCCACTCCGGCGGGCAGGCTTTGGCTCTGCCGCACGTAATAGCGCGCGCCGGAAGCCTTCAGCCGCGCCTCAACGGCCTTGGGCAGCAGGATGAATACAAGATTCGCCTCGACCGGCCACACCGGCGGCAGGCCGATTTTGGCAAGCCCGGCCGCAAGCCGGTCCGCCATCGCATTGGCGTGGCGGGCGAGCCGCACCCAGCAATCATTGTTCAGAAACGCGTCGAACTGCAGCGACAGGAAGCGGTGCTTGGATAGAAGATGCCCGGCCCGCTTGCGCCGCTCGGCCATATGCGCGGCCGCGTCCTTGTCGAAGAACACCACGGCCTCGGCCGCGAGCGCACCGCCCTTGGTCGCGCCGAACGACAGCACGTCGACGCCGGCCTTCCAGGTGATCGCCGCAGGGCTTGCATTCATCCGCACCAGCGCATTGGCAAAGCGCGCGCCGTCCATATGAACCTTCATGCCGTGGGCATGCGCGAGCTTCGCGAGCGCCGCGATTTCATCCGGCCGGTAGATGGTGCCGGCTTCGCTTGCCTGCGCGAACGAGAATGCCGCCGGCACCACCTGATGCGGCGCGTGGCCCTCGTAATGCGCGACGGTTTCCGCCAGCGTCCCGGGGCTGACCTTGCAGCCCACGCCGGGCATGCCGACGAGCTTGAGCCCGCCGCCGAAGAACTCCGGCGCGCCGCATTCGTCGGTCAGGATGTGCGCTTCGGCATGGGCGAACACGGCGCCCCAGGGCGGGCTGACATGGGCGAGCGCCAGCGCATTCGCCGCGGTCCCCGTCGGCACCAGGAAGACCGACACCTCGCGCTCGAAGATCTCGCCGATCCTGCGCTCGACCGAACGCGTCAGGTCGTCGTTGCCGTAGCCCAGCACGAAGCCGTCATTGCCCGCGGCGAGCGCCGCGAGGATTTCCGGCGCAATGCCGGCGGTGTTGTCGCTTGCGAAGTTCATGCGGGCCTTTCCAGCGGTCTATTTGTCTACCGAGCGGGCAATGGCGCTGCAACGCTGCCGCAAGCGCGGGACGATTGCATCGAGAAAGGCACGAAGCTTCGGCGGCGGGTGGCGGCCCTCCGGATAGACCACATGGACTGGTGTCGCCCCGGCTTCGTGCTCGCGCAGCAGCCGCACCAGCCGCTGGTCCGAGAGTGCGTCGGCCGCCTGGTAGCTCAGCACCCGCGTGATGCCGAAGCCCGCGACCGCCGCGTCGATTGCGGCCTCGGCGGTGTTGACGACGAGCCGCGGCTTGATCCTCGCTTCGACGCCGCCCGCGAACCGCCAGCGTTCGACGCGATCGATGCCGGCAAACGCGATGACGTCATGTCCGGCGAGGTCGGCGACAGATTTCGGCCGGCCGCGGCGCTCGAGATAGCCGGGCGAAGCCACCGCGATGCGGCGCATCTCGCCGACGCGAACCGCAATCGCCGACGTGTCGGCGAGCGTGCCGATACGGATCGCGGCATCGAGCCCGTCGTCGACCAGATCGACCGGCCGGTCGAGCAGCGCGAGACGCACGCTCACCTCGGGATACTGCCCGAGGAAATCCGTCACCAGCGGCAGCACGTGGCGCCGGCCGAACACGATCGGCGCGGTGATGCGGAGCTCGCCGCGCGGCGCCTGGCCCTGCCCCGCCGCGCCCTGCTCGATCTCGGCGAGGTCGGCGAGCACGCGGCGCGCGCCGACCAGGAAGCGCTGACCGGCTTCGGTCACGCTTACGGCGCGGGTGGTGCGGTTGAGCAGCCGCACGCCGAGCCGCGCCTCGAGCTCCGCGACCGCGCGGGTCACGGCGGCCGCCGAGCGGTTCAGATGCTTTGCCGCCCCGGAAAAACTGCCGCGCTCGGCGACCTCGGCAAACACCGCGACACTGTCGATCCGGTCCATTATTTCATATTAAGCAATAATATCTTGCCGTGAAGGCCGATTATCGCGGCATCGGTAAGACCTATAATAAGCGCGAGAAATTTCCCGCAGAGCGGCAGGGCGGCCATGTCAGACAACACCCACATCGTCCTTACACCCGCAGCACAAGCAGCCATGGCGGCGCGCGGATCGATTGCGGGCTACGCCAAGAAAATCGCCGCCGGCTATCCGGACCGGATCACGCCCGACCTGGCAGGCTTCATCACCGAGCTTGATACGGCGCTTCTCGCCACCACATCGGCGGAAGGCGCGCCGTACATTCAGCATCGCGGCGGGCCGAAAGGCTTCATCAAGGTGCTGGACGACAAGACGCTGGGCTTTGCCGACTACGCGGGGAACCGGCAGTACATCACCGTCAGCAATCTCGCGGGCAACGACCGGGCGTTTCTGTTCCTGCTCGACTTCGCCAACCGGCAGCGGATCAAGGTCTGGGGCCGGGCGCGGGTCGTGGAAGGCGATCCGAAGCTGATGCAAAGGCTGGTGGATCCGGGCTACCGGGCGCGGCCGGAACGGGCGATCCTGTTCACGGTCGAGGCCTGGGACGTCAATTGTTCCCAGCACATCACCGAGCGATACACGCAGGCGGAGGTCGCCATCGCGGTGTCCGGTTTGCGTGATCGAATAGCGGAGCTTGAGGCAGAACTGGCGCGGGTTCGCGGGCAAGCCGGCCCAAGCTGACGCGAAACAAAATGGCGGGCGGCTGGTTCGGGTAGAAATTGTTGGGCTGACCCGCACAAAGGATTTGCAACGAAATTGGTTTTAGGACAGTATTACTGTCCCAATTGGCGAACTGAGCGGAAGCCGCGTGGGGACGGTGTTTCGCAACGCACTATAGCGCTTGCGCGTGTGTCAAACGGCGCTGAATATGCATGGCGGCGTGCGACGCGACGGGCGGCCCGCGGCAAGGCTGCCCCCAACATAGCTTCGCCTTGGGCCACAGCACCGCTCAGTGCTGAGGACGTTGGAGGTCTGTCACCGCCGCTCGGGGGGCCGGGGCGTGACCAGAGGCTGGGACAATGAGGCTTGGGCCGCTCATGGGAGCAGGCAGCCCGGGCGGCGCGAGAGTAACGACGATGAGCACGGACCTGGATCGCAAGCGCATGCGAAACGATGGCGCAGCCCCGAGCGCGCCGGTCGACGCGCGCCTGCTCTATCGTGACAGCGCTGATCCCGGCGTGCCCGATGCACAGGGCCTCTACGATCCGCGCAACGACAAGGATTCCTGCGGCGTCGGCTTCATCGCCGACATCAAAGGCAAGAAGTCGCACCGGATCGTCGCGGACGCGCTGCAGATTCTCTGCAACCTCGAGCACCGCGGCGCGGTCGGTGCCGATCCGCGCGCCGGCGACGGCGCGGGCATCCTGGTGCAGATCCCGCACAAGTTCTTTGCGCGCAAGGCGAACGAGCTGGGCATCACGCTGCCCGCGCCCGGCGAATACGGCATCGGCGTGCTGTTCATGCCGCGCGACGCGGATCGCCGCGAGATCGTGCGCAAGAGCTTCGAGCAGATCGCGGCGCAGGAAGGCCTGCCGATCCTCGGCTGGCGCAGCGATATCCCGACCGACAATTCGACGCTCGGCGAGACCGTGAAGCCGACCGAGCCCTTCCACATGCAAGTTTTCATTGGAAGGGGCAAAAGGAAGCTCACCGAGGATCAGTTCGAGCGCGCGCTTTACATCCTGCGCAAGGCGGTGTCGGCGACAATCTATAAGCAGGTCGAGCGGCGGCTCTCGGGCTATTACCCGGTGTCGGTCTCCTGCCGCACCATCATCTACAAGGGCATGTTCCTGGCCGACCAGCTCGGCACCTATTATCCGGACCTGCACGAGCCGGACTTCGAGAGTGCGCTGGCGCTGGTGCATCAGCGGTTCTCGACCAACACCTTCCCGACCTGGTCGCTGGCGCATCCCTACCGGATGATCGCCCACAACGGCGAGATCAACACGCTGCGCGGCAACAACAACTGGATGGCGGCGCGGCAGGCCTCGGTGTCGTCGGAGCTCTATGGCGACGACATCTCGAAGCTCTGGCCGATCTCCTACGAAGGCCAGTCCGACACCGCCTGCTTCGACAACGCGCTCGAATTCCTGGTGCAGGGCGGCTACTCGCTCTCGCACGCGATGATGATGATGGTGCCCGAGGCCTGGGCGGGCAACCCGCTGATGGACGAGGAGCGGCGCGCCTTCTACGAATACAACGCGGCGCTGATGGAGCCGTGGGACGGACCTGCCGCGCTCGCCTTCACCGACGGCCGGCAGATCGGCGCGACGCTCGACCGCAACGGGCTCCGACCCGCGCGCTATCTGATCACCCGCGACGGTCGCATCATCATGGCGTCCGAGATGGGCGTGCTGCCGATCGCGGAAAAGGACATCGTCAAGAAGTGGCGGCTGCAGCCCGGCAAGATGCTGCTGGTCGATCTCGAGCAAGGCCGCCTCATTCCCGACGAGGAGCTCAAGGCCACGCTCGCCAAGAGCCATCCCTACAAGGAGTGGCTGGAGAAGACCCAGATCGTGCTGGAGGAGATGCCGGCCGCGCCCGACGCCGCGCCGATCTCGAACCTGCCGCTGCTCGATCGCCAGCAGATGTTCGGCTACACCCAGGAGGACCTGAAGCTGCTGATGGCGCCGATGGCGGCGCAGGGCGAAGAGGCGGTGGGCTCCATGGGCACCGACACGCCGATCTCGGCGCTGTCGGACAGGTCGAAGCTCCTCTTCACCTACTTCAAGCAGAACTTCGCCCAGGTGACGAACCCGCCGATCGACCCGATCCGCGAAGAGATCGTCATGAGCCTCGTCTCGATCATCGGGCCGCGGCCGAACCTGTTCGATCTCGAAGGCACGTCGAGGACCAAGCGCCTGGAAGTGCGCCAGCCGATCCTCACCAACGAGGACCTGGAGAAAGTCCGCGCCATCACCGACGTCGCCGACAATCCGTTCAAGTCGGTCACGCTCGACACCACCTGGCCGGCCGAGCGCGGCGCGGCAGGCCTTGCGGGCGCGCTCGACGCGCTGTGCGGCGAGGCCGAAAAAGCCGTGCGCTACGGCATCAACATCATCATTCTGTCGGACCGCAAGGCCGGCACCGACCGCGTGCCGATGCCCTCGCTGCTCGCTTGCGCGGCGGTGCATCACCACCTGATCCGGCAAGGGCTCCGGACTTCGGTCGGCCTGGTCGTCGAGTCGGCCGAGCCGCGCGAGGTGCATCACTTCGCCTGCCTTGCCGGATACGGCGCGGAGGCGATCAATCCCTATCTCGCGTTCGAGACGCTGATCGCCATGCATGCCGAGCTGCCGGGCAAGCTCGACAAGAAGGAAGTGGTCAAGCGCTACATCAAGGCGATCGACAAGGGACTGCTCAAGGTGATGTCCAAGATGGGCATCTCGACCTATCAGTCCTATTGCGGCGCGCAGATTTTCGACGCCGTTGGCCTTAAGGCGGATTTCGTCGAGCGCTATTTCACCGGCACCGCGACCCGCATCGAGGGCGTGGCTCTTGCCGAAATCGCCGAAGAGGCCGTGCGCCGCCATCGCGACGCGTTCGGCGACGCGCCGATCTTCAAGACCATGCTCGACGTCGGCGGCGAATATGCCGTGCGCGTGCGCGGCGAGGATCACGTCTGGAATGCGACCACGGTCTCGACCCTGCAGCATGCGGTGCGCGGCAACTCGCAGGACAAGTACCGGGCGTTTGCGAAGATCCTCAACGAGCAGGACACGCTGGTCACCATCCGCGGCCTGTTCCGGGTGAAGGCCGCCGACGAGGACGGCCGCAAGCCGGTGCCGCTCGACGAGGTCGAACCGGCGAAGAACATCGTCCGGCGCTTCGCCACCGGCGCAATGTCGTTCGGCTCGATCTCGCGCGAAGCGCACACCACGCTCGCCATCGCCATGAACCGGATCGGCGGCAAGTCGAACACCGGCGAAGGCGGCGAAGAAGCCGACCGCTTCAAGCCGATGCCGAACGGCGACTCGATGCGTTCGGCGATCAAGCAGGTCGCCTCCGGACGTTTTGGAGTTACGGCGGAATATCTCGTCAACTCCGACATGATGCAGATCAAGATGGCGCAGGGCGCAAAGCCCGGCGAAGGCGGGCAGTTGCCCGGGCACAAGGTCGACAAGACCATCGCCAAGGTGCGCCACTCGACGCCGGGCGTCGGCCTGATCTCGCCGCCGCCGCACCACGACATCTATTCGATCGAAGACCTGGCGCAGCTGATCTTCGACCTCAAGAACGTCAATCCTTCGGGCGACGTTTCGGTGAAGCTCGTCTCCGAAGTCGGCGTCGGCACGGTCGCCGCCGGCGTGTCGAAGGCGATGTCCGACCACGTCACCATCTCGGGCTTCGAGGGCGGCACCGGCGCGAGTCCCCTCACCTCGCTGAAGCACGCAGGCTCGCCCTGGGAAATCGGCCTTGCCGAGACGCACCAGACGCTGGTCGCCAACCGGCTGCGCAGCCGCATCGCCGTGCAGGTCGACGGCGGCATCCGCACCGGCCGCGACGTGGTGATCGGCGCGCTGCTCGGCGCTGACGAGTTCGGCTTCTCGACCGCGCCGCTGATTGCGGCCGGCTGCATCATGATGCGCAAGTGCCATCTCAACACCTGCCCGGTCGGCGTCGCAACGCAGGACCCGGTGCTGCGCGCGCGCTTCACCGGCCAGCCCGAGCACGTCATCAACTACTTCTTCTTCGTGGCCGATGAGGTGCGCGAGCTGATGGCTGCGATGGGCTATCGCAAGTTCGACGAGATGGTCGGGCAGATGCAGATGCTCGACCAGCGCAAGGTGATCGAGCACTGGAAGGCCAAGGGCCTCGACTTCTCCAGGCTGTTCACCAAGCCGGTGGCGCCCGACGAGGTGGGCATCTACCGGAGCGAGCCGCAGAAGCACAAAATCCACGACATCCTCGACCGGAAGCTGATCGCGGAGGCGCAGGCGGCGCTCGATCGCGGCGCGCCGGTCCGCATCAGCGCCAAGATCCGCAACATCGACCGCACCGCCGGCGCGATGCTGTCGGGCGAGGTCGCCAAGCGCTACGGCCATGCCGGCCTGCCGGACGACACCATTCACGTCAGGCTCACCGGCACCGCGGGCCAGAGCTTCGGCGCGTTCCTCGCCAAGGGCGTGACCTTCGACCTCGAAGGCGAGGGCAACGACTATGTCGGCAAGGGCCTGTCAGGCGGACGCATCATCGTGCGCCCGACCGCCGACTGCGGCATCGTGCCGGAAGAGTCGATCATCATCGGCAACACCGTGCTCTACGGCGCGATCGCGGGCGAAGCCTATTTCCGCGGCATCGCCGGCGAGCGCTTCGCCGTGCGCAACTCCGGTGCGACCGTCGTGGTCGAGGGCACCGGCGACCACGGCTGCGAATACATGACCGGCGGCGTGGTCGTCGTGATCGGCCCGACCGGGCGCAACTTCGCCGCCGGCATGTCGGGCGGCATCGCCTATGTGCTCGACGAGGACGGTTCGTTCGAGCGCCGCTGCAACATGGCGATGGTCGAGCTCGAGCCGGTGCCGGCCGAGGAAGAGGTCAGCCAGACGGAATACGGCCACGCCAACGACCTGCAGACGCATGGGCAGGTGGACGTGTCCGCCGATATGACGCGCGACGACGCCGAGCGGCTGCGCATCCTGATCACGCGCCACCGCCGCTTCACCGGCTCGAAGCGGGCCGCGGACATCCTCGCCAACTGGACGACCTATCTGCCGAAATTCCGCAAGGTGATGCCGGTCGAATATCGTCGCGCTTTGGCTGAAATGAAGAAAGAGCAGGCCGCAGCCATGCAGGCCGCAGAGTAAGCGCGGATGGGTAAGGTCACTGGCTTTCTGGAGTTCGAGCGCAACGACCGGGACTACCTTCCGGTCGAGGAGCGGATTCGCAACTACAAGGAATTCGTGCTGCCGCCGCCGGAGAAGGAAATCCGGGAGCAGGCGGCGCGCTGCATGAACTGCGGCGTGCCCTATTGCCACGGCACCAACACCATCACCGGCGCGCCGACCGGCTGCCCGGTGAACAACCAGATCCCGGACTGGAACGACCTCGTCTACAGCGGCAACTGGGAAGAGGCCGCGCGCAACCTGCATTCGACCAACAATTTTCCGGAAGTCACCGGCCGCGTCTGCCCGGCGCCCTGCGAGGCGTCGTGCACGCTCAACATCGACGACAATCCGGTCACGATCAAAAGCATCGAGGAAGAAATCGCCGACCGCGCGATCAGGAACGGCTGGGTGAAGCCGGAGCGCTATGCGGCGAAGACCGGCAAGAAGGTCGCGGTGGTGGGCTCGGGCCCCGCCGGCATGGCCTGCGCGCAACAGCTCGCGCGCGCCGGGCACGACGTGCACCTCTACGAGAAGCACGCCAAGCCCGGCGGCCTGATGCGCTACGGCATCCCCGACTTCAAGATGGAGAAGGGCATCATCGACGTGCGCGTCGAGCAGATGACGGGCGAAGGCGTCACCTTCCACACCGGCGTCCATGTCGGCGTCGACCTGCCGATCGAGAAGCTCGTCTCGGACTACGACGCGGTGGCGCTGACCGGCGGCGCGGAGAAGGCGCGCGACCTGCCGATCCCCGGGCGCGAGCTCAAGGGCGTCCACTACGCGATGGACTTCCTGCCGCAGCAGAACCGCCGCGTCAGCGGCGAGGCGCTGGGCAACGTCGAGCCGATCCTTGCGACCGGCAAGAAGGTGGTGGTGATCGGCGGCGGCGACACCGGCTCCGACTGCATCGGCACCTCGATCCGGCAGGGCGCGGTGTCGGTGACGAACTTCGAGATCATGCCGCAGCCGCCGGAGCACGAGAACAAGCCGCTCACCTGGCCGCTGTGGCCGCTGAAGCTCCGCACCTCGTCGAGCCACGAGGAGGGCGTGACGCGCGACTTCGCCGTGCTGACGACGAAGTTCACCGGCGAGAACGGCCAGGTGAAGAAGCTTCACTGCGCACGGGCCGATGCCAAGTTCCAGCCGATCCCGGGCACCGAGTTCGAGATCGAGGCGGATCTCGTGCTGCTGGCGATGGGCTTCGTGCATCCGGTGCACGAAGGCATGATCAAGTCGCTCGGCATCGAGCTCGACCCGCGCGGCAACGTGAAGGCGGACCAGATCGCCTACCGCACCACATTGTCGAAGGTGTTCGCCGCGGGCGACATGCGGCGCGGCCAGTCGCTGGTGGTGTGGGCGATCCGCGAGGGCCGCCAATGCGCCCACGCGATCGACAAGTTCCTGATGGGGACGACGTCGCTGCCGCGCTGATCGCGCGGCGCCATCTCAATCGCTGATCAGCGGCCGAAGCCGAAGCCGCCGCCGCCGAAACTGTCGAGGCGCTGTTGCTGCTGCCGCGGCGGCGATTGCCGCGGCTGCGGCTGGGCGGTCTGCTGCTGCGGCTGCGGCGGCTGACTGCGGCCGGTGGTCTTCCTCGCGCCGGACGTTGTCGTGGCGGCTCTCGGATCGGCGGCAGCCGGAGCCGCCGCGGCGATCGCCGGCGCGGGCTGAGTTGCGACCGGTGTCGGATCGGTGGTGGTGGCGACGGCCGGGTCGGTGCCGAAGGCGGCGACGCCACGCCGCGGCCAGCGGAAGTCGTCGCTGCGGCCGGCCGGAGCATTGACCGCCTCGCCCTTGATCAGCACGCGGGTCGCCGAGCGCGGGTTGGCGCTGGCGGACGCCTCGGCGGCGCCAAGCAAATCCTGGCTTGCGGTCGCCGACACGGTCAGCGGCACCACCGGTCCGGACAGCGGGCGCGCGGTCGCGGCGCCCGGGCGCCCGGCCGGCTGCGGCAGCTGCGGCTCGGCCGGAATCGCAACCAGCTCGGTGCCGCGCTGCATCATGCGGCGCACCTCGCGCTCGAGGTAGTGCGCGAGCTTGCGGGCGCCGGCCTTGGTGAAGTGCACACCGTCGCTGACGCGCAGTCTTCGGATCTGGCCTTCGAAGTCCGGACCCTGCACGGCGAAACGCCCGCCCTCGTCGACGAAGCCGTCCCACACGTCGATGTAGCTGACGCCGACCTTCTCGGTGCGGGTGCGATAGAGGTCGTTGAGATAGAGCATCTCGCCGGTGGATTTCGGGCCGCGGATCGAAGGCAGCCCCACCCAGAACACCGGCACGCCCGCCGACTTCAGCGCCGCGATCACAGCGTCGATACGGCGCACGTAATGTTCGGCCCATTCCTCGGTGCGGAACTCGTAGGTGCGAAGCCCCGGCGCGTTCGCCGACTGATCCGCCGCCGGACGCTGGGCATCGGCGGACGGCGCGGCCTGCGGCGCGGGCGTGGCCTGCGGCACCAGCGACGGCGGCGCGCCCGCTCCCGCCGCGCTCGGCGGGCCGGCCTGCAGCGGACGCTCGCGCATCTGCGTGCGGTCGTTCATGCCGACCATCATCACCACGAAACTCGGCTTCGACTGCGCGATCGCCTCGCGGATGATCTGCGGCCAGTCCTGCGCCTCGTTGCGGGTGTCGTAGCGGATGAGGCCTGCGGCCGCGCGGTTCTTGCGGATGACGGCGATGTCCGGGTTGTCGCCGAGCGCGTCCTCCAGGCCGTAGGCGAGCCAGTCGGCCATCGAGTCGCCGAACACCATGACGCTGGTCGGCGGTTCCTTGTCGAGCTTGCGCGCCGGCGGCGCCTTGGTGAAATCCTGCGGCCGTTCGCTCGGACCGCCGTAGCGCGGTCCGGGCCCGAACAGGTCGAAGAAACCGCCGCCGCCGCGGCCGCCGAACTGGCCGCCAAACTGCGCGACCCCCGGCACGGTCATCAGCGCAAGCGTGCAGACAGCCGCAAGGCCGAGCATGGCGCCAAATTTGGCGCTGCTGCCAAACCTCTGGACGAACTGGCGTTTTGCCATTTCCCGCCGACCGGTGAAACAGAGTGACCTCGGGCGCCCGAAGGCGCGCCGCCGCATCCCTATCGGTCCGTTAACCGACCGAAATTGTCAACCTGATGACCACCGGTTTGGTTACTGGCGGAGGCCCTCCGGTTCAACGACCGCGCAGCCGCGCGAGAATTGTGGCGGAGGCGAAACCGTCGGGAATCTGCCCGATCGACGCCTGGAAGTCGCGCAGCGCGATGCGGGTCTTCGGCCCGATGCGGCCATTGGGCTCGCCGGTGTCGAAGCCGCGCTTGTTGAGAAGCTCCTGCAGCTCGCGGCGCTCGTCGCGCGAGAGCACCGGCTCGTGCCGCGGCCACGGCTGGGCAAACGCCTCGCCGCCGCGGAACCGGTCGGCAAGATGCCCGATCGCCAGCGCATAGGCCTCGGCCGGGTTGTATTTCATGATGACGCGGAAATTGTGCAGCATCAGGAAGCCCGGCCCCTGATGGCCGGCCGGCACCAGCAGGTAGGCCTTCTCCTGCGGATGCGGGAACGGCTTGTTGCCGGGACGGCGCAGGCCGAGCGCCTCCCATTCCGCGAGCGTGTGCTGCTTGCTGCGGTCGGCGAGGAGGAAGTTGAAGCCCTTGGGCACCGCGACCTCGTAGCCCCAGGTCGAGCCGGTAACCCAGCCGTCCTTCTTCAGGTTGTTCGCGGTCGAGGCGATCAGGTCGGGGATCGAGTCGACCACGTCGCGCCGGCCGTCGCCGTCGAAGTCGACGGCGAAGCGCTTGAACGACGTCGGCATGAACTGCGTCGGCCCGAACGCGCCGGCCCATGAGCCCTTCAGATGATCGGGCGTCACGTCGCCGCGATGCAGGATCTCGAGCGCCGACAGAAACTCGTCGCGGAAATACGCCTGCCGCCGTCCGACGCAGGACAGCGTCGCGGTCGAGCGGATCACCGGACGGTCGCCGCCGAGCGTGCCGTAGTTCGACTCGACGCCCCAGATCGCGGTCACGGTGTAGCGGTCGACGCCGTAGGCCTTCTCGACCTTGTCGAAGATCGCCTTGTGCTTGGCGAGCAGTTCCCGGCCGCCGGCGATGCGCTGGTCATGCACCAGGATGTCGAGATAGTCCCAGAACGCCTTGGTGAACTCGGGCTGCGCGTCCATCAAATCCATGATGCGCAGGTCGGGCGTCAGCCCGCTCACGTATTTGTCGTAGGCCGCGCGCGAGATGTTGCGCTTCTGCGCCTGCGGCCAGAGACTTTCGAGGCACTGCTCGAAGTTCGCCGCGGCCTGACGGATCGCGCTCGCCTGCATCAGCGGATGGCCGGACGAACCCGATTCACCGGTCCATTCGCGCGGCGGCGACGGCGCAGGCGTGGTGGCGGCGACCGGCGGCTGCGCGGCCTGCGCGACGGTGCGCTTGCCGACCGGCATCGGCGGCTGGGCGCGCTCGCCCTGGGCAAAGGCTAGTCCTGCCGCGCCGAGCACGAGCGTGCCCGCAAACGCCATCAGGCCAATCGACGTGGAATGCTTCGGCATTTTTCTCCCGACCTCAGCGTGCTGGCCCCGGGCCAACGGCCGCCGGGCGAACCAGTTCTGGCCACACATTGGGGCAAGATATGGTTGAGCGAACGTTAAAGCACACTCTTCGGCACCGGCACCGGGTCGGCGATGTCAGGAAACCTCTTCCGGATGGGCTTCATCGACCTGAGAAGGGCGATCAGCCCTCGCTTTCGCGCCGGCTCAATCACAAGCCGATCGCCGTCGCGGCGCATGACAGCTTCATCGCCCGGGAGTTCGAATCCGCTGGGGATACGGACTACCTGGTTGCGGCCGCTGCGAAACAGTCTGACGCGCCTCTTGGTGGCCAAAGGGATCTCCAAATCTCCTATCGCCTCGCCCGCGGCACCGTAGCCCGGATGAAGCGGAAGCGAAATCCGGGGACCGGCGGCCCCGCATTCCGCTACGCTCCATGCGGGCTACGACTCAGCCTGCCCTCAACGCCCCGCCCGCAGCCGGTCGATCAACTCCTGGGTCGGGTAGGCATCGGCCGGAAGCCCGACCATGACCTGCGCCTTCTTGACTGCGGGGCGGGTCGCCGCGCCAAGGCGGCCGTCGGCTTCGCCGGCATAAAGGCGGCGCGCGGTCAGAAGCTGCTGGAGCTGCTGGATCTGCTCGGTGGTCGGCACCACCGGCTGGCCGTTGCCCGGCCCGACCACCGGCGCGCCGGCGAGCCGCGCGCCGAAGTAGGCCGCGGTGGTGGCGTAGACGATCGCCGCGTTCCATTCGGTGTAGGCGCGGAAGTTCGGATAGGCGAGGAACGCAGGTCCCATCCGGCCCATCGGCAGGACCAGCGAGGCCTCCAGATTGTCGGCCGGAAGCGCCGCCCCGTGCGCCGCGCGCACGCCCCAGCGCACCCACTGCGAGCGCGGATGCTTGTTCTCGAGCCCGGACTCCTGCCACGGCATCTCGGCGGGCACCCGCACCTCCTGCAGCCACGGCTGCCCGGCCTGCCAGCCGAACGCCTTCATCAGGTTCGCGGCAGAGGCGAGCGCATCGGGCAGGCTGTTGATCATGTCGACGCGGCCGTCGCCGTCGAAGTCGAGGCCGTGCTTGAAGTAGTCGGACGGCGTGAACTGCGTCGGACCGAGCTCGCCGGCCCAGTTGCCGATCATGTTTTCGGGACGCAGGTCGCCGCGCTCGACGATCCGCACCGCGCCCTTGAGCTGGTCGCGGAAGAACGCCGGACGGCGGCAGTCGTAGGCGAGCGTCGCGACCGAGCGGATGATGTTGTAGGTGCCGCCCTTGTAGGCGCCGTAGTCGCTTTCCAGCCCCCACAACGCGGCCACCACCGCGGGCGGCACGCCGGTGCGCTGCTCGATGCGCGCGAGCAGGCCCGCATGGGCCTTCATCTGCTTGAGGCCGTTCTGGTAGCGGTTGATGTTGGTCATGCGGCCGGCGAACTGCAGAAAGCTCTGCTGGAACACGCCCTGCCCGCTGTCGCGGCGGATGATCGCCGGATCGAAGGTGACGCCGTCGAGGGCGGCCGAGACCGCCCGCTGCGAGATGCCCTCCCGCGCCGCCTCCTGCTTGAAGCCGGCGAGCCAGGCGTCGAAGCTGCCGGTGTTGCGGCAGCGCGCCGCGGCGGAAGCCTCGCCGCTCAGCACGACGCTCGCGGCCAGTGCCGCGCCGAAAACTCCAAAAATCCGCCGCCTCATTGTCGCCGCCCCAG
This sequence comes from Xanthobacteraceae bacterium, assembly GCA_019746135.1. Taxonomy (GTDB): domain Bacteria; phylum Pseudomonadota; class Alphaproteobacteria; order Rhizobiales; family Xanthobacteraceae; genus Z2-YC6860. Next base: position 23,367 of record JAIESI010000098.1, read on the forward strand.
CCATGACACTATGCCCTCGAATGTGCCATTGGACTTCTTCCCGTCAAGTTGGGGGCGTAAGGGCGGTTAAAGCTTCGCCATGCGGCCAATTGAATCACCCGGTTCCGGTGTGGACGCTGGACCGCGCCCCTGGCCCGACGCTCCAACCTGACACCCTGGCCTGACACCCTAGCCTGACACTTGCCCTCCCTCCATGATCCGGCATCCGATTCGCCAAGAGCCTCATCGATGACACCGATCCGCAAAGCCATTTTCCCCGTGGCCGGTCTCGGCACGCGCTTCCTGCCCGCGACCAAGGCCATGCCCAAGGAGATGCTGACGGTGGTCGACCGGCCGCTGATCCAGCACGTGGTCGACGAGGCGCGCGAGGCCGGGATCGAGCACTTCATCTTCGTCACCGGACGCAACAAGGGCGTGATCGAGGACCATTTCGACCGGCAGTTCGAGCTCGAGGTGACGTTGAAGGAGCGCAACAAGAACGGCGACCTGAAGCTTCTCGCCGAGGATCAACCCATGGCGGGCTCGGCGAGCTTCACGCGCCAGCAATCGCCGCTGGGGCTCGGCCATGCGGTGTGGTGCGCGCGCGAACTGGTCGGCCGCGAGCCGTTTGCCCTCGTGCTGCCGGACGTGCTGGTGCAGAACAAGCCGGGCTGTCTCGCGCAGATGATCGAGGCCTACAACAAGGCCGGCGAAAAATCGAACATCATCGCCGTCGAAGAGGTGCCGATGGAGCGCATCCACCAGTACGGCGTGGTCGGCATCGGCTCGGACGGTACAGGCTTGGGCGACGGCAAGACGTTTCCGATCACCGAGATGGTGGAGAAACCGCCGCGCGAGAAGGCGCCGTCCAATCTCATCATCACCGGGCGCTACATCCTGCAGCCGGAAATCTTCGATCTGCTGGCGACGCAGACCGGCGGCGCGGGGGGCGAAATCCAGATCACCGACTCGATGATCACGCTGTCGAAGACGCAGGCGTTCCATGCGGTGAAGTTCGACGGCCGCAGCTTCGACTGCGGATCGAAGGTGGGCTTCCTCGCCGCCAACGTCGCCTATGCGATGGAGCGGCCGGACATCGCGCCGGCATTCCGCGACGAGATCAAGCGGTTGCTCGGCGGCTAGGCTCACTTCGCAAACACCGCGGCAGACATGCTTCATCGTCCCGGGCTTTGAATTCGGGCGCCCGGGCCGGCCCGCCTTGTCCCTTTTTCCGTTTCCCCAAAAGGGGAATGGAGCGCCGGGAGGCGCCACCGGCGGATCGCCGCCGGTGCCGGACCCAAATTCGGGGTCCGGCGCGCGCCACGGCAGGTCCCCTGTCACCAGGGGTTGCCGCTTTCGGGCGCGCGGGCCCAATGACGCAGGGCCCGGCGCCTCCCGGCGCTCCACCGCGATGCCGTTGTCGGGCACCGCACCCGCTCCGTCTTCAAGCGTCGCGATCGACGACGCCCTCGATTGAGCAAGGTGAAATGAACATAGCGTGAACGTACAGGGAGTCAAACTGACTTATCTGCTTGCGTTTGCAAAGGAATTCCAGCGTGGCGTATCCGGTGAGCTGCACCATGCGCCGGTGAGCCTCTCGAGGACCGGTGTCCGCGCGGTCGGGCCGTCGCCCGTGCCGCGCAGATGCGCCCGCGCGCTCGACCGGCGCCAATCCTGCGCGCGATCCACCAGCCGCGCGCGCACCGGGTTGAGTTAAACATCTGTTCAAAACAGTTGTTTAATTCGGTGCCGTAGAGCTAAGCTGCGGTTTGGGTAGGGCTCGGCTCGCAGCTCCAAAAAAGGACACCGTGTGCGGATCGTCGATTTGTCAGTGGCGCTCGACCATGTCGACGTTGGACCGTCGGCCCATCGCCCCAAGATCACCTATAAGAACCACGACGAGACATGGGCGGGCTTTAGTCAGTATTTCCCGGGCGTTCCGACCAGCGTCATGCCGGACAACAAAGCCTGGGCAAGCGAAGAAGTTTCGCTCATCACCCACTGTGGGACGCACATGGACGCGCCCTGGCATTACCTGAGGTGGCCCCGGTTATCTGAACAGATTTTCCGCGTCGTTAAGTGGAGCCTCTGCCGTGGTTAGGCTGCCAAGCG
>JAIESI010000377.1 GCA_019746135.1 Xanthobacteraceae bacterium
TGACTATTCCTGTGAATAGTCACATGACTCACACCCTCAGCTCATCCGCAAGGCGGCCGCTACCGGATGGAAACTTTCAAGTGGGGGTGCGCCTGTCGGAAAGCGGTTCCGGAACATCGACAACCAGTGTCCCTTGGTGAAGTCGAGGAACATCGCCGAATTGCAGCACTTGGCGACGACCCGTCGGGTGGGGGAATCGGGTTTGAGCCGATGCTCTTCAAGATACTGCTGCCCGGTCATGCATTGCACTCGATCCTTTCGATAGAGGATCAAGCCCGTTCCACTGTCGGGATCGAGCACGGGCGGGGCAGAAGCCAGTTGCTCGAACCGACGTCCGGCTTCCTGGCAACTCGTGCAGAAGCAGGACGCGGTCAGAATCGGCGGACCGACGGCCTCGAATTTCACCTTACCGCATTGGCACATCGCGAAGAGATGTTTGGGCTGTTTCTGGTTCACTGTGGCCTTCCCATTCCCGGGGTCGGATATTGGGGCTCGCCGCGCAGACGAGGCGCCGGGCTCTATCCGGCTGCAGCCATATCGATCACCGCGAATCCTTCCTTGCCCGCGGCCACGCCCAGCCGCTCATCGAGCGTGACAACCTCCAGCGAGGGCGGCCTCCGCTCGGCCGCCAGATAGGCCGCAGCAAGCTGCAGCGCATCGGCCGCGCGCAACGGATGCACACGAAGAAACCGAATCGCGGCTTCGCGGACTGCGTCGCTCGGATCAACTTGATGCCAAGCCGCCGCAAGCTGCTTGAGCCTGCCCAAGGCGAGTCCGAGTGCCTGCGGCGCGAGCGCGCCGTCGCGTTCGAGGCGCACCAAGGCGGACACGCACTCGACTTCGGATCCCCACCAGACGAGCATGCCAGGGTCCTTGATCGCCAGCGCCTGTACGCGCCGCGTCGGCACCTCGGTCACCAGCAGCGGAACGATTGCGGAGGCGTCCCAGAACCTCACCGGCCCTCCCGCCGCTCTTCGATCAGGGCACCCACCGCCGACGTGCCTTCCTCCAGCCGTGGCGGCTGTTCGGTGAACAGCGTCCGCGGAGCGCGGACACGGCCCGGCCTGATGACGCCGTCGCGGGCCAAACGCGCCAGCCTTCCGTCCAATTCGTCCTCGCTGCCGTCAGTCACGGCTTCCAGGCGCGCGACCGGACGGCCCCGGTCGACGATCAAAACCGGCGAGCCGGCCTTCAGGCCGTCGATCAGGGCGCTGAGCTTGTTTTTGGTTTCGGTTATACTGGCTTTTTTCATAAAGCTATAATAGCCATTTCAGACCAACCGATCAACCTCGCTCATGCCGCTGCCGTCATCGCCGCCGAAATCTTCTCGGCCACCATGATGGTCGGGATGTTGGTGTTGGCCCGCGGCACGGTCGGCATGATCGAGGCATCGACCACGCGCAGGCCCTCGAAGCCGCGCACCCGCCCCGCCGGGTCCACCACCGCCTCGGGATCGTTGTCGGCGCCCATCTTGCAGGTGCCGGCGACATGGAACATGCCGGCGACGTTCTGGCGGATGTGCTCGGCGAGCGCCTCCTCGTCTCTCACCATCTCGACGAGGTCGACCTTGCGGTCGGCGAGCGTCGCGAACACCGGCCCGGCCAGCGCCGGCGCCACGTCGGTGAGCCACGCCACCGCCTGCGCTTTCAGCGCGTTGGGCCCGCTGCGCCGGTTCAATTGCCGCAGCCGGTCGGTGAACTTCACCGGGAAGGTCACGCCGGTCATCGCCTGCACCTGCGGATAGGTCATCATCTCGACGGCGATGCGGAAGCCCTGCATCAGCCGCTTCAGGTCGGCCTCGTGGCCGGCAAAGTTCATCTCCACCTGCGGCTCGCGATGCGGATCGGCCGAGCGCAGCGCGACGCGGCCGCGCCCAAGCGGCTTCCACAGCGACGGCGCGAGATTGGCGATGCGCTGGCCGAGCGCGCTCCACGAGGTCTTGCTCTGCACGTTGATGTACATGTCGGTGCGCGGGCAGCCGGCGACGCCCGACGAATAGCGCAGCACGGTTGCCGAATGCGTGCGCAGCGACGGCGACTGCCGCGCCTCGGGCTTGAGGTGAAAGCCGATGAACAGCAGCGAGTGGTTCGACAGGTTCGCGCCGACGCCCGGCAGGTCACCGCGCACCGCGATGCCGTGCTCGCGCAGGTGCCCGGCCGGGCCGATGCCGCTCCGCATCAGCATTGCCGACGAATGAATGCCGCCGAGGCTTAAGACGATCTCCTTGCCGGCAAATTCTTTGGTCGCTCCCGCGACCTCGGCGGTGACGCCGATGGCCTTCCTGCCATCGAACCGGATGCCGGTCGCGGTCGCGCCGGACATCACGGTCAGGTTCGGCCGCGAGCGCACACCGGCGTCGAGATAGCAGATCGCCGACGAGGCGCGCTTGTTCGGCCAGTTGCTGATCGGCACCACCGCATAGCCGTCGCGGAAGTCGGCGTTCATGTCCATCACGGTCGGAAACTGCCGGTCGGCGGCGAAGCCCTCCACCGCCTTCGACAGCGGCGGCCACTGCTCCTTGGGCACGCGGCGCACCGGCACCGGCCCCTTGTCGCCGTGCAGCTCGCCGCCGTAGTCGAAATCGTGCTCGAGCTTCCTGAAGAACGGCAGCACGTCGTTCCAGCCCCAGCCCTTCGCGCCGAGCGATTCCCACTCGGCGTAGTCGTCCGGCGTGCCGCGCAGCGCGACCATGCCCATCACCGAGGACCCGCCGCCCATGATGCGGCCCTGCGAATAGCCGGTGAGCGGCGAGTTGCCGGCGAGCCGCCAATGCACCTTCAGCTCGGGCCAGAAATAGGCCGGGTTGTAGTAGGACGTGGGGTAGGTATCGAGCACGTCGGCCGGCTCCTCGCCCGGCGGCGTGTCGCGCCCGGCTTCGAGCAGCAGCACCTTGTGTCCCGAGCGCGCAGACAGCCGGTTCGCCAGCACACAGCCCGCGGCGCCCCCGCCGACGATGATGGTGTCGTAGCCCTGATCCATGCGCGGCCCTCACTCTCCCGAACGGCCGCGTGTCCGGCCTTTGCCCGGCGATTGAAGCACGCCCTTGGCGAAGCGGCCAAGAGCATGAATACTGCTGGTGAAAAACGAGGAACAGGCTGCCGCCACGCCTGCGCCCGCTTCAAAGCAAGGCGGCCCATCGGGAGGATGCCATGAAGAAATACTCGCGGCGCCATGTCCTGCGCCATGTCCTGCGCCTTTCGGCCGGCGCGGCGATGCTGCCGGCGCTGCCCAGCCTCGTGCTCGCACAGGCCTATCCGACGCGCATCGTCAAGCTCGTGGTCGGCTTTCCGCCGGGCGGCGGGGCCGATGCGGTATCGCGCATCATCGCGAGCCGGCTGTCGGAGATGTGGGGCCAGCAGGTCGTGGTCGAGAACAAGCCCGGTGCCGGCAGCAACCTCGCGCTCGACAACGTCGCCAATGCCGCGCCCGACGGCTACACCATCATCATGTCGGTCCGCGCGCCCGGGCTGAGCCGGTTCCTGTTCTCCTCGCTCAGCTACGATCCGGACAGCTTCGCGCCGGTTTCGCGGATCGGCACCTACACCCACATGCTGGTGGCGCCGAAGGATCATCCGGCCAAGACGATGGCAGAGTTCATCGCCCACGCCAAAGCCAATCCCGGCAAGGTCACGTTCGCGTCTCCCGGCGTCGGCACGCCGTCGCACCTGACCGCGGAGCTGCTCAAGACGCGCGGCGGCTTCGAGATGACGCACGTGCCCTATCGCGGCGTGGCCGCGGGCGCGATGAGCGACCTGATCGCCGGCCGGATCGACGCCATGATCAACACCACCGGCTCGCTGCTGCAGTCGGCGCGCGGCGGCCAGGTGCGCGGGCTTGCGGTCACCGCCGGCCAGCGCTCGGCGCTCGCGCCGGAATTCCCGACCATGGCGGAGTCCGGTGTCGCGGGCTTCGACATCTCGTCGTGGTACGGGCTGTTCATGCCGGGCAAGACGCCGCCGGAGATCGTGCGCAAGATCAACGCCGACATGGTCACCATGCTGGCCGAGGAGCAGGCGAAGACACGGCTCGCCCCGCTCGGCATCGTGGCGGCGAGCTCGACGCCGGAGCAGCTCGCGACGGAAGCAAAGGCGGAAACCGAGCTGTGGGGCCCGGTGATCAAGGCGGCGAACATCAAGGGCGACTGAGCGAGCAGAACGGCACGCGTTTGCAGTTCGCTTGGGTGCGCTCAGCCACCGCTGCCGTAAGGCCGCGTGATCACTTCGAGATAGTGACCGTCCGGATCGCGAAAATAGACGCCTCGACCGCCATCGTTGTGGTTGATCTCGCCGGGCCGGTTGCCCCTCGGATCAGCCCAGTAGTCGAGGCCGCGATCCTTGATGCGGTCGAAGACGGCGTCGAAGTCGGATTCGCCAATGAGGAAGGCATAGTGCTGTGGCCGGATCGGGCCCTCGGCGTCGGCAAAGTCGAGCGAGACGCCATTGTCCAGTTCGACGACGTCGAAGTGGCCGAAGCGGGTCGGCGCCGGCCGCCCCAGCACCTCGGCCAGGAACTTGGCTGAGGCTCCCTGGTTCGAGGACCAGACGATGGTGTGATTGAGCTGAGCGGCCATCACGGGGCTCCGCGGCAGGCAACTCGAGTGATATGGGCGCGGAGTTGATCCGTTTCAATCCCAACCGTTCGGGCCTGATCCAGGCCCAAGTGACAGCCCCATCATTGGTCGCCTTCGGGCGCACCGTGACCAAAGGGCGATCTCCCTTGAAGCCGGACAAGAGTTGATCACTCCGCCTTGATGCCGGCGTCCCTGATCACCTTCGCCCACTTGTCGAACTCGAGCCTGGCGTGCTGCGCGAACTCCTCGGGCGTGCCGGCGACCGGCTCGAAGCCGAGCACGCCGAGCCGTTCCTTGACCTCCGGCAGCTTCATGATCTCGACCAGCTCGCGGTGGACATAGGCGATCGCCGCCCTCGGCGTGCCGGCCGGCACCACCAGGCCCTGCCAGTTGTCGCCGACGATCGCCGGATAGCCGGCCTCTGCCGTGGTCGGCACGTCCGGCAGCGCGCTCGACCGCGCCTTGCTGGTCACCGCGAGGCCTCGCAGCTTGCCGTCGATCACCTGCTGCGCCGCGGGCGACGGCGAGGCAAAGCAGATCTGGGTGTGGCCGCCGACCGCCGAGCCCACCGCAAGCCCGGCGCTGTTGAACGGCACGTGCACGAGATCGAGGCCGAGCGACAGACGGAAGGTCTCGCCGACCAGATGGCCGGGCGTGCCGGTCCCCGGCGAGGCGTAACTGTATTTTTTCGGATTGGCTTTGATGAGATCGACCAGCTCCTTCATGGTTCGCGCCGGCACCGACGGATGCGTTGCGACCACGTGCGTGGTCAGCACCGCGAGCGAGACCATGTCGAAGTCCAGCCCGAACCGGTAGGGAACCTCGCGGTGCAGCGTCGGATTGATCACGTAGCTCGGATTGACCATCAGCAGCGTGTAGCCGTCGGCCGGCAGCTTGGCGACGCGGCCCATGGCGATGTTGCCGCCGCCACCGCCGACATTCTCGACGAAGAACTGTTTTCCGGTCCGGTCGGCGAGCCTGCCGGCAATGAGCCGGGTGACGATGTCGGTCGGCCCGCCGGGCGCGTAGGGAACCACCACGCGCACCGGCCGGTCGGGATAGGTTTGCGCGGATGCGCCGCGGGGCGCAACCGCAAGCGCAGCGGCGGATGCTGCCAGATTGAGAAACCGGCGTCGTTCAATTTTCATCGAACTGTCCTTTCGCGTTTACGCGCGTCTTCCGCCTTCGCGCTCACGCGCTACGGCGGACTCCAAGCCGCCGTAGCTCGCAGAGCGAGCGGAGGCGGGTCGACGCGCTTTGGGCGCGCCCCCGCGGCCTCTCCGCGTGGGCGAAAGCGCGCGCCGTGCCCACGCGGAAAGGTCACGTCAGACGATTTCGCCCACCCTACGACCGGATTCCGGGCGCCCGGAAGACGGTGGAGAGTTTTTCTGCATCCCGCTACGCCTCCGGCCGTTGCAGTCCGAGATGCGAGCGCAGCGTCTCGCCTTCGTACCGCGTGCGGAACAGCCCGCGCTTCTGCAAGATCGGCACCACCTCGGCGATGAACACGTCGAGCATCTCCGGCAGCACCGGCGGCATCAGGTTGAAGCCGTCGGCGACGCCCTCGGTCACCCACTCCTGCATCAGGTCGGCCACCTGCTCCGGCGTGCCCTCGAACACGAAATGGCCACGCGCGCCGGCAAGCTTCGCCAGGAGCTGCCGCAGCGTCGGCTTGTGCTCGCGCACAAACCCGACGATCACCTCGGTGCGGCTGCGCGACGACTCGTTCAGCTTCGGATCGGGGAAATCTTCGGGCGCAAGCGGTTTATCGAGCGGCAGGTGCGAGAAGTCGTGGCCGCCGAAGCGGAGCGACAGCCGGTTGCGGCCCACTTCAGGGTCGGACAACCCGTTGAGCTCGTCGGAGAAGCGCTTCGCCTCCGCTTCGGTCGAGCCGATGATCGGGCTGAAGCCCGGCAGGATCAGCACCTGGGACGGATCGCGGCCTTCCTCGACCAGCAGCTTCTTGATGTCGTCGTAGAACGCCTTCGCCGTTCCCTTCTCCAGATGCGCGGTGAAGACTGCCTCGGCATGGCGCGCGGCAAAGCGCTTGCCGGTGTCGGAAGAGCCCGCCTGCACGAACACCGGCCGGCCCTGCGGCGAGCGCGGCAGGTTGAGCGGCCCCTTCACCTTGTAGAACTTGCCCGCGTGATCGATCGGCTTCACGCGTTTGGGATCGGCGTAACGGCCGCTGGCACGGTCGTCGAGCACGGCATCATCAGCCCAGCTGTCCCAGAGCCCCCGCACCACGGTCATGTACTCTTCGGCGCGCTCGTAGCGGTCGGCGTGGCTGACCTCGCCGATGTTGCCGAAGTTGCCGCCGGCCTGCGGCGACCAGGTGGTGACGATGTTCCAGCCGATCCGGCCGCGGCTGATGTGATCGAGCGACGCGAACTGCCGCGCCAGATTGTAGGCCTCGGTGTAGGTGGTGGACGCGGTGGCAATGAGCCCGATGCGCTTGGTCGCCATCGACAGCGCCGCGAGCGTCGTGATCGGCTCGAGCCAGTTGAACGGCGTGGTCTGCACGTCGTTCCAGAGCCCCAGCACGTCGGCGAGGAAGATCGAGTCGAACAGGCCGGCCTCGGCCTTCTGCGTCATCTCGACGGTGTATTGGATGTCGGTCAGCGGCAGCTTCGACGATTTCGGATGCCGCCACGCGGCCTCGTGATGGCCGCGGCTCTGGATGAAGAGGTTGAGATGCATGTTGGGCTTCTCGCGCCGTTTCCTGCCGGATATCGTAGGCACGAAGCGCCGCAGTCTGAAGGGGGGCAATGCGCTTTGGAACGAAAATGCCGCCGGTCCGCATGACGGCAGCACCGGAGACTGCCATAATCGGTGAAAATCAAAACGGTATTTTCGGGAGGATTTGCAATGCCGACACTGCGGACGCTGCTGTTTGCAACGCTCGGGATGCTGGCCGCGCTCGCGTCCGCCCGCGCCGATTATCCGGAAAAGCAGCTCACCATGGTGGTCTGCTTCCCGGCCGGCGGCGGCACCGATATCGCGGCGCGGCTGGTCAACGTGCCGCTCGGCGAAGCGCTCGGCAAGCCGGTGGTGATCGAGAACCGCGGCGGCGCCGGCGGCAACATCGCCATCGCCGCGGTGAAGCGGCTGCCGGCCGACGGCTACACGCTGCTGGTCTGCTCCAGCGCCTTCGTGGTGAACCCGAGCCTCTACGCGCAGGCCGCCTACGACCCGCTGAAGGACTACATCCCGCTGATGGCGATGGGCGCGTCGCCGAACGTGTTCGTCGTGCCGGCGCAGTCGCCGATCAAGTCGATGAAGGAGTTCATCGACAAGGCCAAGGCCAATCCCGGCAAGATGAACTGGACCAGCCCGGGGGCCGGCACCACGCCACAGCTCGCCGGCGAGCTGCTGAAGCTTCGCACCGGCATCGAGATGCAGCACATCCCGTTCCCCGGCGCGGGGCCCGCGACCAACGCGGTGCTGGCCGGCACCGTCGATCTCTACACCGCCAACATCGGCTCGGTGCAAGGCCTGATTGACGGGGGCAAGGTGCGGCCGATCGCGGTGACCGCGACCAAGCGCTGGGCGGCGCTGCCGGACGTGCCGACGCTGGAGGAGATCGGCGTCAAGGACGCCGCCTCCGACACTTTCCAGGGCATCTATGTGCTGGCCGGCACGCCGCAGCCGATCGTCGACCGGCTGGCGAAGGAGCTTGCGATCATCCTGGCCAAGCCCGACACCAAGGAGAAGTTCGACAAGATCGGCCTGCCGGTGGTGGCCGAGGGGCCGGCCGAGTTCCGCAGACGCGTCGAGCGCGAGGTGCCGATGTTCAAGGAAATCATCGACAAGGCCGGGCTGAAGATTCAATAAGGCCAACGCGCCGCGCTAGAACCGCCGCAATCGCCGAATCCGCTGTCGCCTGAAACACAGCCGTCATCGCCCGCGAAAGCGGGCGATCCAGTCTTGCCAAGAGCCGGTCATCGTCAGCATGTTACGCACTGGATGCCCCGCCATAGGCGAGCGAAGCGACGCCGTCCTTCGGACGACTATGGCGGGGCATGACGGCCCGATGAAAACGGCCGCAGTCGTGGTGAAATAGAAATGGCAAAACCGCTCGCCGGAATTCGCGTCATCGAACTCGCCAACTTCATCGCCGGTCCCCTGTGTGGCACGCTGCTGGCCGACATGGGCGCCGACGTCGTCAAGATCGAGCCGCCGCAGGGCGACATGGGCCGCGCCACGCCGCCGATCCGAAACGGCGAGAGCGTGAGCTTCACCGCGCTCAACCGCAACAAGCGGAGCCTGGTGCTCGACCTCAAGCGCCCCGAGGCGCAGGAGATCATGCGCAAGCTCGCGGCGAAGTCGGACGTGTTCGTCGAGGCCAATCGGCCCGGCGCGCTGGAGAAGATGGGGCTCGGCGCGGAAGCCCTCAAAGCCGTCAACCCGAAGATCATCTACACGTCGGTGTCGGGCTTCGGCCAGACCGGGCCGGACCGCCGTAGAGCCGGCGTCAACCTGATCATCGAGGCGTTCTCCGGCCCGCTGTCGGTGACCGGCGAGCCCGGCCAGATGCCGGTGCGGCCGGGCGTGCAGACCGCGGATGTGTTCGGCGCGCTGTTTGCGACCTACGCGACGCTGGCGTCGCTGGTCGGCGCGGCGCGGACCGGCGAAGGCCGCATCGCCGACGTGTCGCTGGTGGAGGCCTCGATCGCCGCCGCGGCCTGGGAGGCGGCGGAGTTTCTCGAAACCGGGCAGGTGCCGCAGCCGATGGGCAACAAGCACCGCCTCACCGCGCCCTACCAGCTGTTCGAGACCAGCGACAGGCGCTACGTCGCGATCGGCACGCCGAACACCATGCTGTTCGAGAAGTTCATGCGGCTGATCGGCCTCGAGCAGCATCTGACCGACCCGCGCTTTGCCACCTATGCGCAGCGCAAAGCCAACGAAACGCCGCTCTTGGCGCTGGTCGAGCCCGCGGTGCGCCGGATGAACTCGGATGAGCTGGAAAAAGGCCTGATGGAGGCCGGCGTGCCCTGCGCCAAGGTGAACAACTTCAAGGAGGTGTTCGAGCACCCGCAGATCGTGGCGCGGAACGTCGTGACCAGCGTCGAGCATCCGCGGCTGGGCACCATGAAGGTGACGCGCAACCCGGTGCTGTTCGACCACGACGGCCCCGGCGTGCCGCGGCCCTCGCCGATGCTCGGCGAGCATTCGCAGGCGATCCTGACCGAGCTCGGCTATGATGACACAGCGATCAAGGCGCTGGTGGCGAGCGGCGTGACGAAGCTCGCCACGCCCGCACAGCCGAAGATGACGGCGGCGGAATAGCCCCCCTGCTATCATCGCCGGGCCATAGCCGTCCGAACGACGGCGTCGCTCCGCTCAGCTATGCCCGGCGATCTCGATTCACCGGGCACGCTCGTGCCAACCTCAGCGAGATCACCGGGACAAGCCCGGTGATGACAAGCCGATAGGACTTCTTATGCCCCTGCCCCGCAGCTTTCTCTACGTCCCCGCCAACCGCGAAAAATTCCTGGAAAAGGCGCTCGGGCTTGCCTCCGACGCCTTCATCTTCGATCTGGAAGACTCCGTGCCGGTGCCGGAAAAGGACAACGCGCGCGCCGGCGTGAAGGCCTATGCGCCGAAGGTTGCGGGCGAGCGCGTCTGGGTCCGCACCAACGGCCTCGAGACCGGCATGGCCGAGGCCGACCTCGACGCGGTGATCGGCGTCAAAGGCGTCGTCGGCGTGTTCCTGCCCAAGGTCGAATCGAAGGACGAGGTGATCCGCTGGGACCAGATGATCTCGGCGCTGGAGAAGACGCGCGGGCTGGCTGCCGGCACGACCCGGCTCGTGCTCTCGATCGAAAGCGCCAAGGGCGTGCTCAACGCCTATGACATGTCGCTCGGCGCGGCCCGCGTCGCCTCGCTCACCTTCGGCGGCGCGCAGGACGGCGACCTCAACACCGATCTCGGCTGCGTCTGGTCGATCGACGGGCCGGAGATGATGCACGCGCGCTGCCACACGCTGCTCTGCGCCCGCGCCGCGCGCTTCGACACGCCGCTCGACGGCGTGTTCTCCAACGTGCGCGATCCGGAAGGCTTCGAGCAGGACACCGCGCTGTCGCGGCGGCTGGGTTATCGCGGGCGCAAGCTCATTCATCCCTCGCAGATCGAGCCGTGCAACCGCCTCTACGCGCCGAGCCAGAAGGAGCTCGACTACTACACCCGCGTGCTGGAGGCGTTCGAGAAGGCGCTGGCGCAAGGCAGCGCTTCCACCACCGTCGACGGCAAGATGATCGACGTGGCGATGGCAAACGCCGCGCGGCGCGTGCTCGACGAGGCGGCGGCGCTGAAGAAAGCCGGCTGAAGGAACGCCATCGGCGCGCGCCGCGTTGTCTTCCGGCAATCAGGGAGACAGCCGATGAACGCCGTCGCAAAGCCCGGCCAACGACCTCCGGACGCGCAGGACGAGGAGCCCGCCAAGGGCGGCACCGAGCCCGCACGCGAGGAGCCCTATCCGTCCGGCGACAGTCCCAAGCCGCACGGCGACGCGATGCAGCACGCAGTGGACGAGGCCGCCGGGCGGAAGAACACAAAATAGGCTGGACCGGCGGTATCGGGCTAAATCGCACGGTGATTTTGCTGCGAACTTATACCAAGGTGCCATTTCCGCCCGGCTGTTGTGCGGTGACATTGCGCCTGCGGCGTGGTGAACTAGCGCGGCTGGGGCCGGCAACCTCCGTTGTCTGCTCTCCAACGATGTCCATTCATTCGAGCGAAGAGCAAACTGGGAGGCCTTGATGTTCAATATCGTTCGTGCGTCGAAAGTCGGTGCTGCCCTGATTGCGGGCGCCGTCCTGCTGGGCAGCGCGCCCACGCCGTCCTATGCGGATACCGGCACGGTCCGTTTCAGCGTCGGCAGCGCCGGATTCATCGTCGGGGTCGGCGGCGGCTCGGGCGTCCTGAACTTCAAGGGCCGGAGCTATCGGCTCAGCACCGGCGGCGTCCGGCTTGGCACCATCGGCGCATCCGTGACGGAAGTCCGGGGTGTTGCCCGCAACATGCGCCGAGCGTCGGACATCGTCGGGACCTATACGGGGGTCGGGGCGGGCGTCGCCGTGATCGGCGGCGTCGGCACCGCGCGCCTGCAGAACGAAAAGGGCGTCATTCTCGAGGTGCGCGCGGTCAAGGCCGGCCTCGAGGCCAACCTCAATCTCGGCGGCATGACGATTTCGATGCGGTAGCGCAGACTGCGCCGCCGCCCGTCCCGTGCGGAGGGGCGGCGGACGCAATTTCAAAGCGTCAGTCTCAGGCCAGCTTCCACGACGCGAAGCCCGCACCGACCAGCGTCTCCGGGCTCGGGAAGTAGTCGATCAGCTCGAAGCCTTTGCTGCCGGCCGCGCCGTGCGCGATCACCCAGTCGCGCATTTCGTGCGCGCCGTTGCCGGTGCGCGGCAGCTCGCGCGTAAGAAACGCGTCGAGCCGGCTTTCGTCGCCGTTCTCGAAATGCCCGATGCATTCGTGGTCGAACTTCTCGTCGATCCAGCCCATGGTCGGCTCGCCGATCGAATGGCTCAGGCCACCGGTGCCGAGCACCGCGACCCGCAGCGGCTCCGCATAGCTCTCGATCGCGCGGCGCAGCAGCCGTCCCCAGGCGAAGCAGCGCCGGATGCTCGGCATCGGCGCTTCGAGATCGTTGACCAGGATCGGCACCAGCGGAAGCTCGGGGCTCACGCCGATGCGCCAGAGCGGGATGCAGGTGCCGTGATCGAGCTTGAGCCGGTGCGACAGCGCGGGCTCGAAATCGTTGTCGAGCGCGGTCTGCAGCAGGTGCCGTCCGAGGCCCGCATGGCCCTTCAGCCGCTGATGCGGATAGACCTTCTTCATGAACGGCTCGGGCGGACCGTCGTGCTCCTCGCCGATGCCGATGCACACCGCCGGCAGGTTGTTGATGAAGAAGTTGACCCAGTGGTCGGGCGACACGACGACGAGGACGTCGGGCTTGCAGGCGTCGAGCCGGCGCCCGATCTCGTCGAAGGCCGCTTCGAGCTTGTCGCGGTGATCCCGCGGCATGTTCTCCCACTCGCGGGCGATCAGCGGCCCGTGGCTGGCGGCGAAGACGCCTACAAGCTCAGCCATGAGCCGGCTTCTCCTGTGAATTCTGCCGAAGCTTGTGCAGGCGCGCGATGAATTCAGGCTCCGGCATGCCGCGGATCTGGAAGTAGAAGCGCAGCAGGTAGGCGTTGACCAGCGGCGCGATGGCGCCGACGTCGTCCTCCAGCAGCGCCTTGCGGACGTCCGGCTTGATCTCGTAACGGCCGATCACCGCCGCCATATCCTTGCGGTACTCAGCCGCAAGGTCCGGATTCTGCTGCAGGTCGAAGAACAGCTTGCTGACCCAGTAGTCCGTCATGGCCGCTCCTTCCCGGGAGACGATACTGCCAAGCGCGGCGGTCCCTCGCAATCAGGCCGCCCCTTGCTCTTAAGGCTTGCTCCTAAGGCTTGCTCCTAAGGCTTCCCCTTAAGGCTTGCTCTTAAGGCTTGCTCTTAAGGCTTGGCGCGGCCGAACGGCGCCTGCTCCTCCTGGAACAGCTCGACCGTTGCGCCCGGTCCCGATGCGTCGCGCAGGCCTACGGTGATGCGCTGGCCGTCGGACGTGCGGACGCTGGCGATCCGCCTGGGCTGCCAGTTCTCCTGCCCGATCATGTGATGGATGACCGAAACTTCCTCGACGGTGGCTTCCGCCACGGTGTCGGTCTCGAACTTGTCACCATGACAGCGCGCGCAAAGCAGCCGCTCCGGGAAAAATCCGGTGCGGCAGTTCACGCAACGCCAGATCGTTACGCCAGCCGTCATAAGCACTGCTCCATCCGCACGTGTCCCGGACGCGACTCGCTATGGCTGATCCGGGGCCACTCCAAATTCCGAATGCGGAACGGTCCCGGGTCTGCAATGCAGCACTTCGCACCACAAGCGCGTGCACGCGCTTGTAGTGCTGCGCGCCGCATTGCGCCCGGGACAAGAAGGCAAATTCTCATTCCACCCGCTCCAGGATTGCCGCCGCGGCGGTGCCGCCATAGCGATACATCGTCATGCCGTAGCCGGTCGCGACCGCAAGCCGCGCGCCCTTCACCTGCCGCCCGCCGGCGCGATGCTGCAATTGCAGCACCGCCTCGGTGATGCCGTTGAGGCCGCCGGCAAAGCCGCCGGGCTGGCCCGCGGACAGCATGCCGCCCCAGGTGTTCAGCGGAAAGCGCTGCTCGCCGATGGTCGCGCGGCAGAACCGGGCGAGATCGCCGCCGGGCACGAGGCCGAGGTCGCTCGCCTGCGCCAGCACCATGGTCGGATAGTCGTCGTAGATGCTGGCCAGGTCGACGTCGCCCGGCTGCACATGCGCGTCGCGCCACAGGTCCTTGGCGAACGTGCTGATGCCGGTGGCAAGCCCGTCGCCCTCCTGGTTGTCGTAGTTGAAGCTGCCGCGATGCGCGCGCACGCGCACGCCCGGCCTGCCCTTGGGTGCGCGGCCCGGGTTGGCGACGATCATCGCCTGGGCGCCGGCGATCACCGGCACGCAGTCGTAGCGGCAGAGCGGCTCGGCCACCATGGGTGCGGCAAGATACTCGTCCATGGTCAGCGGCGTGCGATAGACCGCGTAAGGGTTGTTCGCCGCCCAGGCGCGCTGGGCGACGGCGATGTGGCCGTAGTCGGATTTCTGCAGGCCGTATTTCCTGATCTGCCGGCTCGCGACCAGCGCATAGACGCCGTTCGGTCCGCCGTGTCCCAAGGGCGCAAGATGCTTCTGCGTCGCGGTGTTGAAGTTCGCCGCGACCTTGCCGTAGCCGGCAAGCCCGGTGGCGTCGCCGCCCAGCACCAGGATGGTCTCGGCCGCGCCGGCCTCGACGCCGCGCAAGGCGTGGCCGAGCATGTTCATCGCCGACGAGCCGCCATTGGTGTCCTGCATGATCCAGCGCAGCGACAGCCCGAGCTTCCAGGCAAGGTCCACCGCCGCGTCCGGCGCCAGCGAGAACGAGGCGACGGCAAAACCCTGGATGTCCTTTGCCGACAGTTGCGCATCCTTCAGCGCCGCCACCACCGCGTCGCGCATGAAGGTAAGCGTGGTCTGGCCCGGCTCCGGCCGGCGCGTATAGGCGGACTGCCCTACCCCGATGATGGCAGCGTTGCGGAACATGCTCTTTCGTCGCTCCCGGCTTCAGTGTTAGCGTTCCCGCCGCTCGCGAGAAAAGCAACCGACAGTAACAGCGTCGCACATGAAATCCGAAATCCGCGATGGAATGAAGATCGATTGGGATGCCCCGATCGGGATGGATGACGGCATTGCGCTCCGCGCGGACGTGTTCCGGCCGGTCGCCGACGGCCAATATCCCGTGATCATGAGCTATGGCCCCTATGCCAAGGGGCTGGCGATGCAGGAGGGCTACAAGAGCCAGTGGATGCGGATCGTCAAATCCGCGCCGGAGGTGCTCCAGGGCTCCAGCAACAAATACCAGAACTGGGAGCTGTTCGATCCCGAGAAATGGGTGCCGGACGGCTATGTGCTGGTGCGCGTGGACAGCCGTGGCGCGGGCCGTTCGCCGGGCCGCCTGGAGGTCTGGTCGCCGCGCGAGGCCAAAGACATCGCGCTCTGCGTCGACTGGGCCGGCGTGCAGCCGTGGTCGAACGGCAAGGTCGGCCTGCACGGCATCTCGTATTATTCGATGAACCAGTGGCAGGCCGCGCCGCTGAAGCCAAAACACCTCGCGGCGCTGTGCATCTGGGAGGGCTCGTCGGACTACTACCGCGAGCTCTGCCGCCACGGCGGCATCCTCTCCGACTTCTACTCGAGCTGGTATCCGCGCCAGGTGACCGCCGTGCAGCACGGCGTCGGCGACCGAGGGTCCAAGAGCGCCGTCACCGGCGAGCCGGTGGCCGGGCCCGAGACCATGTCCGACGAGCAGTTGAGGAAGAACCGCGCCGACTGCGACGGCGACGCGCTGCGCCATCGCCTGATCGACGACTATCACAAGGCGCGGCTGCCGAAGTTCGAGGACATCGAGACGCCGCTGTTCTCCGCCGCCAACTGGGGCGGCATGGGGCTGCACCCGCGCGGCAATTTCGAGGGCTTCCTGCGCGCGGGCTCGAAGCAGAAGTGGCTCGAGGTGCACGGCGACACGCACTTCACGCTGTTCTACGCGAACTACGGCCAGGCGCTGCAGAAGAAGTTCTTCGACCACTTCCTCAAGGGCCTCGACAACGGCTGGGACAAGCAGCCGAAGGTGCTGCTGAACGTCCGCCATCCCGGCGAGAAGTTCGTGCCGCGCGCGGAAAACGAATGGCCGCTGGCGCGCACGCAATGGACCAAGTTCTTCCTGCATCCGGACCGCGAGCTCGACACCACGCCGCGGACCGAAGAGGCGACGCTCACTTACGACACCCAGAGCGACGGCGTGACCTTCTGCACCGAGGCGTTCACCGAGGCGATGGAGATCACCGGGCCTGTTGCCGTGAAACTCTGGGTGTCGTCGGACACGACCGACGCCGACCTGTTCCTGGTGCTGCGGCTGTTCGAGCCGAACGGCAAGGAGGTCACCTTCGTCGGCTCGAACGATCCGCGGGTGCCGGTGGGCCTCGGCTGGCTGCGCGCCTCGCACAGGAAGCTCGATCCGAAGGAGACCAGGCCCTACCGGCCCTATCACACCCACGACGAAATCCAGCCGCTGCAGCCCGGCGAGCCGGTCGAGCTCGACATCGAGATCCTGCCGACCTCGATCGTCGTGCCGAAGGGCTATCGGCTCGCGGTCTCGGTCCGCGGCAAGGACTACGAGGTGGACGGCATGGATGTGGCACTTCCGCACGCGCCCTATTCGATGAAGGGCGTCGGCCCATTCACCCACACCAATCCGCACGACCGTCCGCCGATGATCTTCGGCGGCAAGAACACGCTGCATTTCAGCGGCAAGCGCCAGCCGTACGTGCTGCTGCCGGTGATTCCAAAAGCATGACCGTGCGCGCCGCCATCATCGGGCTCGGCCGGTGGGGCCGCTCGCTGGTCAATGCCGTGCACGGCAAGACCGACGCCATCCGGTTCGTCGCGGCGCACACGCGCACCCGCGCCAGCGCCGAGGATTTCTGCCGGGAGAGAAACATCCCGCTGCGCGACCGCTTCGAGGACGTTCTTTCGGACCCGTCCATCGACGCCGTCGTTCTCGCCACCCCGCACAGCCTGCATGCCGAGCAGGTGATGGCAGCAACCGCGGCCGGCAAGCACATCCATTGCGAGAAGCCGCTGACGCTCGACCGGCCGAGCGCCGAGCAGGCGGTCGCGGCCGCCAAGAAGGCCGGCATCGTGCTGGCGGTGGGCTTCAACCGGCGTTTTCATCCCTCCGTGGTGGAAATCCGCAAGCGCCTCGCTGCGGGCCAGCTCGGCGAGGTGATGTCGATGGTGGCTTCCCACACCACCTCGACCGGCCAATTCATCGCCGCCGACAACTGGCGCGCCCAGCCCGACGAGGCGCCGGGCGGCGCGATCACCGCGGTGGGCGTGCATTCCATCGACCACATGATCGAGTTTGGAGGCCCGGTGAAGGACGTGCTGGTGACCACCGGGCGCTACATTCCCGGCAGCCCGTCCGACGACACCACCAACATCATGCTGCGTTTCAAGAGCGGCGCGACCGGGCTCCTGTTCTGCTCGGTCGCAACCGCGACGACGCTGTGCTTTACGCTGTTCGGCACCAAAGGCCTCGCCGAGTTTTCAAAGCCCAACCTGGCGCGCTTCCGCTTCGTGCCGGTCTCGACGGTGGCGCCCACGGGCCCGGTCACCGCGCCGCCGGACGAGACCATCGACAGCGAAAGCTTCGACATGCTCAACGCCGAACTGGTCGCGTTCGGCCGCTGCATCGCCGAGAGGCGGCCCTATCCGGTCGACATCGACCAGGTGCTGCACGGCATGTCGGTGTTCGACGCCGTGGTACGATCGGCAAAGAGTGGAAAGATCGAGGCAGTGAGTTAGCCACACGAACGGTGTCATGCGCGGGCTTCACCCGCGCATCTCGCTTGGGGAGCCACTGTCGGCAGCCCAAGCGGGATGGCCGGGTCAAGCCCGGCCATGACGGCGGAGCCAGGGAGAAACCGAGGAAACGTCATGGAAAAGCTGATCATCACCGTCGCCGGCGACTCGCGCACGTCCTACCCGCACAACAACCTGTGTCCGGTGCAGGAGGATATCCCCGGCGTGACGCAGCAATATGTCGATGCGGTGAAGGCCGGCGCTGCGATCGCCCACATCCACGGCCGCCGCACGCTGGAGGAGACGTTCCAGGCCGACGGCAAGATGGTCTCGAAAATCCATCACGCCGACTGGAAGAAACTGCACGAACAGATCATGAGCAAGGTCGACCCGATCATGCAGTACGGCGTCGCCTCCGCGCGCATCGAGGAGAAGATCGAGCTGATGAAGCTCGGCCCCGACATGATGGCGGTGGCCTTCAACGCCCACGACGAATATTTCCAGCCGGTGCCGACGTTGCCGCCGAAGCGAATGATGGCGATCCATCCGGTCGAGGAGCTGATCGCCTATGCCAAGGCCGCCGAGGAGCACAAGGTCAAGCTCGAATGCGAGTGCTTCCAGACCGGCGCGTTCTGGCACCTCGATTTCGTGCGCAAGGCCGGCTACCTGCAGAAGAAGACCTATGTGACGCTGTTCATCGGCTGGCCGGGCGGCACCTGGATGCCGCCGACCGAACGGGCGTTGCAGTTCTTCGTCGACAACCTGCCGCCGGACACGATCTGGAACGTCAGCGTGATGAACCCGGAGAAGCAGTGGTCGATCCTGTCGCTGGCGGTGGCGCTCGGCGGCCATGTGCGCGTCGGCTACGAGGACAACCCCTATATCCGGCCGGGCGAATTCGCGAAGAGCAATGCGATGCTGGTCGAGAAGATGGTCGGCATCGCGCAAAGTCTCAACCGCGAGGTGGCGACGCCGGACGAGGCAAGGAAGATTTTGGGGCTTGAACGGTCGCAATAGTGGAAAAGCGCAAGCTCGGTCAAACCAACATCGAGGTCTCGGTCGTCGGCGTCGGCTGCAACAACTTCGGCCGCCGCATCCATGACGTCGCCGTTGCCCGCGCCGTGGTCGACCGCGCCATCGATCTCGGGATCACGCTGTTCGACACCGCCGATGTCTACGGCAACGGCACCTCGGAGTCCTTCCTCGGCGAGGCGATCGGCAAGCGCCGCGCCCAGGTGGTGATCGCCACCAAGTTCGGGTGGGGCCATCCGAGCGGCGCGTCGCGGCGGACCATTGTCCGCACCGTCGAAGCCAGCCTCAAAAGGCTGCGCACCGACCATATCGACCTCTACCAGGTCCACTACCCGGATCCCGATACGCCGATCGAAGAGACGCTGCAGGCGCTCGACCAGCTGGTCCGCGACGGCAAGGTGCGCGCGATCGGCTGCTCGAACTTCGCGGCCGGTCAGATTTCGGCCGCGCTCGACACCTCTGCCCGCACCGGCACCGCCGCATTCGCCACCTGCCAGGACGAATACAGCCTGCTGGTGCGCAAGATCGAGCGCGACCTCCTGCCGCTGATGCGCAAGCGCGGGATGACACTGCTGCCCTATGCGCCGCTTGCCGGCGGCTTCCTCAGCGGCAAATATCTTCGCGGCAAGCCGCTGCCAAAGGACGCCCGGCTCGCCTACAGCAGCCACCACGCCACCGAGGTCATCAACGAGCGGAACTGGGGCATGGCAGACCGGCTGCGCGACTTCGCGGCACGGACCGGGCGCAGCATGCTCGACATCGCGTTCGGCTGGCTGCTGGCGAGGCCGGTCACCGCGAGCGTGATCGCCGGTGCGATGACGCCGGAGCAGGTCGAGCTGAACGTGCGTGCCGGCAGCGCCAAGCTCTCGGCTGACGACGTGGCCGAGCTCGACCGGATCACCAAGTAGGCGGGATCGGATGACGAAGCAGCGCGCCCTCATCATCGGCGGATCGGTCGGCGGGTTGTTCGCCGCCAACATGCTGCGCAGCATCGGCTGGGACGCGCAGGTGTTCGAGCGCAATCCGGACGAGCTCGCAGGCCGCGGCGCCGGCATCAGCACGCATCCGCAATTGCATGCGGTGACGAAGCGGCTCGGCATCCCGTTCGACGACTCGATGGGCATCCGCGTCAACAGCGTGGTGTTTCTCGACAAGACCGGCCGAACCTACGAGAGGCGCGACACTGTGCGCGTGATGAGCTCGTGGGGCCGCGTGTTCCGCTCGCTGCGCGACTGCATCCCGGACGAGACCTATCACCTCGGCAAGTCGCTGGTTCGCGTCGAGCAGGACGCAAACGGCGTCACGGCGAGCTTCGCCGACCGCACGCGCGAGCGCGGCGATCTGCTCATTGGCGCGGACGGCGGACGCTCGACCGTGCGCGAGCTGTTCCTGCCGGGGCTGCAGCCGGACTATGCCGGCTATGTCGCGTGGCGCGCCAAGCTCGACGAGCGCGACATCCCCGAGCCGATCCGCGCCGAGCTCGTCGCCAACTACACCTACTGCCTGCCGCCGGGCGAGCTGTTCCTCGCCTATCCGGTGCCGGGCAGCGACAACGAGACCCAGCCCGGCCAGCGGGCCTACAACATCGTCTGGTACCGGCCGACCGCGCCGGAGCGACTCGCCGATTTCTGCACCGACGCCACCGGCAAATGCCACGGCACCTCGATCCCGCCGCCGCTCCTGCGCCCCGACGTGATCGCCTGGGCCAAGGCGCAGGCGCGCGCGCTGGTCGCGCCGCAGGTGGCGGAGATCTTCGAGCGCGATCCCCGGCCATTCTTCCAGGCGATCTTCGACCTGGCCTCGCCGCGGATCGTGTTCGGCCGCGTGGCGCTTCTGGGCGACGCGGCCTTCACCGTGCGGCCGCATCCGGGCGCAGGCACCACCAAATGCGCGATGGACGCCGAATGCCTCGCCGACGCCATCGCCGCGCATGGCATCGACGCGGGGCTGGCGCAGTATCAGCGGCAGCAGGGCGCGTTCGGCGCGGGTATGGTCAAGCAGGGCCAGCAGGACGGCTCCTACATCTCCGACCAGCTCAAGCCGCGCGACGAGCGGCGCAACAAGGACCTGAGCTGGGGCGTCGACGATCTGATGCGCGACCACGAAAGCCGCACCCTGCACGTCAACCGGATCCAGGCCGAGAGCAGGCGGGCGTAACCTTCGCGCCCCGGTCATTCCGGGGCGCGGCGGAAATCCGGCGTGTGGCTCTGGATTCCGGGCTCCGCGCTTCGCGCGGCCCCGGAATGACCGCATTGGGTCAATGTGCCGTGGTCCCAAACCACGGCTTCAGCGCCAGCTCGACCGCCACCACCGCCGCATAAAGCCCGATGCCGATCACGGCGAGCCCGATCAGGCAGGCGAAGGCGAGCGGGATATTCACCTGCGAATTCGCGACCAGCAGCAGATTGCCCAGGCCCTCGTTCGAGCCGATGAACTCGCCGATCACCGCGCCGATCACCGCGAGCGTGATCGCCACCTTCGAGCCGGAAATCACGAACGGCAGCGCCGCGGGAAAGCGGATCTTCCAGAACGTCTGCAGCGCGTTGGCGCGCACCGCCGTGGCGAGGTCGAGAAACTCGGCGGGCGTGTTGCGCAAGCCGGTCGCGGTGTCGACGACGATCGGAAAGAACGCCACCAGCCACGCGATCGCGAGCTTCGATTCGATGCCGGTGCCGAGCCACACCAGGATGAGCGGCGCGAGCGCGACCTTGGGCAGCGACTGGGTCGCGATCAGGAGCGGATAGAACATCAGGTTGAGCGTGCGCGAGCCGGCGATGGCGACCGCGAGCGGCACGCCGAGCACGAAGGCGAGGACGAAGCCGTAAAGGCTTTCCAGCAGCGTGATCCAGCCCTCCGACACGATCAGCCGCCAGTTGGCAAGCGTGGCGTCGAGCACCAGCGCGGGCTTCGGCAGCACCGCGGGGGCGACGTCGAAGGCGACCACATAGAAATGCCAAAGCAGGATCAGCAGCACGAGGCCGATCACCGGAAGCAGGACGCGGACCAGGCGGCTGTCGCTCATGGCGCGCCCCGCGCATGCACCACGCCAAGCCCCGCGCCGGCGCGGTGCTCCAGCGCGGTGAACTCCGGCGTGTAGCGCAGCTCCGGCCTGCGCGGATAGGCGAGCTCGGTCCTGATCCGGTCGATCACCCGGCCGGGCCGCTTGCTGAACACCAGCACCTCGTCGGCGAGATAAATCGCCTCGGAAATGCTGTGGGTGACGAACACCACCGTCGTCCCCGCCACGCGGCGGATGTCGAGCAGGAGGTCCTGCATCTCCATCCGCGTCAGCTCGTCGAGCGCGCCGAACGGCTCGTCCATCAAGAGCAGCGACGGCTGCGGCACCAGCGCGCGGCAGAGCGCGACGCGCTGCTTCATGCCGCCGGAGAGCTGGTGCGGCCGGCTTTTGGCGAAGGCCGCAAGCCCGACGAGCTCCAGCAATTCCAGCGCGCGCTTTTTCGCCGCCGCGTCGTTCTTGCCGGCGATCTCCATCGGGAACAGCACATTGGCGAGCACGGTGCGCCACGGCAGCAGGTTCGGCGTCTGGAACACGAAGCCGAAGTCCTCCTGCGGCCCGGTCACCACGCGGCCGCGTACCTCGACGCGGCCGCTGCTCGCAGCGGTCATTCCGGCGAGAATCCGCAGCAAGGTGGTCTTGCCGCAGCCGCTCGGGCCGAGCAGCGAGACGAGCTCGCCTTGCTTGAAAGAATAGGTGACGCGCTCCAGCGCCACGACCTCGGGCGCACCGCGGGATGAGCCGGGAAACGTCTTGCCGACGTCGTCGAGCACGCCGAAGGAGTTGGCGGACGCGCCCTCGCCCGCGCTCGAAGCCTGCGTCATCCGGGAGCCGCCTGGCGCTTATTTGACCGGCGGATTGGGCAGCGCACTGGTGTCGTAGACATCCTTCGCCGCGACCTTGCCGTCCGCGCCGGTGTTCCTGGCAATCAGATCGACGCTGTCGCCCATCAGCTTGGCGTCGATGGTGCCGAGGCCCTTGGCCTTGGTGTCGGGCGTCGAGACCAGCGCGTTGACGATGATGATCTCCTGCAGCGCCACCTCGGCGTCGAGGCCCTTGATGTGCTTCATGACGATGTCGGCGGCTTCCTTCGGGTTGGCGATGGTGTCGTTCCAGCCCTGCAGCGACGCCTTGACGAAGCCTTTCACCTTGTCGGGCTCGGACTTCAGATAGTCCTCGCGCACCAGAATGCCGTTCGAGTAAAGCTGCAGCCCGTTGTTGGCGAGGAGGAAAATCTGCGCATCCGCGCCGCCGACCGCCTTCACCACGCCCGGCATCGACATGGCGAAGGTCTCGATCGCCGGGATTTTCTTGGCCGCCAGCATGCCGACGCGGGCCGCCGGGTCGATGTTGGTCCACTTCACCGTCTCGGGCTTCAGGCCCTTGGACTTCATGTAGGCTTCGACCACCTTCTGGGTGAAGCTTCCCGCGCCGCTTGCGATCTCCAGGTTCTCGAGCTGCTCCGGCTTCGAGACGTTGGCGCCCGAGCGCAGCGAGAAGATCGCATAGGGCGCCTTCTGGTAGATCACCGCGATCATCTTCGCGGTCGCGCCGCTGTTGGCGCGCGCCGCAACCAGCCCCGCGACATCAGAGAAGGCGAACTGCGCGGCCTTGCTCTCCACGCTCTGGATCGCCTGCGCCGTGCCCTGGCTCGGGATGATGGTGACGTCGAGCCCGGCCTGCTTGTAGTAGCCCTTCTCCAGCGCGACGTACCAGGCGGCGTGCCGGCCGAGCGCGCGGAAGTCGAGCGAGAAGGTCACGGCGCCTTGCGCCTGCGCCTCGACCGCAAAGGGGGCGATGGACATCACGACGGCGGCGAATGCGAGCGGCAAGCGAAGGCGCATGGTCGGACCTCTCTGTGGAATCGTCGATGTATCCTGAATTTCGGGCCGGTGCTCCGCATATCTTGTCTGAGCGCTTCCGCCGCTGCAAGCCGCGTGCCGGGCCTCTGGACAACGCCCGCGCGAGCGGGAACGATTGGGGCAACAACCAGCAATAAGCGCGGCGGAGGAAACGAGATGAGCTATCGGGAAGTGAGCGAAATCCGCGACGGCATGCGGATCGACTGGGACCTGCCGATCCCGATGGACGACGGCGTCGTACTGCGCTGCGATATCTACCGTCCGATCAAGGCCGGCCGCTATCCGGTGATCATGACGATGGGCCCCTACGGCAAGTGGCTGCACTTCGACGATCTCTATCATGAGCAATGGCAGCGCATGTGCGAGATCCGCCCGGACGTGCCGACCGGCTCGACCAACAAGTACCAGTGCTGGGAGGTGGTCGATCCCGAGAAGTGGGTGCCGGACGGCTATGTCTGCATCCGCGTCGACAGCCGCGGCGCCGGCCGCTCGCCGGGCGTGATCGACATCTGGTCGCTGCAGGAGGCGCTCGACCTCGCGCAATGCGTCGAATGGGCCGGCACGCAGCCGTGGTCGAACGGCAAGGTCGGGCTCAACGGCATCTCCTACTATGCCGAGAACCAGTGGCAGTGCGCGGCGCTGCAGCCCAAGCACCTCGCCGCGATCTGCCTCTGGGAGGGCGCGGCCGACTTCTACCGCGACATGGCGCATCACGGCGGCATCTTCTGCAACGGCTTCACCAAGGGCTGGTCGGAGAACCAAGTCTATACGCTGCAGCACGGCCGCGGCTCGCGCGGCTTTCGGAGCCGCATGACCGGAGACTGGGTGTCCGGGCCGCTGGAGCTGACCGACGAGGAGCTCGGCGCCAACCGGCGGAATTTTTACGAGGACTGCCTCGCGCGGAAGCTCGACACCGACGACTACTGGCAGTCGCGCATGCCGGACTGGTCCAAGGTCAAGGTGCCGCTGTTCTCAGCCGCCAACTGGGGCGGCCAGGGCCTGCACCCGCGCGGCAATTTCGAGGGCTTCGTGCGCGCGGCCTCGAAACAGAAGTGGCTCGAGGCGCACGGCCTCGAGCACTGGACGCATTTCTATACCGACTATGGCGTCGCCCTGCAGAAGCAGTTCTTCGGCCACTTCCTGAAGGGCGAGAAGACCGGCTGGGACAAGCAGCCCAAGGTGCTGCTGCAGGTCCGCCACCCGGACAAGTTCGTCGAGCGGCACGAGAAGGAATGGCCGCTGAAGCGGACGAAATGGACCAAGTTCTTCCTCGATCCCGCGACCTTCACGATGTCCACCAAGCGGCAGGCGAAGAGGGCGAGCGTCACCTACAAGGGGCTCGGCGACGGCGTCACCTTCATGACCGAGCCGCTCAAGCGGGACACGGAGATCACCGGCCCCATTGCCGCCAAGCTCTGGGTGTCATCGGCGACCGAGGATGCCGACCTTTTCCTCGTGGTGCGCGCGTTCTCGCCGGACATGAAGGAGCTGACGTTCCAGGGCGCGCTCGATCCGCACACGCCGCTGGCGCAGGGCTGGCTGCGCGTGTCGCACAGGAAGCTCGACAAGAAGCTCACCCTGCCCTACCGGCCGTATCACACCCACGACGAAGAGCAGAAGCTCAAGAAGGGCGAGATCGTCGAGTGCGACGTCGAGGTCTGGCCGACCTGCATCGTCGTGCCGGCGGGCTACCGCCTCGCGCTGTCGGTGCGCGGCCGCGATTACGTGTATCCGGGCGGCGGTGGCGGCGGCTTGAAGACGCTCGGCACGTTCACCGGCGTCGGCCCGTTCCGCCACGACGATCCGCGCGACCGGCCGGCGTCGGTGTTCGGCGGCGACGTGACGCTGCACGCGGGGCCGGGACGGCACGCCTATGTGATGCTGCCCGTCATTCCGGAGGCGTGAGGCACGCTCTCTCCAGCGTCACAAATCTCGTAGATCCTATGCAGGGTCGGCGGGTGGTCGGGAGGTTAGGATTGGTTTTCCACGACCTTCCAACCCCTGAGGATC